>JAFRVK010000061.1 GCA_017441765.1 Erysipelotrichaceae bacterium
CAGAAGATTAACCTTGGCATCCTGTACGCCTTCGATCTTCCTGAGACCCTGTTCGACCGTATTCTTGCAGATGATGCAAGTCATTCCTTTGACTTCATATGTCTTTTCCATAAAATACCCCCCATGGGTATTTATATTATAGCATCCTGTTCTTTCTGAGACAACAGAAATGATATGGATCCATGAGCATATCTGCGGTACAGGAACAGATGTGCTATCATGGATAGCGTTATGACAAAGACATTCATCAGACAGGGGGTATAAAAATGGAATCTACCGAACTGACCGTAAGATTGATCGTTCTGTTTGTTCCTGGCATCATCGAAACGTTTATTTACGAGATCTGTCAGAACAGAAACGATATGAACAATAGAGATTTTGTGATCAATGTCGTCTTGAGCGCGTTTGTATCCTATTCCATCACGTATGTGATTTTTAAGCAGCTTGGAGGAGGCGTTACGTTTCTTGATGCACTGCTGGATTCAAGCGTGAAGATCAGTATGACGGAAATCATGGTTGCGAGCGTATTATCAGTCGCTTTAGGATACTTTGAGGCGCAGTTCGTCAGAGGAACGATGACGCTGAACAGAAAGAGAAATGAAAAATCCAGAAAGGTGCGTATGTCCATTTGGGATAATCTGTTTGATGAAGATGATGAATATGACGGACATGTGAAGATCATCCTGAAGGATCAAGGAATCATCTATGAGGGATATGTCGAGAAGTATTCGGCTTCTTTGTCAAACAAAAAAGAGATCTGCTTGAGAGATGTCGTGAAAACCGATCTGAAAACAGGGGACGAACTTGAACGCATCAGCGGCACTTACCTGCAGATCCGGGATGATGAAGATGTGATCATGGAGATGATCAAAGAGGAGAAAGCATAAACATAGCTAAAAAAAGTATTTGATTTTAATTGTCTGAATACATTCATATAAAGACTTGCAAAAGATTTTAAATTAACAGAGACTAAAGATATGAACAGAATCAACAATGATCTCTATCCGATGATTTTTAAACGCAAGTCTTTTCATATATTCAAAGATCCGCCAACCGGGAAAGCGTATCATGATGCATACAGCATTTCCGATGATGAACTGAAACGAATCCAGGAGATCTGGAGCTCTCTTGTGCCGTTAGATCCGGGAATCCGTACAGCGATGCGTATCGCGGAGAATGAGGAAACATCCTGCCAAAGAGGGCAGGAGAAAGTCGTGCTGTTTTACAGTGAAGAGAAACCGAATGCCCTGGCCAATATCGGCTATCTGGGGGAACAGCTGGATCTGTACCTGGCACAGATGAATATCGGTACGCTCTGGTTCGGTCTGAATAAAAATGAAATGCCCGACTATGAGGACTTGAAATATGTCATCATGATCGCTATCGGGAAAGTTCCTGAGAAAGCATTCAGAAAGGACATGTTCAAGGCCAAAAGAAAAGAACTGGGTGAGATCTGGGAAGGACCGTTGCTAGATGGAGCGAGCGAGATCGTTCGTTTCGCGCCAAGCGCCTGTAACAGCCAGCCCTGGAAAGTCATAAGAGAAGACGACCGTCTGGATGTCTGCCGGTACAGGAATGAGAAGAAGATCGGCGTCATGCCTCAGGACGGGCTTGTCGTCTATAATCATATCGATATCGGTATCTTTCTGTGTTTTCTGGAACTGTGTCTGTCTCATGAAGGGATCTCTTTTCAGAGAACGCTTTATGACGATATCGGTAATGAGACCATGAACCTTGTCGCACGGTATCAATTGCAGGGATAGGGTCCGGTACATAGGATATAATAGGAATTGAAATGAGCTGTCCGTTATACCTGAGAAGCGTCTATAGTCTTTTGTCGTCCATGTGCTCGATCGAGGACATGATTTTCTATGGCAAGAAATACGGATACAGCAGTCTCGGGCTGGTGGACCGCAATGTCCTGACTGCAGCCATGCCTTTCAAGAAAGCCTGTCAGAAGGCCAATATCAAGCCTGTTTACGGACTGGAATTCTCTGTGCTGCATGAAGAACGGACCTATGATATGATTCTTTATGCGCGCAATGACCGCGGTTTCAGGAATCTGATGGGTCTTTCCAGCCACATCTGCACGAACAAGCTTGATGCGATCGATGTAGATACGCTCAATGAATTCCGTGAAGACAATATCCTGTGCCTTCTGTCAGACAGGATGCCACTGACCGCAGCGATCGAACAGCGGCAGGAGATCGAGGAACAGCTACAGAAACAGAATGCTGTTTTTGGCAAGTATATCGTCGGGCTGACCGACCATGATATCGCGATCAACCGCCAGCGCGATGAATCTCTCAAAGAAGTGCTGGATCGCCATGGCATCAGCTATATCGCGCTGAATCGGACGTTTTATAACGTTCCGGAAGACGAAGAAGCCTATCAGGTGCTCAAATGCATCCGGGACAAGAAACTGATCAGCGATGATGACAGTATCCGCGAAAGCGGGCGCTATTTCTTAAGCAAGGAACGGTTCAGCGAACTGTTTGATCAGAAAGAACTGGACAATACCGATATCTTGGCAGAAAACTGCAACGTCAGTCTGGCATTCTCGACGGAACTGCCGGAATATCAGAACAAGCTGAACATTCCTTCGAAACAGTATCTGGTTTCTTTGTGTAAAGAAGGTCTGAAACGCAGATTAAAGAATCAGATCCCTGAGGTCTATCAGAAACGGCTCGAACACGAGCTGAAGATCATTCTGGATATGCATTTCGAGGACTATTTCCTGATCGTTTATGATTTCATCTTATATGCGAAAAAGAATGACATTCTGGTCGGTCCAGGAAGGGGATCGGCAGCAGGATCGCTGGTTTCCTATTGTCTTGGAATCACGGATATCGATCCGATCCATTACGGACTGATCTTTGAGCGATTCCTGAATCCGGAAAGGGTCTCCATGCCGGATATCGATACGGATTTTCCGGATGACAAACGCGATGAGATCATCCGTTATGTGCGTGACAGATACGGGGCGGAACATGTCGCTCATATCATCACGTTCGGTACTTTGAAAGCGAAACAGGTGTTAAGAGATGTCGGCAGAGTTCTCAATTATACCGTCAGAGATATCGATATGATCTGCAAACTGATTCCGAATGTGAATGATATGGATCTGGAAAAAGCTTATGCGACGATCCCGTTGTTTAAGCAGAGGATCGAAGCGGAAGAGAAATACCGCCATCTGTACCAGCTGGCTCTGAAATTGGAAAAGAATCCGCGTCATGAATCGACGCATGCGGCAGGCGTCGTCTTTTCCCGCAAGAAACTGACGGAAATCGTTCCGATCACTTCGGTCGAAAGCGATATCTATTCCACCCAGTATACGATGGAACATCTTGAGGAACTGGGTCTGATCAAGATGGATCTTCTGGCGATACGGAACCTGACGATCATTTCCGAGATCGTTGACGATATACGCAAAGAAAAACCGTTCAGGATACAGGATATCCCCTTGGATGATCCTGCGACTTTCAGACTGATCGGCAATGTGGATACTTTGGGCATCTTCCAGCTGGAATCTTCCGGCATGCGCAATCTCATCCGCAAGATGAAGCCGAAAACGCTGGAAGAAATCGGCGTGGCGATCGCCTTGTTCCGGCCGGGACCGATGAAGAATATCCCGTTATTCCTGGCCAACCGCGAACATCCCGAGCGGATCGAATACCTGCATCCCGGTCTGAAGGATATTCTGGAAGAAACCTATGGCATCATCGTCTATCAGGAACAGATCATGGATATCGCCAGAAAGATGGCGGGCTTTACTTATGCCAAGGCTGATATCCTGCGGAAAGCGATGGCGAAGAAACATGCAGAAGAGCTGCAGAAGCTGTATCCGGATTTCATTAACGGCTGTCTGCAGATGGGCTATTCCCGGCAGATCAGCGAAAAGGTCTATGCCTTGATCCAGGAGTTTGCGAATTACGGCTTCAACAAGTCGCATTCGATCGCGTATGCTCTGGTGGCTTATCAGCTTGCTTATCTGAAGGCGAACTATCCTCTGCCATTCTATAAAGCGTTATTGAACGGGGTCATCGGTTCCCAGTCCAAGACGTATGACTACATCAATGAATGCATGAACATCGGAAACAAAGTCTGTGCCCCCGATATCAACCGGTCTTATGATCATTACAGGATCGAGGATGACACCATCGTCATGCCCCTGAGTATCATTAAGGATGTGGGTTCCGTTTCCGTACGCAAGATCATCGAAGAACGGGAAGAGAACGGATTATTCAAAGACTATCTGGATGCGGTCTGCCGCATCAGCAATGCCGGTGTGGATCGCAATGTGATCGAAAATCTGATTTATGCCGGAGCCTTGGATGCATTCAAACTGAGCCGTTACACGATGATCAGAAACCTGGAAAATGTGCTCATGTATGCGAATGCCCATAAGAATGAGACATCCCTGCTGGAAGACTTCGATGATCGGCCGCTGATCAAAGATTATCATGACGATAAGCTCGTCCTGGCAGAGAATGAGAAAGCGGTACTTGGTTTCTATTTCAGTTTTAATCCTTTATTGGATGTCAAGAAAAAGTATAATATAGATACGGATAACCTCTATGATCTGTCAAACAGTTACGGGGATGTGAAAGGATTTGGTCTCATTCAAAGAGTGAAAGCGATCCGGACCAGGAAGGGCGATATGATGGCGTTTGTCGATCTGATCGATGACAAAGGGCAGCTCTCGCTGGCGGTCATGCCACGTCTGTACAGCCAGTATCAGGATCAGTTGGTCAAAGGGAAGTATGTCAGTTTTGAGGGAAAGATCGAGAAGGAAGCATCGTGTCTGGTCAGAAAGATGACGGTGCTGTAGGAGAGTGTATGAAGATACTTATCGTGGATGATGAAATCAAGATCAGGGAAGTCGTATCGGAATATGCCAAGGCAAATGATTACGAGTGCGATCAGGCGAACAATGGCAAGGATGCGGTGGAAATGGTCCGTAATAATGATTATGACTGTGTCATACTTGATATCATGATGCCGGAGCTGGATGGTTTTACGGCGTGCAAGAATATAAAGAAGATCAAGGATGTGCCTGTGATCATGCTATCGGCGCGACAGGAAGAGGATGACAAGCTGTTTTCTTTTGAACTGGGTGTGGATGACTATGTCACCAAGCCGTTCTCTCCGAAAGAACTGATGGCCAGGATCAAGGTCGTATGCGAGCGTCGGAACAAGCATCCGAATGCGGTCTACCGTTTCGATGGGCTGGTCATCGATGTGGATGGCAGAAGCGTAACGATCGATGAGGAAAAGGTCACTTTGACGCCGAAGGAACTGGATCTTCTGATCTATATGGTTGAAAACAAGAATATCGCTCTGGCCAGAGAGAAACTGCTGTTTGGGGTCTGGCAGACGGACTATTACGAAGACGATCGGACGATCGATACGCATATCAAGATGCTGAGAAAAGATCTCGGTCCGTATGCCTCCCATATCGTGACCGTCCGGGGTACGGGGTACAAGTTTGAAGTTTAACTATAAAGGCATCCGTTTTTCGACCTGGCTGTATTTTCTGGGTTTTTCGGTAGCGATCATGTTGCTGCTGGGTTTTCTGCTGGTCGTGATCATCAAGCCGTACTACCGCAATGACCGTCTCAATATCATCGATGTGCTTTCCGGGACGATGGAGTCTTTATTATTAAAGGACGATCTCAGCAGTAACGATATCGAATCGGCAGCCCGTACGATCATCGGCAACAATGTCTGTGCGGTCATCTACAACGAGAACGGAAGCCGCATCTATTATCCGCCGGATTCTTTGGGGCAGCTGTGCATGCTGGATAAACCGATTACGGTGGGAGAGGAGACATTTACGATCCTCAATGATCCTACGGCTTTTATCGAGATGATACGGAACGAGAATCCGGTATCTCTGACTCTGAACTCACCGATTACCGATATTGAGATGCTTCTGTATGGCAAGATGGTCAGAACGGATCTGGCGAACTACTACCTGATCCTGAATACGCCATTGGAGCCGATCGAATCCTATATCGATTTCATCATGAATCAGTACATGTATCTGGCTTTGATCGTGATCGGGATCGCTTTGATCCTGGCGTTCTTTCTGTCCCGCAATCTTTCCGAGCCGATCGTCAAGATGAAAGATGAAGCCAATAAGCTGGCTCAAGGAAACTATGATGTGCAGTTCAAGACCAATTCTTTCTCGGAAATCAACGATCTGGCATCTACCTTGGACGATGCCACGGATAAGCTTTCAAAGGTCAACGACCTGCGTAAAGACCTTCTGGCCAATGTCTCGCATGACATCAAGACGCCTCTGACCATGATCAAAGCTTATGCCGAAATGATCAAAGACATCTCCGGGGAAGATCCCAAGAAGAGGAACGAACACCTGGATGTCATCATCCAGGAGAGCGATTATCTGGATCGTCTGGTTACGGATATGTCGGAACTGTCGAAGCTGCAATCCGGAGTCATGGAGATCAACCGGGATAATTTCGATCTGAAACAATGCGTGGATAATGTCGTACTGCTGCTGTCGAAAGCGATCAACGAGAAGAACATCAATCTGGTTCTGGATCTGGCGGATTGCGTGATCTATGCCGATGAGATCAAGATCTCGCAGGTTGTCTACAATTTCCTTTCGAATGCCTTGAAATATTCCGATGATGATTCCAAGATCATCATCCGTTCGATCGCGGATGAAGAGAAGGTCAGACTCGAAGTGATCGATAACGGCAGCGGCATTTCCGAGGAGGCTTTGCCTTATATCTGGGACCGTTACTACAAGGTCGATAAGAATTTCAACCGTTCGGTCAATTCGACAGGACTGGGTCTGGCGATCGCCAAAGCGATCTTGGAAGCGCATAACGCGTCCTATGGCGTCGATTCGAAGGTAGGTAAGGGTTCGATCTTCTGGTTCGAGATCGCAAGGGAATATGAAGATGAAGAATGATCTTCTGAAATACATCGATTATGATTTCCTGCAGGATGACCGTTTCGTGAAAGTGAATACGGATACGGTCTTTCTGGGAATGTTTCTGGATCAAATGATCGGCAAATCGGTACTGGATATCGGGACGAATACAGGGGCGCTGCTGCTGTATGCGCATCACCATGGAGCGAAGGAACTCTTTGGCGTGGATATCCATGAAGATGCCCTGGAACTGGCAGAAAAGAATCTTTCGAAATATACAGATCGTTTCAAACTGTACTGTTCAAGAGTGCAGGATCTGCAGATCGATCCGGTCGATGTGATCGTCTGCAATCCGCCGTTCTTCGAAATGAATAATGTCACGGATGACGAATACTTCAAAGAGGCGCTCTTCGAAGAATCCCTGCCTTTGGATGATCTGTTCAGTTCCTTCCGTCGTCTGATGAAAGACAACGGGGAAGTCTATCTTATCTATCAGGCGGATCGTTTCCCTGTACTTTATGAAACCTGCCTGAAGTACAAGCTTAAGATCATGAAGATGCAGTTCATGCATGACGTGAATTCGACACATGCCTTGCGGGTACTGCTAAAGTTGAAGATCGGCAGGATGTCCAAACTGAAGATCTATGAACCGCTGATGGTAAAGAATGGAGCTATCGTCAAGCCGCGTTATGAAGAAGAATGATCTTATTTGCGTTATAATGGACGAGGTAAAGGAGCCTTTATGAAAAAAGTAAGTTCTGTGATAAAAGTGGTTCTGAGCGTATTCTGCAGAGTTCTGGGACTGATATGCGCATTTGTCGCTTTGGATTTCTTTAAGAATAATGAGAGAACGACGGCAGCTGTCGGCATGGTGATCGCGGTCGCACTGTTTTTCCTGCCGGATCTGATCAAGAGAAAGCTGGAAAACTGACTCTTCAATTTATTGATTCAAAACAAAACAAGACCGGAGTCTTGTTTTTTTGTTTTCCATAGGTTCATGCTGGAGGAAACTACTTTTTGATCGTGATCCTTCCTTCGACTTCTGAATCGATCTGATTCATTCCTGAAAGCAATTCCTCGAAGATAGAGAAATCATCCGTAATGACCATCCTGGCCTTCTTGTTTGCCAGAACCTGTTCGATCGGAACATGGAAGAAATCGCTGAAATTCTTGAAATGATAGTCCTGAAGGGCGATCTTGATCATTTGGTTGTTGACGATATTCTTGCCATTGAGACTGAATTCTTCAAAGTCATGCGTCGTGCGGTTGTATACCATTTTGAATCCTTTAGAAACCTGGTAGAACTCGGAATGTCCGTCACCATCCAGCGCTTCATCCCTCAGCATATAAAGCATCATCTGCCGCAGCTGCCGTCCGTTGACTTCCAGCATATAGACCGGTCCTCCGTAAGGCAGGCATTCCAAGAGATCCTGGTACTGCACGATCGGCCCCAGTTCCTGCAGACGGATCGATCCTGACGCGTACAGCATGATGTCGAAGCTGGAATCGACCTGCAGAAGATCCGCAAACAGATTCCCCAGTTCCGTTTCCATATTTCTTCTTGGATGTGTCAGGGTACGTTTGAAATTGGTAATGATCTTCATGTATTTGCGGTCGGTTTCCTGCTTGTAGGAATTAAGCACTTCTTCCAGGATCGGATCGGGCTGACAGGTTTCGGTATTGATCGGGATGCATTGCCACTTGTAGCTTTCCATCTCATGGGTCACGGTATTGATCTCGATATCGAAACGGCCGATCTGGTCTGTACCTACACCGACCTGGACGATCGGAATGCCGTTGACGATACAAGGTTCATCCAGGAACGTATGAGTGTGACCGCCGATGATCAGATCCACACCCCAGTTCGGATCCAGCAAGGATGCCAGTTTCTTATCCATATCGAAACCGATGTGAGTCAGCAGCACGGTCAGATCGATACTGGTGGTGCGATAGTTATCCGCGATGACGCCGACCTGTTTCGCGGCATCCCAGACATCGACAAAGGATCCGATGATCTCTTCGCTTCTGGTGGATGCCAGGACTTCTTCCGTGATGATTCCGATAAACATGATCTTGAGTCCGTTGACTTCGATGATCTTATAGGGATTGAACAGTCTCGTATGGTTGGTCTTGATATACATATTGGCATTGACGATCGGAAATCTGGCACATTTTTCCAGGAATAGCAGATGCGCCAGACCGTAGTCGACTTCGTGGTTTCCTAAAGTCACGACATCCGGAGCCAGGAAGTTCATCAGTTCGATCGTTGAAAAGCCTTTGTATTCCGAGTCGATGATGGATCCCCGGAACATGTCTCCGGCGATCGCAAACAGAGTATTCGGTTCTTCTTCACGGACTTTCTTGATGAAACCGGAAAGCAGGGAAACACCGCCTTCCTGCATGGTGCCTTTCTTTTCAGCGAGAAAATCGCCATGCATATCGTTGGAATGAAGCAGTACCAGTTTTTCAGTTGCAGCCATAAGAAACCTCCTAATAAACAATTAACGATGATATCGCGGTCACGAATATGGTTATGAGTTGATTATACTATAGTTTGCATGACTATCGATAGGCAATAGCGGTTTGGTCATGATGAGCCTTCGGCTTTTTCTGTATCAGGAAATGATATAGTATATTTATATGTTTAATGAAAACAGAAAACAAAGGCTTATCGGAATTCTTTGCGCGCTTGCTTCAGGCGTGCTGTTTGGCGTCTCACCGACGTTTGTATCGATCGTCAATCAGCGCGGCGTTTCTTCGTATACCGTCTGTTTCCTGCGCTTTCTGATCTCCACGCTGCTATTTCTTGCTTACATCACGATCAGAAGGATCGACGTCCGACTTTCAGTCAGACATCTGTCGAGACTGTTTCTTGCTTCCTTGTGCAATTCCCTGACGACGATCGCATTATATTCCTGCTACAGATATATCGGCATTTCTGCAGGTACGACGATTCATTTTTCTTATCCGATCCTGGTCGTTCTGTTCACTGCTTTGCTGTTTAAAGAAAAACCGGAACGGAAATGCCTTATCTGTACCGTTTTATGCATAGCAGGCGTAGCGTTTTTCTTTGAGAAACAATCGGGAACCGCTGACCTTAACGGGATCATTCTTGCGCTGTCATCCGCTTTCTTATACAGTTTCTACCTGATCGTGATCGAAAGAACAGGAATCTCAAAGATCGATCCTGTCGTTATGGGCTTCTATATCGCTTTGTTTAATATGCTGATCATCGGTGCATATGATCTTTTCATTTCCCATCAGATCTCTTTGCAGATATCGGTATCTTCATGGATCTTTTGCGCTCTGGTATCCATGATGACATCGGTTTTTGCGACTCTCTGTCTGCAGATCGCGATCCGACATACCAGCAGCATATTGTTTTCTTTGCTGTCTCTTTCAGAGCCGATATCTTCCGTCTTATGCGGTTTCCTGATCTTGCATGAACCTTTCAGCATCAGAAAAGCCATCGGATGCGTGATCATCATCGCCAGTCTCTTGTATCTCATCGGATCGGATCATCAGGGAAAGAACGTTAATAATAATAGCTGATCTTCGCTGAAACAGCAGATAGAAGCGATTGCTTGCAGTCCGAATATTCGGACTGTCTTTTTTATTCTGAAACATACAATGAAGTTATGAAGCGGGGAGATACGGTCTATTACATAGAGAACTGGGAAATCAAGGAAGCGGAAATCCTCAATTTCAGCAATGGCTTTGTTACGGTGCGCTACCATTCGCTTTGTCCTGAACTATTAGGAGGGCAAAGCATGTATCTCAACCGGGGAATCAGGCTGCGCTTCAGCAAGATCTACAGTAACAAAGACCAGGCGCAGAACGCCTTGGACAGATATCGCAAGACTTGGAGGTAAGTTACATATGAAGACGGATAACATCGTTGGTTTTTATCTGACACATACGGTCAACGGCAGGTCGACCAGAACCAGGTTTGAAAGAAAAGATCTGCCGCTTCTGAAGCAGTGGATCGATATATGCAAAGCCCGGGGTTTTCCTTATACGGCAGAAGCGATCGTCAAAGGAAATGACGGATATGTCATCTGCAGGCTGATATGAACATGATTCTGGTCATTTCGATTTCCGCTTGCTGGGATAGAATGATGATCGGATAGATCAGATATGAATCAGTATGCGTGAACGATACAGTGTACAGGTAGCTGTACCTTTTTCATTAGGCGTTCTTTGAGCTGTGTCTGCTGATATGCGATAATGGAACTGATAGAAGAAAACTTATGAAAGAGAAGAATAAAAAAGAAGTGAAACAGATGATACGATTGTTGCGGTTTTTTACTGTTGTGCTGTTTCTGATTTCCGGTTGCCATAAGAAAGAAGAACCGGCAGACGACAGGATCAGGACTGTAGAGACGAAAGAAGCGAAACAGGGAGGCTTTGTCAGTTCGTTTCTGGTACAGGATCATGAGATCTACATCTACCAGCCGGAAGATATCATGAATGGCAACATCATCAATTATGGCTACAGCGCGCCGTTGCTGATGGTATTTGGCGAAGGGAAAATGGAAGAAGAGGAAGCGGTCGATTTTATCTGCAAACGGGGGATCGACAGGATCGCTCAAGAGAACGGCGGTTTCGTGGTCTTTGTGAATCCGCTAAAAAACTGGGATAAAGAAGAATATGGGATCTATGAAACCATATTGGCCAAAACGGCAGTTGCGCAAAGCGGTTTTTCGCATGGGCTGCTGAAGGATGAAAAGAATCAGGAATACTTTATTTTTGCTTCACCTGCTTCGACCTGTCTTTACGGTTATGGAAAAGGCGCAGATTATATCGCAAAGCATTATCTGAAAGAGACGACGGGATACTCTTCGATGAGCGCTTTAGGAAGCGATGATATCACGATTACCGCTGCCATACTGGAACAACTGAATCAGAAGCCGGTGATACAGGACAGGAATATCATTATCGTTTCCAAAAACAATGACAGATTCGATAAAGAAGCGCAGACACAGAGCGACTATTATTATGTCAGCAACAGTGATTTTGATGAAATCTATGAGGATCAAATCGATGGTTATCAGCGTTGGAACGGACATTTAAGTGAGACATTCAATCCGGCTAAGTTGGGTCTGGTCATGGAGCCTCTGGTTCTTCAGGCGCAGACCTCTCCCGACAATAAAGCCATTGTCGATGATTCTTATGAACTTGGCGCTGTCGTTTATTACAAGAAGGATACAGACAAATCAGAAAGACCGCTACTGATGTGTTTCCATGGCGGAGGGGATACAGCGATCACGACAGCAACCATTGCCGGATGGCCTCAGATCGCTGCGGAAGAAGACTTCATTCTCTGCGCGATCGAGATGCATACCCGCACGACAGCGACAGAAACGATCGAGGTAATCGAACAGTTAAAGGAACTTTATTCAATCGATGAGAGCCGCATCTATGCGACCGGTTTCTCGATGGGAGGCATCAAGACCTGGGATCTGTATCAGGAATATCCTGATGTGTTCGCGGCTCTGGCACCCATGGGAGCGACAGTCGATGTCGGCCAGAATACGCAGTTCTCTGAATCTCCTTTCCTGAATGAAACTGTTCCGGTTCCGCTGATGTACTGCGGAGGCGAACAGTCTCCGTTAGGAGAACTTCCTTTCCAGAATTATGTCTGTATCAACCGGATCAATTATCTTTTTGAAGTCAACCGGATCGAAACCTCTTTCAGAATGACGCTTGGGAACAGGAGTGAATGGGCGGATTCTGTATTCGGATACGCAGGGGATATCGTTGAAGAATATGTTGATGAAACTTATCCGAACAGCCTTACCAGGATTCGATATTATTACAGCACGGATGGAAATATCTATACCGCTCTGTGTTCCATCAGTCATCATCAGCACGAGATCCGTCCTTTCACCTGCCGTAAAGCCTGGGAATTCATAAAAAAATACAGCCGTATAGACGGCTGCATCGTAATAAGCGATTGATTCATCCTTTATATTCCAGACAAAGCATCGTCAGATCATCGAACTGCTCCGCATCGCCTTTGAACAATTCGACGGATGTTTTGATGTATTTCAGGATCATCTCGGGATCAGAGTCTTTGATCTGATTCAGAGCCTTGATCAGGCGATCTATTCCATACTGGACATTGCTGCTGTTGACTGCCTCCGGAATTCCATCGGTATACAGAAACAGTTTATCTCCCGCTTCCATCGCGATCGTGTATTCCTGATATTCCACATCCGGCAAAGCGCCGATCACGAAACTGTGCCTGTCTTTGATCAATTCGAAATCATGTCCGTGTTTCATGATGATCGGATACTCATGACCGGCATTCGCAGCGACGATCATTCCGGTCGAGATCGTCAGGATACCGAACCATACCGTTACGAACATCTGTTCCTGATTGTTGGAACAGATCGTGTCATTCATATTGGAAAGGACTTTGGCAGGGGAATTGTCATATTGCGCGCAGTTCTGCAGGATGACTTTCGAGATCATCATAAACAGTGCTCCTGGTACGCCTTTGCCGGAAACATCCGCCATGACGATGCCTAAATGATCATCATCCAGCAGGAAGAAATCATAGAAGTCACCTCCGACTTCTTTCGCTGCGTCCATGGATGCATAGAGATCGAACTCTTTCCGCTCAGGAAAAGGCGGAAAGGTATGAGGAAGCATGGCATCCTGTATCTTGCCTGCGGTATTGAGTTCGGTTCTGGTAGAAGCAAGCTTGTTGCTGCGATCGGTAAACAGGATTCCGTAGATCAGAATGACCGAGATCAGTGTCGAACCGTACTGGGTGGCGTAGCCATGGGCTCCTCCGGTCAGAAGATAATGAATGATCGGGATGGCGATGAAGGAGAAAGCGACAAACTTCTGCCTGTGCGATGCCTTGCATCGGTTGATCAGGATCACCGTCAATGGAGCGACGATCACCATGTACAGATCGACCAGACGATAGAGCGATTCCTCATGGAAAACGCCCTGCGCATCGACGCTGAAACAGATCGGGAAGAACGTATTCGCCAGAACCAGCAGAATAAACGGGAAGATCAGGATAAAGACGTAGCGATCCAGCCACTTTGCCAGTTTTCCTTCGAAAGAGAGAGTACGACGGACATAGTTGTAAAACAGCATGACGAGTCCGAAATCGAAGATCTTCGTCAGTTCGTTCAGAAACAGATAATATAAGCGATATCGAGGCGTATTGGCGATATACCAGGACAGTTCATTATTAAAGAAAGATAAGCCGATCAGCAGGATCAAGGCAATCAGCCAGAAAGAGGAATCATCCGATCCTTTATCGATATCGCTGGCACATCCGTAGTAGAGAACGACGCAGACATAGATGCCTAATACATCGACACCGGCGTTGTATAATGCCTGTGAAGAGATGTCAGCTCTTTCGAAAAAGCGTAATGCCAGGGCCATGGAACTGATTGCGATTGCAAGAAGCAGATACATGCGAAAACGGATCGACCATTTTTTCTTCTTATTCATAGTTTTATTATATAATCATTTCATTTTTCGGACCGTATTGTTATGGCTGGAATCCATTATTTCTGCAAGAGTTCTTTCCAAATAATAATTGATTGGTGCATCGTTGACAAAGCATTTTTCATAAGGTACATTTAGAATATAGAAGTTAAGGTTTGTTACTCAAGGCTCTTTGAGGCTTATCCTTGGAAATAAGACTTTTTTGGTTGATTCCGGATAACGCAAAGAGTTTTTTATTCAAAGAAATGAAAGTCATTAAAAACATCAACAATAATATCGCTCATTGCATCGATTCCAAAGGACGGGAAGTCGTCGCTTTTGGTAAGGGGATCGGTTTCTTTAAGCCGGATGAAGAGATCCCATTAAACAGGATCAACAGGACTTTCTATAACATCAAAGATACCGACTTCGGACTGATCCGTCAGATTCCGACCGTCGTTGTAAATACCGCAATACAGATCATCGATGAAGTTTCAGATCAGCTGAATGTCTATTATCCTTCTTCCAAGGCGATTTCTTTGGCGGACCATCTGCAGTTCGCGATCGAGAGGAAGGATCAGAATATCTATCTTCAGGGACCGCTGATCCAGGATATCCGTATGCTGTATCCGGAAGAATTCGCTTTAGCCGAGAAGTCGCTGAAGACCGTGGAAGAAATGACAGGGGTCAGACTTCCAAGACCCGAAGCCGCCACTTTGGCGCTGCATTTCATCAACGATCGCATCCAGGCGGATACTCCTTTCAAGGATTCGACGGATGAAGCGATCGAACGGTGTACGGAAGTCATTGAGCAGCATTTCGATCTGAAGATCGATCGCAGCAGTTTCAATTACAGCCGTTTTGTGACCCATCTGGACTATCTGATCCGCAGATTGCATAAGAATGAACAGATCGAAAGCAGTAACCTTGAATTATTCGATCAGTTAAAGAAAGACTATCCGCAGTCATTCGAATGTGCAAATAAGCTGGCTTCGTATGTCAAAGTATATAGCGGTATCGAACCGAACGATGAAGAGATCATGTATCTGGTAATTCATATCAACCGGCTGATCTCAAGAATTTAGAGGAGAGAACTATGATTCAATTAGGTGTCTCATTATATCCGGAACAGGAAACATCAGAGCAGATCGGGAATTATCTTCAGCTTGCTCAGAAATACGGGTTTACAAAAGTGTTTACCAGTCTTTTTTCCGTGGAAGGGTCCAAGGAAGAGATCATCCGTTATTTCAGGGATCTGAGCGATGTAGCGCATCAATACGGGATGGAAGTCTATGGCGACTGCAATGCCAGGTTCTTCATGCAGATCGGAGCTTCTTGTGAAGACCTGTCTGTCTTCAAAGAGATGGGGCTGGATGTTTTGAGACTGGATCTGATGTTCAACGATGAACGCGATGTGGCAGTCGTAAACAACGATCAGGGACTGGGTGTGCAACTGAATGCGAGTCTTGTTCCGGCAGTGAAACATGTCATCGAACTGGGTGGAGATCGAAACAGGATCATCGGTTCCTATAATTTCTATCCCTTAAGAAATACCGGCGCAGGCAGCGAAGACGTCTATGAAGCGAATCAGTATTTTAAGAGCGAAGGGATGAAAACGCAGATCTTCATCTCTTCCAACGCCAAAGGCGCACATGGCCCTTGGCCGATCAGCGACGGGCTGCCGACGATCGAAGCAGACAGAGATCTGCCGATCGGCCTGCAGCTGCGGCACGTCTATGCCTTGGGAAGCGAAGAAGCCATCATCGGCAATGCGTTTGCTTCCGAGGAAGAGCTCAAAGAACTGTCTGATACCGTAAAAGAGATCTATGTCCATGCGGAAGACAAGCCATTCTATTTTCCGGGTCTTCGAAACGAGATTCCGATCGGCGATATCGAAAGGATTCCCCTGACGATCGAACCCGTGGAAGATCTCTCGGATTCCGAGAAAGATCTGCTGTTTGAATTCAAAGGACACAATGTCAGCGAATATACGCACACGATCATCCGCTCGCGCTGGGGCAGGATGGATTTCCATTACACGCCGATCCCGGCAAGAGCTTGCGAGAAAGAACGCTTCGAACCGGGAGATGTGGTGATACTCAACGACAATGTCGAACGCTACAAGGGTGAAGTCCATATCGTTGTCAAGCCGATCCGGAATGACGGAACGATGAATTATGCAGGAAAGATTGCAAAAGAAGAGATGTTCCTGCTGGATCATCTGAAATATAAGACAAATTTCGGATTTATTACAAAAAGGTTTTTATATCCTAAGGGGATATCAAAATAAAAGCAATAATTTTTAATAGAAAGGACTAAATTATGGCTAATGAAAAGAAAGACTTTGGGGCACTGGCTGCTTCCATCGTCGAACTGATCGGTGGCAAGGACAACATTGCCCATGCCGCCCACTGTCTAACCAGGTTACGTATCACTCCGAAAGATACCAGTCTGGTCAAAATCGATGACATCAAGAAACTTGGTGTGATCGGTGCGCAGATGATCGGCGACCAGGTTCAGGTCATCATCGGCAACGACATCGAAGAAGTCTATGATGCTTTCGTCAATGTATCCGGTGTTGAAAGAGTTGCTGCGATCGACGAGAACCTGGATCCTGAACTGACCAAGAAAAAGAAGAGCTTCAAAGAGATCTTAGGTTCGATCTTCCCGGCTATCGTGGCATGTGTGTTCCCGATCCTGCCGGCTCTGCTGGCCTGCGGTATGCTACAGTCGATCGTCATGATCGCTACCAACATTTTCAAGGTTCCGGCGGATAATCCGACGATCACGACCCTGACATGGATCTACAACGTCGCTTTCTGGTTCCTGCCTGTCTTCGTAGGCTATGCAGCCGCCAAGAGATTCGGCGTCAAAGCCGCTATGGGTATCTTGATGGGTGCGATCCTGATCCATCCGACGTTCCTCGAAGCAGTCAAAGCCGGTGCAGGCTACACTGTACCTAATCCGGGCGGACCTCCGACAGTCGTTCCTGGTACAGGTTCTGCCGGCTCACTGTTTGGCTTCAATATCTATCCGGGCGATTACACCAGCACGATCATTCCGGTCATTGTCTGTGTATTTGTCCAAAGTTTTGTTGAAAAGTTCCTGAACAAGATCGTACCGAAGAACATCCGTTTCGTTCTGGTTCCGACGCTTGAGATCCTGATCATGGCTCCGCTGGGACTGCTGGTTCTGGCTCCGATCAGCCACAGGCTTTCCTCTGCATTCGCAGGTCTTCTGATCTCACTGTTCCATATTCCTGGCGCAGGACCGGTCCTGATCTGTCTGTTTGCGGCATTCTATCCGTTCATCGTCATTACCGGCATGCATTTCAACCTGATGGCAGTTGCTATGGCAATCGGCCAGCAGTTTGGTAAGAACCCTCTGACTTCTGTCGCAGGATTCCTGTTCCAGTACACGCAGGCTGCCGCATGTCTGGCTGTCGCTTTGAAAGCAAAAGACGCAGAACGCAGATCACTGGCGCTGTCATGTGCATTCTCTGATGCAGTTCCAGGTATCTCTGAACCAGGTATGTATGGTATTACCTTCAAATATAAGAAATCATTGTATGCCGCTATGATCGGTTCCGCTGTCGGCGGATTGATTGCCGCTATACTCAATGTTGGTTCATATGCGGGCGGTCCGCCAAACCTCTTCACATGGGCAATGTTCATCAACCCGGCACCTGTACCTGATGCGATGGGTGATCTCAAACGCATGATCATCTGCACAGTCATCGGTGCGATCGTCACGTTCGTTCTGACTCTTCTTTTCTACAAGGACGAAGAAGCGGATCAGATAGATGCTCAAGGCTGATTAGATGCCTAGATTTCCTGAAAACTTTTTATGGGGCGGCGCAACTTCCGCCGCCCAGGTAGAAGGAGGCAGGTGCCTCGATGGCAAGGGTCTTTGTCACCTGGATTATGTCTATTTCCGTGGTCCGAAGACGCCTTGCAACTTCATGCTGAAGAAAGACCTGGAAAAGGCGAAAGCGGAAGAAGCCACTTTGAACTTCCCGAACCGCAGGGGCATTGATTTCTATCACCGTTACAAAGAAGATATCGCGCTTCTGGCGGAAATGGGATTCAAATCCTTTCGTATGTCGATTTCCTGGACCAGACTCTTTCCGACCGGGCTGGAAGAAACGCCGGATCCGGAAGGCGTTCAGTTCTATCATGATGTATTCGCGGAACTGCACAAGTATGGGATCGAACCTCTGGTAACGATGATCCATTACGAACTTCCGATCATCTTTGTCGAAAAGTATGACGGATGGGTATCACCTGAGGTCATTCCTTACTGCTACAGGTATCTGAAGTTCCTGATCGATGAGTACAAGGATGAAGTCAGATACTGGCTGACGTTCAATGAGATCAATATGGTCTGTGCCGTGCCTTATCTGGGTGGCGGCATCATACTGGACCGTTATGAAGAAGGCTTTAGCATCCCGAAAGGGTTCAAGCCGTTTGCCCCGTTGCCACCGGAAATGGCGAACAGATGGGAGAATGCATCCCATCAGGCATTGCATCATCAATTTATCGCAAGCGCGATGATCGTGAGATATGCGCATGAAACGGCACCGCAGTGTCTGATCGGCAACATGTTCAATCTGCACCATCTCTATCCGGAAACACCGGCACCTGAAGATGCATTGCGTTCGCATCAGGAGACGGAATTCAATATGTTCTTCTGCGATGTCATGGCCAGAGGTTATTATCCTGCCTGGATCCTGTCTTACTACAAAAAGAACAATATCGATATTTCGTGGTATGAGGACTATGAAAAGATTCTGGCGGAAGGGACAGTCGATTTCATCTCTTTGAGCTATTATCTTTCATCGATCGTTACGGCAGATCCTAAACGCCAGGAACGGATCGGTTCGTTCATCCGGACCTTGCATAATCCGTATCTTGAAACCAGCGATTTCGGCTGGCAGATCGATCCGACCGCATTGCGTATCTCCTTGAATGAACTGAGAGACAGATTCAATCTGCCGATCTACATCGTCGAGAACGGCATCGGCGCTTTTGAAGAACTGAATGAGAAAAAGACGGTTCATGACGACTACCGGATCGCATATCTGCGTTCTCATATCAAAGCGATCGCTGAAGCGATCGAAGATGGCGTGGATGTCATCGGATATACACCGTGGGGCTGCATCGACCTGGTATCTTGTTCGCTGGTTTCGATGTCGAAACGCTACGGGTTCGTTTATGTGGATGCGGATGACGAAGGAAACGGCACTTATGACCGTTACCGGAAGGATTCCTTCTACTGGTATCAGAAAGTCATCGCTTCGAATGGAAAGGATTTAGACTGATATGGGTTTATTTGACAAATTATTCAATCTGGAAGGCAAAGCATATCTTCCGCCGCTGGATGATGTAAAGGATTCCGATATCGTAGCAATCGCCGATGGCGAGATGATCGATATCAAAGAGGTATCCGATCCGATGTTTGCGGAAGAAATAATGGGTAAGTCCATCGCGTTCCGTTATGACAAAAAGACGATACTGTGCGCTCCTGCCAATGGCGAACTGACAGCGCTGTTCCCGACCGGTCATGCCTATGGCATTACGACGAATGAGGGAGTAGAGCTGCTGGTGCATTGCGGTGTCGATACCGTCAACGCCAAAGGAGATGGTTTCAAACTGTTCAAGAAACAGGGCGATATCGTCAAAGCAGGGGATCCGATCGTTGAAGTTGATTTCCCTCGTCTGGCAGAGAAATACGATATGTCGACCATTCTGATTCTTACGCATGATAATGGAAAACAGATCGATTTCATCGACAGACAGCCTGTAAAACGGGGACAGTCACTGGTTAAGTAAAACAAAGGGCTCGATCGAGCCCTTTGTGTTCATTTGAATGATTGCGGATTCTTATCCGCTTTTTTTAGTGCGATTTTCAGAAAGATCGGCATCAGAAGAAAGATTGCGATATAAGCAACTGCAAAGCTGAGGATTTCTGCTTTCATCAGCATCGTTCCAAACGGGATCCTGGCGCCATGAGCGACAGCTTGCTTATAGGCCATGAATACCATGATGAAGGTCATAAGAGGGGACATCAGCAGATCGGATACCAGCGTTTCAAACAATCTGCCGGATATGCTTTCTTTCTGCAACTTCAATCTTTCGCATAAAACTGAAGAGATCTTCTGCATTGGAATGATTCTGGTGATGAACATGCTGATAACGACACTGATGAGAAAGCTGCTTACGAAAGAAGGGAATGTAAAGGTTCCGGAACTTAAGGTTCCGGTCAGAGACAGGATAAGACTAAGAGATATGCCCATCAGTAGGCTCATGGTCAGTTCGACTTTCTTCATAAATCCTCTCTATCTATTGAATGTCTCATAAGTGATATATGCGCCGATCAGATTCGCGTCATTGCTGAATCTGCAAGGTACGACTTCCAGCGGCAGAGTCGAATTGAAGCGTGTGGTCATTGCCTTGCTTTGCACTTCAGCAAACTTTTCTTTGATTTTCTCTACCAGGACAGGCTGCCGGCTGATGCCTCCGCCGATCGCTACTTTTTCCAAATCTAACAGCCAGTAGAGATTGTAGATTTGAATGGCGATATTGTTGCACAGTTCATCCAAAGCGATCTGCGCGTTTTCATCGTCGGGCAGCAATTCGAAGAACTTCCGTCCGTCGATCGTTTCTTTCGTGCCACTTAATTTCTGGTAACGCTGCAGCAGATAGCTTGTCGAGCAGCAGGATCCGATGATCTGTGAAGGATCCTCATAATGACTCGCATCCGTATTGACAAAACTGAATTCTCCGGCCATGAATGTCGGACCTCTCACGATATGATGATCGATGATCAGACCGCCTCCGATTGCCGTACCGATCACAAAAACTGTCGCATTCTGACATCCTTTGATGGACCCGTATTCATACTCTGCCAAAGCGGCAGCCTTGCCATCGTTTTCGAGAATGACTTTACATCCGCAGGCTTCACTCAAAAGACGCCCGACTTCGATGCTGTGAGGATATTTCATGGAACCGCACTTGTCGCAATGTCCTTTCTCTACATCTACCGCTCCCGGCAGGCACATGGCGATACCTTCCACCTTTTCTTTATAAGGCTCATAGATCTCTTTGACCACATCAACAAAATGTTCAAAACTGTCCAATGGAGTAGGGACATATCCTTTTTCGCTTATGTTTATTGCATTCTCAATGATCGCATATTTGATCTCGGTACCTCCGACATCGAATGTCAGCAGCTTCATCTTGCGTTTCCTTTCCTGAAAATCCATTCTGTCTCTATTATACTTCCATGCAAAATAAAAGATGGAACAGGTTCCATCTTTTACTGTAGAACGTGAGCTATCCTCTTACAGACCGGCAAAGAATGAAGCTAGAATCAGGAGCACAGCACTAGCTAAAGCGAGCCAGAAAGCAACAGTTAATGAAGCAAAACCGGCAAATTTAACAGCTAAAGCTAAAACAGCTAAAATAACAGCGATAATCCATGTTACTTGTTTTGGAGCACTTAATTTCATAATGTTCCCCCTTTCCCCTTAAGTTATTAGCAAATAATAACTAATGAATCTATTCTACAAAAGAGAAAAACAGATGTCAAAAGAAGCGATTTGCTGAAACAGAATATGAAACGGTGCCATTTCTGTTTTACAATGAAAGCAAATAAAGGAGATTTCCATGAAAAAGCCTTTGATCGGTATCAGCTGCAATGCGGAACAACATTTGATTTCCGGAATCAATCCGCGTCTCTATCATACTTTGAGCGATAAATACGTGAATGGAATCAGAAAAGCCGGTGGCATTCCTGTCATCATTCCGAACGGGTTGGATCAGGACAGTCTGAAAGAACTCGTCGAATCTCTGGATGGTTTTCTTTTTTCAGGAGGAAGCGATGTCGATCCAAGCTGTTACGGGAAAGAAAAAGATGATACCGTCGGCGACATCTGGCCGATTCGTGATGAGACGGAACTGGCTCTGCTGAAGCGTGTATTGAAAGAAACGGATAAACCGGTCTTTGGGATCTGCAGAGGCCTGCAGATAATAAATGTCGCGTTGGGCGGGACTTTGTTCGTCGATCTTGAGTCTGCTGGGAAGATGAGACATTCATTGACGGACCATCCAAGGAAGGATTTCACGCATGAGATCTTTGTCGAAGACGGATCCCGTCTAAAAGATATCCTGAAAGATGAAACAAGAGTCAATTCGTTTCATCATCAGGCGATCGATCAGTTGGGGAAAGGACTCTTGGTAACAGCTTATTCCAAAGAGGATCAGGTGATCGAAGCGGTCGAGATGCCGGGAGAAAGGTTTATCCTTGCGGTGCAGTGGCATCCGGAAGAACTGACGGATCATGAAGCGCATCAGCGGCTCTTCGATGAATTCGTATTCCAGGCTGGCAAATAAAACAAGCGATGACTGAAACGTCATCGTTTTAAATCGTTTTCCGATATTCTTTCGGTGAAATACCGGTGATATCTTTGAAAACACGGTGAAATGAGAACTGGAAGAGTATCCCAGATAATCGCTGATCAGAATGATGCTTTTGGAATGATCGCGAAGCAGTTCTTTGGCTTTATCGATCTTGATCTCATGGATATAATCGTTCAGATTCTTCCTATATTGCTGCTTGAACAGGGTAGAGAGATAGCTTCTGGATAGGTACAGATGATTGGCGATGTCCTGCGTTCTGATCGGATCGGAAAGATGATGAAGCACATAGTGGTAGATCTCGTTGGAAAGCCTGTCATCTGTCATTTCCTTAAGCTTGCTGACTTCTTTGGTAAAAGTATGGACCATCTCATACTGCAAGGCGTTGAAAGAATCCAGATCATTCGTATTCTCGCATTTCTGAATGAAAAAATCGCTCAGTTTGAAAGAGTCCTCCAGTTGCATGCCCGCTTCGATCGCCGCTCGGGAGATCAGGGTCGCTGTTACGATAAAAGTATTCTTGTTCTGGCGCAGGACATTGGATGAAAGAACGCCTGGCCGTACCGTAGGGATATTCTGTACCCAGGAAGTCAGGGCGGAAAGATTGCCGCTTTTCACGATTTCCAGAACCTGTTTTTCGATATTGTAGTTCTTATAGATATCCGAAGTAGAAGAAGGCTGCTCGTAATCGATCCTTTCCTGCATCTTCGTTTCCTTGATCTGAAAATCGGACAGGTTCAGTTCTTCATGATTCAGGATATGATTGACGGTACACATCATCTGGATGATGCTGTCAAGAGGAATGGGAGCGATCGACTGCATCGACAGTTTGAAGGCATCCATGTCTTTGGCTGAAACATTCAATGTGAAAGCCAGATCATGAAGCTGCTGATTGCTGAGAGGATTGTTACGGCTGGGACCGATGATGATTTTCAGGTCTTTGGAATTGACGATCCCATAGTAATCATAATCTTCCGTAATATGATAGTTCACATGTTCATGATAGCTGTGTAATTCAGGATGCAGGATGATCGGATCGGCGATGAAAGGAACCACGGAATAGACTGAAACAGGCGTCTCATTCCGATAGATACGGATCGGCAGTCCGGACATATCCGACATTTTGCCGCAGAGATAATCGATATCATAAGTAAACGCTTTCATCTTAAAACAAATGTATCAAATAACGAACATATATGCAAGAAATCATTTATATATAACTGATAGAATGAAATCATAAAGAGGATAGTCATATGAAAAAACCATTGATGAGCAATTCCATTTTCGAAAAATCATTCATGAATTCCAGGATCAGTACCGAAGAAATGACCATGAAAGAAAAGATCCTGGGCTATATCATCGGCCCTCTGGGCATGCTGTCGCTGCAGGCAGTCATCAATCAGCTTGCTGAGCTTTATTACACGGAGATCTTCTACATCGATCAGATCTTCGGGGTAGGCACCTATCTGGTCATGTCCTGGGTCACCAAGATCGTTTCTATGTTTGCGGGACTGCTGGTAGCTTATATCGTTGAACACAGCAATTCTTCACAGGGCAAAATCCGTCCTTTCGTGCTGATCGGACAGGTTCTGTGTGCCGTATCCGGTTTCCTGATGTTTGCGATCCCGGAAATCGGCCATGTGGGAATGCTGATTTGGGTCTATGTATTTAACATTCTTTATAACGGTTTCGGTATCACGATGTTCCTGCTCAGAAAGAATATGATCACGCTGGCGACCAGAAACCAGGATGACCGCAACCAGATCAATCTCTTCGATAGGGTAACGGCTTTCATGCTGGTAGGCGTTGCCGTGACGATGGTGGTCGGTTCGATCCTGTACTATACGATGCTGCACGGTTATCCGAAAGAGAACTGGCTGATGGTGATCGGCCTTATCGCTTTGGTCAGCATTCCTCTGTCTTTGATCAACTATTTCTATACGAAAGAAAGAGTCACACTGGAAGCTGAAGATGTCGAAGGTGCTTTATATAATCAGGAAAATGGAACGGACTGGAAACGATTCCTGGATCTTTTCAAATGCAAGTACTGGAATATGGCTTTCATTCTGACGACGCTGAATCTAATCGTTGGCAACCTGCAGGGATATAACCTCAATACGAATTTCTGTACGGTCATTTTAGGCGCAAATGCCGAGAATAACTATAACCTGTTCTATACGATCGCTTCCGGTCTTCCGATGGGTATCGGCATCCTGCTGGTCTATCCTTTGAGCAAGAAGTTCACGATCCGCAAGACAACGATGGCATTCGCTTTGTTCTGCATCATCGGCTGTATCATGGGACTGATCGTCAAAGGCAATTTCCTTGGTGCGGTCATCGCTTTCTTCATCAACAATATCGGTACGCTTCCAGTCGTTTACGTTTTAGACTCGCTGCTTCTTTCCGCCAACGATGAAGTCGAATACAAATTCGGTTTCCGTCCGGAAGGGACAGTCGCTTTAGCCGTCACTACAGCCATCGCGACCATTATTTCCGGAGCGTTTGCCGGCGTCTATGAGACAGGTTTAAGCTATTTCGGATATCAGGCGGACCTCGGCATGAATCAGCCGCGGGGTGTCATCAGCTGGCTGTATTTCATCCGTTATATCATTGCGATCATCCAGTATGTGATTATCTTCGTTGTTCTGTATTTCATGAATCTGGAAGAAAAGCTTCCAGAGATGCAGAAAGAGATCCAAGCCAGAAAGGAATCCGTAAGTGAATAAACTCATAAAGAAAACGGCACTGATTGCAGCAGCGCTGGCAGTTTCTGCTGCTGCAGGACTGATAGTTACCGGAAAAAGGATCGGCTGGGGTCCTTTCGCTTCGCTGTATGACTGGGACGGGGAGACCGATCTCATCAGAGACAGATACGATCTTTCGAGACAGAGAGAAATCATCTTCTATGGCGCTTCCAATTTCCGCCTGTGGAAAGAAATGGAAGAAGATCTGAAAGATTATAAGGTACAGAATCATGGTTTCGGAGGTTCGACAGACAAGCTTCTGATCAGGTATGCTGATAAGCTGCTATATCCTTATGATCCGGCAATCATCGTGTTCCAGACCGGTTCCAATGATTACGTTTCCCTGAAAGGCGATGAAAATGAGGTCTATGAACAATGTATCGCTGTCAAGAAAGAAATGTTTACGCAGTTCCATGAAAGACTTCCTGAAGCAAAGATGATCGTTCTGAGCGGCATCCTGATGCCCGGAAGAGATGACTACACTCCGATAGTCAGAAGAGTCAACGCTTTCTTGAGAGAATTCTGTGAAGAATCTGATTATCTGTATTATGTCGATTCCGAAGAGATGACATTCATTGATGATTACATCAAAGAGTATTTTATAAAAGACGGCATCCATCTGGCCCATGAAGCAAGACTTCTCTGGAGAGACCAATACATCAGACCGATGCTGGAGAAAGTCATCGAGGCATATGGCCTGCAAGAGGTAAGGAAATGAAAGCAGTAAGAATCAGGACTGAACATTTATCGGATCCGATAGGAATCGACGTTAAACATCCAAAGATCACCTGGAACTGTGAAGGCGGGAAAAAACAGAGCGCCTATCAGTTTGTCTCTAAGCAATGGGATTCCGGAAAGGTATCATCGGATACGATGTGCGTCGAATATCCATTGGAACTCTCTTCGAGGGAACGGGTCGAATTCCGGATCCGTCTCTGGGATGAGAATGATCAGGAAGAGTTTTCAGAGACCGCTTTCTTTGAAATGGGCTTGTTGGATAAAAACGACTGGAAAGCGGAATGGATCACGGGCGATTACGTCGCAGATGACCGTACCGATAAAAAGAACAATCGCATCGGCAAGAATTTCGCTCTGAATGGATTAGCCTATGTAGGAGAAAAGATCCGAACTGTCGAAATTCATAGATATCCGGTGGATTGTTTCAAGAAAGAGTTCAGTATCGGTAAAAAAGTAAAACAGGCAAGACTGTATATCACTGCCTGCGGTTTATATGAAGCGCACATCAATCACAGGCGTGTCGGCGATTTTGTGCTTGCGCCTGGCCTAACGGATTATCGCAGACGGATCCAGTATCAGACCTACGATGTCACGGAGCTGCTTGAAACGAAAGCGAATATCATGACGATCGATCTGGCGGATGGCTGGTATCGCGGTTCCGTCGGTGCCTGGGGATTGCTGCAGGAATACGGAAGCGAAACGAAAGTACTGGCACAGCTGGAAATCACATATGCTGATGATACGAAAGATACGGTCATCACCGATCAGAACTGGTCCTGGTCCAATGATGGACCGATCCGTTTCGCTGACAACAAGGATGGCGAGATCGTCGATGCGAATCTTGTTCCGTCATACCACGGGAAAGCCAAGGTAACAAAACACAATGTCGTTCCTTCCGCTTCGAATAATGTCTGTATCAAGGAACATGAACGTTTGAAAGCGGAACTGATCATCACTCCGAAAGGAGAAAAGATCCTGGATTTTAAACAGAATTTTGCCGGTTATATCGAATTCGAAATCGACGTCAGAAAAGGCCAGAAGATTACGCTTCGCTTCGGAGAGATGCTGGATCAGGAAGGGGAATTCACCCAGAGGAATATCCAGGTTTCCACGAAGACCAAGACCAGTCCGTTACAGAAGATCGAATATACCTGCAAAGAAGGCAAAAACCGCTATAAGACCAGATTCGCGGTATTCGGATATCAGTATGTCCTGATCGACAGCGACATCGAGATCGATCCGAAAGATTTCACAGGGATCGCTGTCTACTCCGATTTAGAAAGAACGGGATATTTCGATAGTTCAAATGAACTGCTCAACCGTTTTGTCGAAGCGACCGTCTGGTCCACCAAGAGCAATTCTCCGGACTCTCCGACCGACTGCCCGACAAGAGAACGCCATGCCTGGTCAGGCGATGCGCAGATCTTTTTTAACAGCGCATCCTATCTGTTCGATTATGCTTCTTTCTCGAAGAAGTATCTGAATGATATCTATGACTGGCAGAAGAAGAACGGGAAGCTTCCGCAGATCGCTCCGGAAGGCGGAGTCGATTTCTATATGACAATGATGGATGGAAGCGTAGGCTGGGCGGATGTCGGTATCATCATGCCTTATCAGCACTACCGGAAATATAAGGATAGTTCCATTCTTGAGAAATACTACGATGGAATGACGAAGTATGCGGATTTCATGATCTCCAGGATCGGAAAGAACGCCTTGCTGTCACATAAGAATCCGGTAAAGGGAGAAGACCGAAAATTCATTGTCAATGCCGGACAGGCTTATGGCGAATGGGCGGAACCGGAGGATGTCTACCCGAACAACTGGACCAATGTGGTCATGCCGGAAATGGAGGTATCGACGGCTTATACTTCTTATGTCCTGAAAATGATGGCAGAAATATCTGCTTTGCTGGGAAAAGAAAAGGATCACGAACGTTTCCTCGATTATTCCGAAAAATGCAAGAAAGCTTATCAGCGCTTAAGAGAAACGGAAGAGTTTACGCTCGATACCGATCGTCAGGCAAGACTGGTCAGGCCGTTATACATGGATCTTCTGAATGAAAAACAGGCTGAATATGCAAAGAAACGTCTGATCGAAGCCATGGAACACTACCAATGGCGGCTGGGAACCGGTTTTCTTTCGACGCCGATGATCCTGTACGTGTTAAGTGAAATAGACAAAGAATATGCCTATAAGCTATTGGAAAACGAAGAGATCCCGGGCTGGCTGGCTATGCCGAAAAATGGAGCGACCACCATCTGGGAAAGCTGGGAAGGCACCAGTGCGCAGAATGGCATCGCTTCTTTGAACCACTATTCCAAAGGTGCCGCCTGTGAATGGCTCTTTAAGGAAATGTGTGGTATTCATGTAGGAGACGGGAATCATTTCGTGATCAAGCCGCTTCCTGGAGGACATTTCACTTATGCCAAAGCGGAATATCTCAGTGTCTATGGTCAGGTGAGATCATTCTGGGAAAAGACTGCCAAGGGATATGAGTACGAGATAGAAATCCCTGCGAACTGTACAGCAGATATTATCCTTCCTGATGGAAAAACATATCAGCAGGAAGCAGGAACAAAGAAATACAAGAGCTCATAAGCAAAGGAGAGAAACATGGACATCAGAGAAACATTAAAGAAAATGAAACTGGAAGAAAAGATACAGCTTTGTGCGGGTATCAACTTCTGGCAGAGCAAAGCTTATGAACAGTATGATATCCCGTCGTTCTTCATGTGCGATGGTCCTTCGGGATTAAGGAAACAGGATCTGGGAATGACCGACATGCTCGGCATCAACAATTCTTTCAAGGCGACCTGTTACCCGGCAGCTGTCACGACATCGAATACCTGGGATAAGGAACTTTTGTATCGTTTAGGCAAAGCCGTAGGCGAAGAAGCGAGAGATCAGAAAGTCTCTGTCGTTCTCGGCCCGGGCATCAATATCAAGCGCAATCCGTTATGCGGAAGAAACTTTGAGTATTTCAGTGAAGATCCTGTTCAGACAGGCGTGCTTTCTGCAGAATGGATCAGAGGACTGCAGTCGCAGGGAGTCGGCTGTTCCGTCAAACATTTTGCCTGCAACTCGCAGGAAAAGAACCGTCTGACTTCCGATAGCGTGATCGATGAAAGAACGTTGAGAGAGATCTACCTCAAAGCATTCGAGATTGCAGTGAAAACATCGAATCCAATGACAATCATGAGCGCGTATCCGAAGATCAACGGGATCCATTGCAGTGACAACAAGAAACTGCTGAATGATATCCTCAGAGAGGAATGGGGATTCGACGGCATGGTGATGACGGACTGGGGCGGAATGAATGACCGCATCGAAGCATTCAAAGCCGGAAATGATCTGATGATGCCGGGCGGAAGCGATTATATGGAGAAAGAAATCGCGGAAGCAGTCAGAGATGGAAGCCTGAAGGAAGAAGACATCGACAAGTGCTGCGAACGTGTCATCAGAGTGGCGTTAAAGGCTGCGGAAACGTTGAAAGAAGAATACAAGGCAGATTATCAGAAGCATCATGAACTGGTCACAGAAGCAGCAGAAAAAGGTGCTGTACTGCTTAAGAATGAAGATGATCTTCTGCCATTGAAGAAAGACGAAAAGATCCTGATAATCGGAGCCATGGCAAAAGAAGCGCGCTATCAGGGAGCGGGAAGCAGCCATGTGAATACGATGTGTCTGGAGCAGCCGATCGAGTATCTGAATGATTATGAATATGCAGCAGGTTGCGATGTCCGCGGAGATACAAATGAAGAACTGCTGAAGGAACTGGAAGAAAAAGCGAAAGAAGCGGATGCGGTTGTCATTTTTTCGGGACTTCCGGATCGGTATGAATCCGAAGGTTTCGATCGCGATGACATGAAGATGCCGGAAGGCCATGTGAAGATGATCGAAACAGCCGCTCAGGCAAACAGGAATACCGTAGTCGTACTGATGTGCGGATCTGCAGTCGAATGCGACTGGGCCGATGACGTCAGGAGTATCCTCTATATGGGTCTTGCAGGTGAAGGGGTTGGAAAGGCCATCTATGATCTGCTGTTTGGCAATGCGAATCCTTCCGGAAAGCTTTCTGAAAGCTGGCCTTATCATTACAAAGATGTCATCTCATCCCCATATTTCGCCAAGAGTACCGATGCGTTATATCTGGAGGGTATCTATGTGGGTTACCGTTACTATGACAAAGCCGACATCGCTGTCCGGTGGCCATATGGTTATGGCTTGAGCTATACGGATTTCGAACTGAAAGACTTCAGAATCAGAGACAACAAAGTTACTTTGAAGGTGACCAACATAGGAAAATGTGAAGGCAGCGAAACGGTACAGCTCTATGTCGGACAGAACGATCCGAAACTGCATCGTCCGGTAAGAGAACTGAAGCATTTTGAAAAAGTATTCCTGAAACCGAATGAAAGCAAGGAAGTGGCATTCACTCTGACAGATGAAGATTTCATGGTTTGGAATGACGGTTTCAAAAAAGTCAAAGGGAACTATCGCGTTGAAGTGGGAACCTCCAGCAGAAATCTTTGTTTCACGAAAGACATCGATGTGGATGGCCAGAACGTAACTGTTCCTTCCTGGCAGAAAGACAGCTGGTATGAGACCTGCAAAGGAAAACCGGCACAGACTGAATGGGAACAGATGCTCGGTCATAAATATGAGCCTGTCAAAGCCATCAAGGGACAGTACACGATGGAAAATACTGTCGAAGAGATGATGGAACACTCTCTGATCATGAAGATCATGTATAAGGCAGTCGAAAAGACGATCGCCAAAGGATTCGACGGCAAGATCGATTATGAGAATCCTGACTTCAGGATGATGATGAATGCGAGTGCCGGATCGCCGATGCGTTCCATGAAGATCTCGGGAGGCATGACAGGCGGTGTCCTGGATGGCATGGTAGAGATGGCAAATGGACATTATCTCAACGGCATCATAAGGATGATCAAAGGATAGAGAATGCCAAGCATCGCTGCACATATGACGAATCTGATCTTCCGTCTGATGCCTCAGGATAAGGAAGGGGAGGTCCATGATTACGTTGCGGAAAGAGAACGGAATGCCAAAAGGAAAGTTCCGAAACTTCCGAAAGGTCTAAAGCTTGAAGAATTCGACCTGAATGGTTTTCCTGCGGACAGGTTCACGAAAGAAGGCGATGATAAAGGGCTGATCTTCTATATCCACGGCGGAGGCTTTACGACAGGAAGCGCCAGGGAACGAAGGATGCTGACATATCATGCGGTCGATCATTACGGATATGACTGTATCTCGATCAACTATCGGCTGGCTCCTGAAAACAAGTGGCCCAGCCAGATCGAAGACTGTTATGAAGCTTATGAAAAGGTACTGGAAATGGGATACCATCCGGAAGACATCGTTTTCATGGGAGAAAGTGCCGGAGGAACTCTTGTCTTATCCTTGGCATTGTTGTGCAAAGAGAGAAAGCTTCCTCAGCCCAAAGCGATCATCGCTTTCTCGCCTGCTACCGATCAGTATCGGGATCTGCCATCGCATACGCGGAATATCGGTACTGATTATATGCTTGGAAATGCGGTAGCGAAGGGTCTGTGTGACGTGCTTTTTGCAGGAGATTTCGACAGAGAACGGCTCAAGGATCCTCTGCTTTCGCCTTACTATGGCGATTATGCGGGACTTCCCCCGATTTTCCTTTCAGCAAGCAGCAGCGAAACACTCTATGATGATACGATGATTCTGTATGATAAACTGAAAACAGAAAGACACGAAACAGAAATCGATATCAGAAACGGCGTATGCCATGCCTATCAGATCATGCCATATATGCCGGAAGCAAGAAAAACATTGGATAAAGCGTTTGCTTTTGTGAATAAGATCAAGAAAGAAGGAGAAAACCGATTATGAGCAGATATGAAGAAGCGAAAGAAAGATATGAAAAACTGGAGGTCGATACCGATAAAGCGATCGAAATACTGAAAGATGTTTCGGTATCCCTGCATTGCTGGCAGGGGGATGATGTCAGAGGTTTCGATACCGATCCGAATAAGCCCTTGACCGGTGGCATTCAGACGACTGGAAACTATCCAGGCAGAGCATCGACTCCGGAAGAGCTGATGGCCGACCTGGATGAGGTCATGAAACTCATTCCAGGCAGACCGAAAATGAATCTGCACGCATCTTATGCGATCTTTGAAGACGGCGACTGGGCAGATCGGGATAAGCTGGAGCCGAAACATTTCCAGAAATGGGTTGATTTCTGCAAGGAAAGAGGACTGGGATGCGACTTCAATCCGACGTTCTTCTCTCATGAAAAATGCGATCCACTGACATTGTCATCTGCGGATGAAGAAACCAGAAAGTTCTGGATCGAGCATGGCAAAGCCTGCATCCGCATTTCCAATTATCTGGCAGAACAGCTGGGTGAAAAGTGTGTCATGAATATCTGGACCGGTGACGGATTCAAGGATATTCCGGGCGATAGGCTGGGGCCGAGAGAAAGATACAGAGATTCTATCGATCAGATCTTAAGCGAACCGTTTGATTTCAATAAGGTCAAACCATGCGTGGAATCCAAGACTTTCGGTATCGGTGTGGAATCCTACACGACAGGTTCCGCTGAGTTTACCTTGAGCTATGCGGCTTTCAATAAAGACAAGTGCATACCTCTGATGGATAACGGACACTATCATCCGACGGAAGTCGTATCGGACAAGATTCCGGCATTACTGACATTCTTCGATGAGATCGCTTTGCATGTCACAAGACCGGTCAGATGGGATTCCGATCATGTGGTTCTGTTTGATGACGAGACCAAAGAGATCGCCAGAGAGATCGTCCGTTGCGGTTTGAACAGAGTCAATATCGCTCTGGACTATTTCGATGCTTCGATCAACCGGATCTCTGCTTGGGTGACGGGCTACAGAAACCTTCAGAAAGCGCTGCTGTTTGCGCTGCTTCAGCCTGTTGAGGAACTCAAGAAACTGCAGGATGAACAGGATTTCAGCAAGCTCATGGTCGTTCAGGAAGAACTCAAAACGATGCCATTCAACGATGTATGGGATGCGTACTGCGAAAGCTGCGGCAAACCGAAAGACGGAGAATGGTTTGAAGAAATAGAAAGATATGAAAGAGATGTTCTTTCAAAGAGAGGATAGAAAATATGGATACCAAATTGGCCAAAGCATTTACGAAGATCTGTACGGATGGTTTCAATCAGGGTTGGCATGAGCGTAATGGCGGGAATCTTTCCTACCGTCTGACGGAAGAAGAAGTAGAAGAGATCAGGGATCAGTTCAATGAGGAAGCGCCATGGCTGGAGATCGGTACGGAAGTTCCCGGTTTGAAGAACGAGTACTTCATGGTTACGGGTTCCGGCAAGTATATGCGGAATGTGCAGCTGGATTTCGAAGATAGCGTTGCGATCATCAGAGTATCGGATGATGGAAGTAAGTACAAGATCGTCTACGGTCTTGTGAATGGTGGAAGACCGACCAGTGAGCTTCCTACCCATCTGATGAATCTGGAAGTCCTCAAACAGCGGGATCCTCAGATGAGAGTCGTCTATCACGCCCATCCGGCGAATACGATCGCTCTGACATTTGTTTTGCCGATCGATGGAGAAGTATTTACCAGAGAGATTTTCGAGATCATGACGGAATGTCCGGTCGTTTTCCCGCAGGGGATCGGCGTCGTGGAATGGATGGTTCCTGGCGGCAGAGAGATCGGCGTCAAGACCGCCAAGATCATGGAAACGCAGAATGTCGCAGTCTGGTATCATCACGGTCTGTTTGTAGCGGGCCATGACTTTGATGAAGCGTTCGGCTTGATGCATACGGTTGAAAAGGCGGCAGAGATCCTGGTCAAGGTAAGATCCATGTCGGATAGGAAACTCAACACGATCGAACCTCAGGGTTTCCGGGATATCGGCAAGGCATTCAATGTAAAGATCGATGAAAAGTATCTTTATGAGCGCAAGACCTACGAAATCGGAGAGAAACCTGAATGAAATACGCTTTGGCGATCGATATCGGCGCTTCTTCCGGCAGGCATATCGTAGGCTGGAAAGAAGAAGATGAAATAAGAACGGAAGAAGTCTACCGTTTTCCTAATGGCGTGAAAGAAGAAGATGGACATCTAGTCTGGGATGTCGATCTTCTTTTTAATGAGGTGAAAAACGGCATTGCTGAAGCGCAAAAGAAATATCAGATCGATTCTTTGTCGATCGATACCTGGGGCGTGGACTATGTCCTGATGAAGGGGGAAGAGGAAGTCTATCCGGTCTATGCCTACAGAGATTCCAGAACGGAAAAAGTGATCGATGAGGTTCATTCCATCGTTCCTTTTGAAGAACTGTATGCCCATACGGGATGTCAGTTCCAGCCATTCAATTCAATCTATCAGCTCTATGATGATAAAAAGCAGGGAAGACTGGAGAATGTGACAGATTTCCTGATGATTCCGGAGTATCTGCTGTATAAACTGACAGGAGTGAAAAAGAAAGAATTCACCAATGCTACTACCACCGGAATGATCGACCATGAAAC
>JAFRVK010000062.1 GCA_017441765.1 Erysipelotrichaceae bacterium
AGAAAGACAGCAGAGGATTCCCTGGCAAGAGAAGATCTCTTCGTCATGGAAGAGGAGGGGAAAATCGTCGCTTCCGCCATCATAAATCGGATCGAAGTCCCTGATTATGCATGTGCAAAGTGGAGATATGAGGCATACTCGCATGAGATCATGGTCCTGCATACCCTGACGGTCGATCCTTCATGCAGAAGAAAAGGCTACGGTAAAGCCTTTGTGTCTTTCTATGAACAGTATGCCCTGGATTATGGCTGTCCTGAACTGCGCATGGATACCAACGCGATCAATGTCAGAGCCAGGAAGATGTATGAGAAGCTGGACTATGAGGAAGTCGATATCGTTCCCTGTATATTCAACGGGATACCGGGCGTACAGCTTGTATGTCTCGAGAAGAATCTGAAAGCAGCCGACTAGAGCGGCTGCTTTTCTTTCAGTTCCACATTTCGGTATAGTTTCCCGTTGAACCATAATACTTATCCATGTCTATGACATAGTCCCATTCCGATTCATTCAAAAATTCCTCATAGGAATAGACCCTGACCTGCAGATCCTTGACCCAGTAGGCTTCACCGATAAAGATATTCTCACCGTCCATGCCTATAATGATTCCGATATGGCCGTCCGATCCGACAAGATCACCGACTTTGATCTGGTTGATCTTCGCTTCCCGTATCACCGTCTTTTCGCCCAGATCGCTAAGATCGTCGATGCCCGGACTCGGCCCGGCACCCAGATCCCGGCAGTCGTAACCGGCATTGTACAATACCCAGGCGATAAAGCCGGAACAGTCCAGTCCATTGTCCGTATAGGAGCCCGTGGCATCCTCATACAGGGTGCAGCCCCAGCAGGAAGGTCCTTCCAGAACATCCGTGATCTCAAGCGTCTTTTCTTTACTCAGATATAAACCGCAATGATAGTATCTGCCTTCGCCATCCACCGCATAATCGGAATCGTCCAGTCTTCCGTTTTCATAGAAGTAATGAAGTTTGAAGGGAAAACGCACCAGCAGGAAGCGCGCCGCTTCTACGACACCGGCTCTTGTCTGATAACCCGCCTCATTGATCATATAAGATAGTACTTCATCAAGATATTCATTTTCCTGTGAAGAATAATAATCACATGGCAGAAACTCTTTTTCCGTGATCTGCGGGATCGTATACAGATCGGACACATGAATTTCATGACTGACGCAGTTCGTTTCAACCTCGATCGTTCCTTTATGGATTCCCGTTATCGTATTGTCGCTGACTTCAATGATCTGTGTTTCTGCATCATAGGAAACAATGGATTCAAAAACATAGGATTCACCGACCGCCAGATACATGGGGGTTCCTGTGACAATCTGACAGGATTCTTCTGCCAATTCTATATTCTTTTTTGTCCTGTATGCCATTGTACTGAAGAAAGATATCAGGATCGACAGAATGGCGATAATAACGATCTCGTTGCGTAATTTCATAGATGTAATATACATCGGCGAAAGTGAACTTAATGTGTATTTTATCTGAAATATCATCACTTATATATATGAAACGCAAAACCGTCGACCAGCAGATATTGAGTATCAGAGGCGATTTTATCAGATTTATTTCATATTCAGTTCAGTTTAAGTTCACATTTGTCCAATACCATAGAGACAACAAAGGAGGTACAGACGATGGAAACATTCAGAAGATTCGAAAAGAAATATCTGCTGATGGCTCCACAATACGAGGAACTGATGAGAAAGATCGAACCTTATGTAAAGCCGGACAAGTTCTTTGCGGCGGATATCTCCTCGATCTATTACGATACCGACAGGTATGAACTGATCAGACGTTCCATCGAAAAGCCGGAATACAAGGAGAAGCTCAGGATCAGATCCTATAAGGATGCGGATGAAACAGATATGGTATTCGTGGAATTCAAGAAGAAGCTGGATGGCATCGTCTACAAACGCAGGACCAAAGCGATATGCAAAGAGGTACTGGAAGATATCGCTCACTGTTCCTTCAAAGATGAGCAGGTGGGAAACGAGATCCGCTATGCACTGAGCTACTACGGAAAGCTGAAACCGAAGATCTATATCGGCTGTACCAGAACTTCCTATGTCGCAAGAGACGATGAGAATCTCAGGATCACCTTTGACAGGGATATCCGCTATCGGACAAAGGACCTGTCATTGAGAAAAAGCAGAAACGACAAATCCGTGACTGAGGATACGGTCATGGAGCTGAAAGTGAAAGACGCGATGCCTTTGTGGCTCACAAAGATACTGGATGAATGCGAAGCTTACCCAAGAGGTTTTTCCAAGGTGGGAACAGCATTCTTGAACGCATTGAAAGGAGAATAAACTTATGACAAGCATTTTCGGAAGCATATTCACAGGTTCGCTGACAATCGGCCAGTTCATCCTGACGATCGTCGCCTCGATGTTCATGGGGCTGATCCTGTCGGCTGCCTTTATGTACAGGAATACATACACGAAATCATTCATATCGGCCCTCGTACTGATACCGGCTGTCGAGACAGTCGTCATCATGCTGGTGAACGACAACATCGGCTTCGGCCTGTCCGTTGCCGGTTCCTTCGCCCTGATCCGTTTCCGTTCGGTCAAGGGCACGGCGAAAGAACTCTCGGCAGTCTTCATCGCCATGACTGTCGGCATCATCTGCGGTGCCGGCTACGTAGCCCTGGCAGGTGTATTCACGCTTATGCTGAGTGTCGTCATGCTGGCGCTGAGTCTGACGGGGTTTGGGAGCGTATCGGAGAACAGCAGATATCTGAAGATCACGATCCCCGAATCGCTCAATTACGACGAAGTCTTCAGTAAGGTGCTGGACAAGTACTGCAGCAGCTATGAGCTGGAGTCGATCAGGACGCTGACTCTGGGTTCGCTGTTTCGGGTGGAGTATTCCATCAGAATGAATGATGTAAAAGAATGCAAGGCTATGATCGATGAACTCAGGACAAGAAACGGCAACCTGGAGATCATGTGCGGCAAGCCTGCAGGCAACAGGGAGGAACTGTAATGAAAAAAATGATTTGTTTGATGAGCTTTCTGCTTCTGCTTTGCGGATGCAGCACGGTCATCGTAGATAATTCGGATAAAG
>JAFRVK010000063.1 GCA_017441765.1 Erysipelotrichaceae bacterium
AGAAGATCTTTTACGACATCTGGAAAGAGTTTGCGAAACGTTACGGCAGATACGGCCACATTGCCTTTGAACTGCTGAATGAAGTATCGGATCCTTCCTATTGTCGGAAATGGAATCAGATCATCGCCAGAACGATCGAAGTCATCAGAGAATACGCCCCGGATACGAAGATCCTGGTAGGCGGCTACCACAACAATTCAATCACGGCGATCAAGGACCTCGATCCGCCTCACGATCAGAATGTCGTATACAACTTCCACTGCTACTCCCCTTTGGTCTTTACCCATCAGGGTGCCTACTGGATCGCCAATATGGATACGTCTTTTCGTACGAAACTGGAACACACGTACAAAGAATATATTGAACTGACAAAGAAACAGGTCGGTCCGCAATTCGATGATCATTTTTCCGAAGAAGACAGGATCTTTGACGCTTCCTATTTTGAGGATCTGTTCGCGGAAGCGATCCGGATCGCGGAAGAAAGAGACGCCCCTCTGTACTGCGGCGAATACGGTACAATCGATCTGGCCGATACCGTGGAAACACTGAAGTGGTACAGCTGCATTCATGAAGTGTTTGAAAAACACCGGATTGGCAGAGCGCTGTGGTCTTACAAGGAAATGGATTTCGGTCTTGTGGACGCACACTATGATCCGATCCGAAAAGAACTGCTGGAGATGAAATAGAATATGGTTTCAATCAAAGATATTGCAAAAGAATGTAACGTATCGGTAGCTACCGTATCAAAAGCACTTAATGATCAGAGCGATATTTCCGATGCGACAAAAGAAAAAGTAAAGAAAGCCGCAAAGAAACTGGGGTACATGACCAATGTCTCGGCCAGGGCTTTAAAAACCAACAGGACCTACAATCTGGGCATCCTGTTTGCGGATGAAAGAGCCGGTCTTGGCCATGAATACTTCTCCAAGATCCTGGAAAGCTTCCAAAGAGAAGCAGAAAGATTCGGCTATGATATCACCTTTATCAATCATGCGATCGCTGGCAAGAAGACGACTTATCTGAAACACGTAGAATACCGTAATCTGGACGGGATCGTTATCATGACGGCAGACTTTGAAGATCCGGAGATCCTGGAACTCGCACAATCGGGACATCCTGTCGTCGCGGTGGACTATGTGCTGGATGGATGTGCGGCAGTACTCTCGGACAACTCCAGAGGACTGGATGAGATCGTCCACTACCTGCATCGAATGGGACATAGAAAGATTGCTTTCATTCATGGTGATCCGACCTTTGTCACCCAGGAAAGAATCGGCAGTTTCCGGGGCGCCTGCATCAGACTTGGGATCGATATCCCTGAGAACTATGTTCTGGCCGGACACTATCACGACATTGAAGACTGCAGGATCAAGACGGCACAGCTTCTGGAACTTCCTGATCCGCCTACGGCGATCATTTTCCCGGACGACTATTCCTATATCGGCGGCATGGAAGAGATCACATCACGTGGTCTAAACATTCCAAACGACATTTCGGCAGTCGGCTACGACGGCATCAACATGGCTAAGATCATGGGCTTGACGACCTATGAACAGAATACACAGGAACTGGGACAGCTGGCAGTCAGAAAACTGCTGCAGCTGATCAATGAACCGGAGCTTCCTCCGGAAAGAGTCATCGTTAGCGGAAGGATGCTGGAAGGAAAGTCGGTAAATCAGGTAAAAGAATAAAACCTCTGAAGATTCAGAGGTTTTTCTATGA
>JAFRVK010000064.1 GCA_017441765.1 Erysipelotrichaceae bacterium
ATTGCTGTTGGTCTTACGCAGTTCGATATCCTTCGTCAGACGGCCGACTAAGACGACATGATTCACATTGATCATTATTTCTTACCTTTTTTTTCATCCTGACAGATGGTCATCATTCTGACGATATCGCCATTCAGGCGCATCAGACGATCGAATTCCTTCAGACCATCATTGTCGACAGTATAGGTCACTACGACGTAGTAGCCTTTGGTCATATGATCGATTTCATAAGCGAATTCTCTCATACCCCAATCATCAACGTTGTCGATGTTTCCGCCATGAGCGGTGATAATGCCGTGCATCTCTTCCATCAGAGCTGCTCTGGCAGCATCGTCAACCGTAGACTTGATGATATACATTGTCTCGTATTGTTTCATGTTTAACCTCCTTCTGGACTTACGGTCTATTGCTAGACAAGGAATAGTTTTTTCTATTCGCTTGATTATTATAACAGTATATTTATATTAAAACAAGTAAAATATTTCGAATTATAAATGCGACGATCCAGGCAGTAAAACACTGGAAGAGAACCATTCGGATCGCCCCACCGGATCCCTGTTCCTGCTTGAAAGCGGCGACTGCTGCGATGCATGGCGTGTACAATAAGCAGAATACCAACAAGGCAAAGACATCGGCTGTCGAATGTGCGTTGAATAAAGCATCGGTCGATCCATATAGAACGGATAATGTGGATACCACGCTCTCTTTTGCCAGGAAACCGGAAAGCAGAGCGGTCGAAATACGCCAGTCCGCAAAGCCTAACGGTTTGAACAAAGGTGTAATCAGATCAGCAACGATCGCCAGCATACTCATGCCGGGATCGGAAACCAGCTGCAGACGGAAATTGAAATGTTCCAGGATCCAGATGACAACGGTCCCGATGAAGATGACCGTAAACGCCCTCTGCAGGAAGTCTTTCGCCTTTTCCCACATCAGTCTCAACACATTCTGTGCTGTAGGGATGCGGTAATTCGGCATTTCCATCACAAACGGTACAGCTTCTCCTTTGTAGATCGTTTTCTTGGCGATCAGAGAAACAATGATTGCAGTAATGATTCCAATAAAATACAAAGAAACCGTAATCAGCCATGCCTGCTTCGGGAAAAAGAGATCTGTAAAGAAGACATAGATCGGCATCTTGGCGGAACAGCTCATGAATGGTATCAGCATCATCGTAAGATAGCGGTCACGCCTGGAAGGAAGTGTCCTGGTCGCCATGATGGCAGGAACGCTGCAGCCGAAGCCCATCAGCATCGGTACGATGCTTCTTCCTGACAAGCCGATCTTTCTTAACAGTTTATCCATTACAAAAGCGATCCGTGTCATATAACCGCTGTCTTCCAGCAAAGACAGGAAAAAGAACAAAATGACAATGATCGGCACGAAACTCAAAACGCTGCCGACGCCATTGAAGATCCCGTCGATGATGAGTGATTTGACCGATTCTGCAATCGTCATATTCTCCAGCATGCCTGCAACCGAGTTCTGAAGCATGCCGATCAGTTCTTCCAAGAGACCCTGGAAATATGCTCCGATCACATTGAAAGTCAGATAAAAGATCCCCAACATCACCAGTACGAAAACCGGGATGGCTGTATATTTGCCGGTCAGGATATTGTCGATCCGTTCACTGCGCAAACGTTGCTTGCTGACACGGGGTTTGACGACTGTCTGTCGGCATAGACGTTCGATAAACAGATAACGCATGTCGGCGATGGCCGCCGAACGGTCCAGTTCCCGCTCGTTCTCCATCTGTTCAATGATATTGTCGATCGCCGCCTTTTCTTTGTCATGGATATGCAAGGAACGGATGATGTGTTCATCGTTCTCCACGATCTTGCTGGCAGCGAATCTTAATGGGATTTCGTACTCCATGCAATGGTCTTCGATCATATGCATGATGCTGTGCAGGCAGCGGTGCAGTGCGCCGTTGTGATCGTTCTTGTCGCAGAAATCTCTTGGCACAGGTTTTTCCTGATATCTCGCCACATGAACCGCGTGATCCACCAGTTCCGCAACGCCTTCGTTTTTCATCGCTGAAATCGGAACGACCGGGATCTGCAGAATGTTCTCCATCTTGTTCACGAGGATCGCTCCATGATTGTCCTGCAGTTCATCCATCATGTTCAGTGCCAGAACCATCGGGATATCCAGTTCCATCAGCTGCATCGTCAGGTACAGATTACGCTCGATATTGGTCGCATCGACGATATTGATGATGGCGGTCGGCTTGTTTTCTAGAATATACTTTCTGGAAACCATCTCCTCTTCGGAATAAGGAGACAGAGAATAGATACCGGGCAGATCGATGACCTCACAGTCCGGATGGCCCTTGATCGTACCGGTCTTCTGCTCGACAGTGACTCCGGGGAAGTTACCCACGTGCTGATTGGAACCGGTCAGCTGATTGAACAGTGTCGTCTTGCCGCTGTTCTGATTGCCTGCCAAGGCAAAAGTCATCTTTCCCTGCAGAGGCTCATGATGGTCCGACTGCCTGGCATGATAGATTCCTGATTCGCCATAGCCCGGGTGTTCGATATCGACATCCAGACGTTCATCTTCTCTCTGTGTAGGATCCGCAATCTCGACATCGATCTCTTTGGCATCATCTTTTCTTAAAGTCAGTTCATAGCCGTTGATATTATATTCGATCGGATCCCCCAAAGGTGCATACTTCACCGGGGTGATCAAAATGCCCGGGATCAGACCCATGTCCAGAAAATGCTGACGGAGCGCTCCTGTGCCTCCTACCTTCAAGATACGACCGCTCTGGCCGATTTCCAGTTCATTCAGTTTCATAATGCTAACTACATTATATACCCTCTTGCAGATGACTGCAGCAGCTGTTTATTTCTTTTCCATTCGTTTTATAATATTGATATGGCTCTGGATGGAATCGTACTGAATAAAGTTAAGAAAGACCTCGACAGGTATCTGCCGATCCGCATTAACCGGATCGCGGAAAGCAGCAAGACCGAGATCATTTTCAACGTGCATGCAAACGGCTTGCGGACGAATCTTGTGATGTCGTTCCATTCCAACTACAATCATCTCTGTCTGTCGGATCGCAAATATGCGACATTCAATGATCCTTCCACTTTTATCATGGTCCTTCGAAAGTATCTGATCAATGGCTTCATCTATCAGATTGATCAGATCAACTACGACCGTTTCCTGCTGATGCATATCCGGGCCAGAGACGAGCTTTATGATGAGAAGGAATATATCCTATCCATCGAACTGATGGGCAAGTATGCGAACATGGTCCTGATCGATCAGAACAATAAGATCATCGATGCCCTAAAGAAAATCCCGCCTTATGAGAATACCCGCAGGACGATACTGCCGGGAGCGCAGTTCACTTTGCCTGATGATCAGCACAAAAACGATCCGTTCTCTTCATTCGAACCGGACATGGATAATTCTCTTGTCGCGCAACTGCAGGGTTTCTCCAAGATGTTAGAGAAAGAAGTGCGCTACAGGCTTAATAATCATTCCTATCAGGAGATCATCAAAGAAATCGAAGCATCCGATTCCTTGTTTCTGACGAAAATCAGTGATTCCTACGAGTATCACATCATTCCTCTGACGCATCTGGAACTTCCTTATGAGAAATGGCCGATCCAGGAGGGTTTTGATGAAGTCTATTACCGCGATGATGAAACGGAACGGATCAGGAATATCGCTGATGATCTGTTTAAAGTCGTCAGAAGACAGATCAAACATTACGACAGCAAGATCACCAAACTGCAGAATTCATTGGAAGATGCCTTGAATCTTGAGAACGATAAGGAAAACGGAGATCTGCTTTATCAGTACGACAATCTTGATCAGAAAGGCCTGAAAGAACTGAAAATCTGCGGATACGAAGGCCAGACGAAGACCATTCCTCTGGATCCGAAACTATCGGTCAAAGCTAACGCGAACAAGTATTACAATATCTATCAGAAAAAACGTAAAGGCAAGGTCTATATCGAGGAACAGATCGGGATCGCTCAGGATGAACTTACCTATTTCAAAGCGCTGAATGAGCAGCTGTCGATCGCCGACTACGCGGATGCCCTGGATATCAGGGATGAGCTCAGCCGTTACGGATATCTCAAAAACAAAAGCAATAAGAAGCAGAATAAAAAAAAGATCAATCTATATCGTTTTACAATTGATGGCTATACGGTCACTTTCGGAAAGAATAATCTTCAGAACAGCTATCTGACGTTTGAATATGCAAAAAACGATTACACCTGGTTCCATGCGAAAGGCTTCCATGGCTGTCACCTGGTGGTCGATTCCAATCAGCTGAACGAAAAGATCATCCGCATCTGTGCCAATGTGGCTGCCTATTATTCCCAGGGACGCTACTCATCTTCTGTTCCGGTCGATTACTGCGAGATACGTAACGTGAAAAAAATCAAAGGCGCACGCCCGGGCTTTGTTTCATACAGGAATTATAAAACGATCTATATCGATCCTTACGATGATAAAGAGCTAACTATTACGGCGATTTAAATAGGCTTTCAGTTTCTTGATCTCATGGGGTTTCAGCTGCCGGTATTCCCCTGCTCTCAGATCTCCCAGTTCGATGCAGGCTTCTCTGGTGCGGTGCAGTTTCGTGACTTCATAGCCGATGCTTTCCATCATCTTACGGATCTGCCTGTTCCTGCCTTCATGAATGACCATCTCCAGTTCGGAGTTTTTTTTATTCTCATTCCGATGCAGCAGCTTGACAGTGCAAGGCGCCGTCATTCTGCCATCTATCATGACACCTGCTTCCAGTTTCTCGATCTCTTCTTTACTGATCAGTCCATTTATGACGACCTTATATGTCTTATCGATCTCATAACGGGGATGGATGATTTCCTTCATCAGTTCTCCGTCATTCGTCAGCAGCAACAGTCCTGAACTCCCATAATCCAGACGTCCGATCGGATACAAACGATAAGGGCTTTCTACCAGATCCAGTACGGTCGTACGGCCTCTGTCATCTGAAACGGAAGAGATGACGTTTTTTGGCTTATTCAGCAGAAAAACGACTTTTTCCTCGCGCCTTAAAAGCTGACCGTCGACCTCGATCTCATCATTGGGATCTGCTTTGAATCCCAGTTCGGTGACGGTCTTTCCATTGACAATGACCTTTCCCTGCCGGATCAGTTCTTCGGCTTTTCTTCTGGAGCAGATTCCGCTGTCTGCAATGATTTTCTGAAGTCTTTCCACATTCGTTTCCTCATATTATTAAATATATCAAAGAAGATGATCCCGCTGATCCCTGCCAGTGTCAATAGGATCGCCAGCAATAATCCGATATTGATCTTGTGATTGTCGAAACCCATATTGTCTTTCGTCAGTTCTTCTGAGATCTCAGACATCGCATAATCGTTGATTCCTGGCATTTCCAGGATCTCATACGAACCTTTTTCGTTTATCATGAAGATCACGGCATCCTTCGTCTGCATCGTCCGGCATTTGACAATATCTCCGTCTGCATTCAGATGATAGACCGTGTAGATATGGCCATCTTTCTTTTCATCGATATGCAGCTGTACGACCGCAGGCCCCTGCAGCTCGATATCTTCGTAATTGAAACGGAATGAAAGATCGATGCCAAGAACCGGAACGAAACCGTATCCCGAAGCAAGCCGGGTGATCTTTTCTTCATCTGCTTCCTTTATCTTTTCAACATCCACATAGTAGGTATCATTCACATAGATGAACGTATCCAGATCAGGCAAAGACAGATCAAGACCGGAAATACCAAGATCCAGTTCGACGCCATGATCATTGATCACATAGTTGCGTTCAGAAGTTTCTCTCAAAAGATGATCGATCTTCCGTATCTCATTGAAAGAGAAAGGATAGGAAGTATGTGCCACATTGTTTTTGATATAGGAATAGTTTTCTGAATCAATGGCTTCTTTGATCTTTAGATCTGTTACCATCTGTTTTGAAGAAACCGTTATTATCGCCTTCATCTTTAAGCCACAATAATGAATCGTGATCTCTTGTGTTCCTTCCAAATCTGAATCAAAATTACTTATCATATCACTCGTGAGAGGGAACTCGACAGATTCATTGTTGTCATAAGCGACTGAAAGAAACACATCTCTCAAATCAATCGGCTTGTGAAGTGGCATGATCCGGAACGTCCCTTTCAAAGCGATATCCCTGATCTCTTTCCATTGTGCAAGTCCATTCTCATCATAACCGGCAAATTCATAACCTTCCTTTGACGGGATGACAACAGGTTTCTGTCCGGCTTTCACATCGAGAGAACTATAGCCATGGTACGTCCCACCGTTGAAATCATAATGTTTCGTTTCAAAGCTTTCTTCATGGATCTTCTCGGGATTCAGGATGATCGTGAAAAGATCTTTTGGCACATAGGCGATGGATCTTTCGGGATCATAGAGATATTCAAAAGAATAGCTGTTGTCGATACGGATCTTATAGGATTCTTCCGTTTCCTCAAGGATAATAAACGAAGTTTCATGGATTTCCTTGAGGCGGTATTTCAAAGTCTTCAGCTGTACATCGGCGTAGAAATTGGCTTTAGAGACATCGATAACCAATCCTAACGCATAAACGTCTCTGTCATGATTTTCCAAAGTCTGATCCAGCCTGTCATAAACCGCAGCGATCTTTTCGCCATAGTAAGGATCCAGCGAATAATTCACATTGATCCCGCCCAGTTTGTTTCCTAAGAATGTTCCACTGTAGTCTTTACGCAGATGATCCCCGAAACGGGCAGAGATCAGATACTTGCTGAAAGAATAGATCGAATCTGAAACAGCGGCATAACGGTCTGTCTCAGCCTCTTCTTCATTCTCATAAGCAGCTGACAGATAAAGATTATTCCTGTCATAAGATTTCAGAGACTTGCCATAGGAAGACTCATAGATCGCCGAAGACAACAGCAGCAGCGCATTTGCCCCATAGAGATCCTGACATGCGATGAAGTCCCCTTCCGTTCCCACGAGCTGAGAACGGTTCACTTCGTCATTTGCGCCATCGTGATTCCAGTCAAGATAATTATCAAGGCGCTGATCAAGACCCAGTGTTTCTGAGAGATAGGCACGGATCTCTTCTTCATTGCAATTGCTGTAGGAACGGTAAGGAAGGTACTGATAATAGTTGTAGTAGGGCTCTTCATTGACAGAATTATCATAGGTTCCATCGCGATAATCATCGCTCATCAGATAGAAGTCATTGTAGAAATGATGTCCGTCATAGCTGAAGTAATCACCTTCGGGAAGAACGATAGTATCATGCAGTTCGACTGCATACGCAATGAAATCGCTGTCTGTCTCCGTTCTGATATTATGGGTCAGTAAACCGTTCCCGTAATGGTAATGGCTCGGCTTGGCTTTAAGAGATTCATATGGATGCAAAGTCACATCATCGATATTCACAGAACCGATGTCTCCGGACAGTTTGAAGTATGCCTTTTTGGAATCTTTTGAGCTGTAGAGATAGACTGCATCCGCTCCGTAACAGGCATTCAGATAGTCTTCCTGATCTCTTAGAGTCGAATGATAGGCGGTATTGATC
>JAFRVK010000065.1 GCA_017441765.1 Erysipelotrichaceae bacterium
GAATGATTCCCAATGAAAATAACGCCATAATAAGCCACACTCTCATCTTACACAAAACAGAGATAACCCATGAGCTCGAATCGGAGTAATAGGTTATAATTTAATCGTACTAATGAAATTATAGATAAAGACTGTTCATAAATTAGAAAAGACTGATCTTACAGGAAGGTACACATATGAAGCTTTACTTTATCGGCGCCGATCACGAGGTGACGGGCAGCTGTCATATCATTGAAAGCAACGGAAAATACATCATGCTGGACTGCGGCATGGAACAGGGGAAGGATGTCTATGTGAATGAAGATCTTCCGGTCCCTGCATCCCAGATCGATGCGGTCCTTCTTTCGCATGCGCATATCGACCACTCAGGCCTTCTGCCGAAACTGGTGAAGGACGGATACCAGGGAAACATCTGGTGTACCGAAGCGACCAGACAGCTCTGTGAGGTGATGCTGAAAGATTCCGCGCACATTCAGGAAAGTGAAACGGACTGGTCAAACCGGAAAGCCAAGCGAAGCGGCAAGAAACAGAACAAGCCGCTATTTACCCTGGAAGACGCGGAGGAAGCGATGTGCCATTTCCGCACCGTTGAATACGGGGAAAGCTTCGAACCGGCAAAAGGCGTCATAGCCCGATATGAGGATGGCGGTCATATCCTGGGAAGTGCGATCACTTATCTGACGCTGACCGAGGGTGGCGAAAACAAGACTCTTGTCTATACCGGTGACCTGGGAAATACCGATATGCCGATCGTCAATGACCCGGCTCCAAGAGAAGCGACAGATTATGTCATTACGGAAAGCACCTACGGAGACCGTCTTCACAACAAGATCAACGACCCTCTGAAGCAGCTTGCCGGCATCATGGAACGCACGTTTGCCAGAGGAGGCAACGTGATCATTCCGGCGTTCGCAGTAGGAAGGACACAGGAGATCCTTTATTTCATCCGGGAGATCATTGAACGGGATATGATTTCCTATAAGGATTTCGATGTCTATGTGGACAGCCCGATGGCAGAAGAAGCGACCGCGATATTTGAAGACAATGTCTTTGGATACTATGACGAGGAAGCGATCAAGGTCATTCATGAAGGCAATCAGCCGCTGGCGTTCCCGAATCTGAAAGTATCTGTCACGCAGGAAGATTCAATAAAGATCAATTCCTCCACCAATCCTTCCGTCATTATTTCCGCTTCCGGCATGTGTACCGACGGACGGATCAAACATCACCTGAAGCACAACCTCTGGAGAGCGGAATGTACGGTCGCTCTTGCGGGTTATCAGGCAGAGGGAACATTGGGCAGAAAGCTGGCGGATGGCGAGAAAGATGTCAGGATCTTCCAGGAAGATATCCATGTGGCAGCCGAGATCGTGCAGCTGCAGGATGTCAGCGCACACGCGGACCAGGAAGGGCTGGTCCATTGGCTTGCCGACAACCCTGAGAAACCGGACAGAGTTTTTGTTGTACATGGAGATGAAGAAGCGTGTACGGCTTATGTGGATCTTTTGAAGAAGGAACACGACTATAAGGCATCTGCGCCGTATTCCGGGTTTGTTTTTGATCTGCTGCTGAACGACTATGTGCGTACAAATAAACCGGAAAAGGTTTTAACGGAAGCAGAGAAAAAAGAAAAGATCCTGGAAGATCAGAACCGGGAACAGGATACCTATACCCAGAACAAGATCTACAATGAACTGATGGAGAGAGGCAAGAAACTGCTGCGTCTGATCGAGAAAAGAAAGGATGCAAAAAACAGCGAGCTGAAGAAATTCCTCAAGGAAGTCGACAGACTTGTGGATCGCTGGGACTGAAAGGTCACGACATGGCAAATAACCTTTGTGATTCTCTGAATGAAGTGCGGCACAATCTTCGCGAGGTATCCGACAAAGACAGACTCGTGTTCTTTGGCAGATACAGCCCCTCCGAGGATGCCGCCCACCAATTGAGAAAGGAAATCAAACAGATCACCAACACCGGACACGACGTCGGTCTGGTCCTTTATGATCTTGTGACCCAGTCGGGTGTTTCTTTCTGTTCGGACCGCGTCATGTGCTACCAGAGCACCATCAAAGCGATCTATGTCGGAGCCTTGCTGGAGATGAAGCCGGAGCTTTTCACAATCCACCAGGAAGAGATCCATCAGACGATCGAATATTCCAATAATGATACCTATAAGAAACTGCGGGATGCCTATGGCGATGAACCGCTGCTGTCCTGGTGCAGAGAATGCGGGATCGATGAGAATTTTGCCGACAGGCTTTATCCCCGCCGCAGCGCCAAAGAGCTATGCATCCTCTGGACCCGGATGTATGCCTATCTGGAAAGCGGAAACGCGCCGGAAGAACTGAAAACCTGGCTCTCGCATTCTGCCTGTTCCTCAGCAAAAGATGTCCTGTCTGATCGCTGTATCATCCAGACAAAAGCCGGCTGGGAAAACGGTCTTCCGGAAGATACGACATACACTGAAGATCTCGTCTATCCCAGTGAACTGACCGACAAGGATCCTTACAACGACGAATGTGCGATCAACGACAGCGGCATCATCTATACGCAGAACGGTCCTTATCTGTTTGTGATCTTTTCCGATCTTCCTTATGGGATCTATCAGAACTACACGCCGGAGAATCCTTTGAACGGACTTACGGAAGCACTCTATGATCTTCAGCAAAGCTATACAAACCGTTTCTTTTGATTTATCTTTACAGACATTTCATGAAATAATAAAAACGATAAGGCGGAAAGTATATGAATACATTTCAATATGAATGGCTATTAAGAATCCTGTCATCTGTCGTGTTTGCGACGGTCATCGGTTATGAACGGCACCGCAGCTTCAAGGAAGCGGGCGTCCGTACACATGTCCTGGTGGCGCTGTCTACCTGTGTTCTGATGATCGTATCGAAATACGGTTTTGCCGATACGGAAAAAGTCGATGCCTCGCGTATCGCGGCAGGTGTCGTATCCGGTATCTCTTTCTTAGGCGCAGGGATCATTTTTGAGCGCAGAGGCAAGATCGAGGGACTGACTACCGCGGCAGGCGTGTTTGCGACAGGTGCGATCGGCATGTGTTTCGGTGCGGGTATGTATATGCTGGGGGTATTCTCCAGTCTTCTGACGGTCTTGTTCTCTCTGATTTCTCCGCTCTTCAATTACAACCGTCCAAGCAACATCGTGAGGATCAGCGTTCACATGGATGCGAACGGTCTTCCTGAAAACGTCGACAAATGTCTGTCCAAGCTTCAGTGCTACCACACCGAGAACCACATCCGCTCCGACGAAGGAACAGGCTGGTATCTTGAGACCGAGATCTCAACACACGACAGCATCGTTCCAAAGGATCTGATCGCCGAATTGGAAAAGATCGATTCTGTCATCGATGTGAAAATCAAATAAACTGTAAGGTCCCGATCGGGGCCTCTTGTATCTGATGGGGTAAAAACTTATGAAAATCACTTTTTTTGGTACGACGACGCTTCTGTTTGATGATGGCAAGGATCAGATCCTTTTTGACGCCCATCTGACCAGACCTTCCCTGATGAAATACATCTTTGGCAGTGAAGCCAGCAATACCTCTCTGATCGATGAGAAGCTGAAGCTGCATCACGTTGACCGTCTGAAAGCGATCTTTGTTTCCCATTCCCATCATGACCATGTCATGGATGCGCCTTATATCGCAAACAGATGCGCTGCTACAATTTATGGCAGCAGTTCCGCGCTGAATGTGGCCAGAGGCGGGAACGTTCCGGAAGAACGGCTGATCGAATTCAAGGCAAACGAAACTTATACGATAGGAGAATATAAAATCAAAATTATTCCTTCGATCCATTCCAAACCGACAATCCTGAACAACGATCTTGGTCAGACGATCGATACGCCGCTGGTCCAGCCTGCTCGTCTGAGAGACTATAAAGAAGGCGGTTCCTATGATTTCTATGTCGAAACAGAAGAGAAAACCTATATGATCCGTCCGAGCTTCAACTATATCAAGGGACAGATGGATGGATATCAGGCAGATGTCCTGTTCTTGGGTGTCGCCGGTCTGCAGAAAGCGGACGAGGAAACGGAAAGGATCTTCTTTGAAGAAACAGTTGGCAAGCTGAAACCTTCAGTCGTCATCCCTTTGCATTGGGATAATTTCTTTTCTCCGTTAGACAGACCTGTCATAGGGATGCCCAGGCTTGTAGAGAAGACGGAAGTCGTGTTCTTCAAACTGGCGCGGTACTGTGAAAAACACGGTATAGATATGCTTGTCCAGATGCCGCTGACTTCGATCACGATATAGTCTGATTTCAGATTTTTCATGATATGCATCAGGAATAGATTTGATCTGTCCCTGTTTTTATCTCTTTGTTCAGTACTTGAGCATAATAATGATAGAAATAAAATGGTAAACAATTCTCGGAGGATCCCCTTATGTCAAAGAAACCCGTTCTGAAAAAGATGTGCTGTCTGTTTCTGTGTTTCTTTCTTATCAACGCCAACACCGTCAAGGCTGAAGACAATCTCTCTTTGCAGCTGAACCACGTCTATGCGAAATACAGCGATCCGCAGATAGAGGAAAAAGCAAGAGATGTCATGACGGAAGTCATGGAAATCGAAGGCAGTGTGATGACAGATCTCGATTTTGAGATACAACTGAAAAATGCGCAGTCCGGTTTAAAATACAGCCTTGTTCAGTACAGGGTTTCTGATAAAAAGTATGTCAAACTGATCACGACGACGTCTCCTACGTTTTCTGTCGATGTGGCAGATATGTATGAAGGCATCCCTGTTTACCTCTGCGTCGATGATTCCAACGGAAACAACCTTCTGGTCAAGGAGCTGTATCTTCGCATCAACCACGGAAAGATCAACGACATGGTTCCGAAAGATATCGTTTCAGAATATCAGTCCGAGATCGCGGTCAGTATGGAAGAACTGCTTCCAGGAATGAAGTTTGTCCTGCATCCTTACCTGATCCCGCTTACGGTCAGAGTATATACGGATGGAAGATTCATCATCGGCATGGGTCTCAATTCCAGCAACACTTCTTTCTGGAAGGACGCCGCTCAGGGCAAGCTTCCGGGAGGCGATTCCGCGAAAGCGCTGGAAAAAGCTTTCTGGGGCAAGTCCGAAAACAAGAGCGCTGTTACCGGCGGCAACATGGGTGCGGTCGTGGAATTCTCAGGCTGGGTCCAGGGCAACATGTACAGTAAGGAACCGATGAAAGGTGAAATCACCGGATTTATCGGAACCGGCTTCAATATTACCGGACAGTATCTGATCCTGACCTGGGAGGTCACGGTCACCGGAGGAGCGGATGGCGTTTTTGATTTCCAGTTTAAATTCGATGAAGCGAAACAGAAATACAGCGATTTTGAGGTTCAGAAGGCCGGATTTGGAGTCAAAGCGGGTCTGGAACTGTATGGCGGTCTTGGCTTGTCTTCGATCGCCTCCCTAGGTGTCTATGGCGCCGGATCGGTTGCCGGTTATACTCTGATCTATCCGACAGCTGCCCAGGATTCTCTGGTTCTGGCGGGAGAATGCGGCTTTAAGGTCAAGCTGTTCTCCAGAACGCTTTTCTCTTACGCGATCGTTTCAGGTTCCTATGATTTCATAAGAAAAAGCAACGGGGGCCTGCTGAACCTGTATGAAGATCCTGCATTGAATCTGAACAGTTATCTCTTAAACAATTCCTACGCTTCACGCAATGATCTGCCGATCAATGAACCGGAGGCTTCCGGTATCTGGCATACCGACGGAACAGATCCGGACGCGGTCACTGTGACTTCTTTGCAGTCCTATGAACAGGATAGAGACTTCGCTCATCTTGTCGCAGAAAACATTTACCCGGACAACCGTCTGCAGATCGTCCAGACCGGAACCAGAAGCGTGCCTCAGATGAATATCGTTTTCTTGGGCAGCGATCCTTCCCGGGAGAACGGAAACCGTTCACGTCTGATGAATCTGTTCTATCTGGAAGACAGAGATTATCTTTCCGATCCCGAATGGATCAATACCAACGAAGAAGATGACGGCACGGCTGATTATGATCCTTATGTGTACCGCGGAGACAACGTCTATGCGGAAAGGACTTATCTGGTCTGGAGAAACGGACTGAAGCAGTTCAATGAAAACTCTACGCTTGAAGAAATCTCTCAGGGATCAGATATCTTCTTTGCAGAACACAGGACGGGTGGCTACTGGGATCGTGTCTCCAGAGTCACGGAATACTCTAAAGAAGGATCCGGGTATTTTGCGACAGGCGCCAAGGTCAGCGAGGAAAGCAATGGCGAACCGATCGTTTCCTACTATCTGAACAAGATATCCGATCCGGCCGGTGTCGATTATGATTCTACTCATCCGGTATACATTGCCAGACCGGACGGAAACGGTTCGTGGAATAACACACAGATCTTCTCTGTTCAGGGATGTATCGGTGAACTGTTCAGCTCTCGCTTCGCTGACGAACAGAAATTCGCTGTTTCCTATGAATACAGAAACGGAGACAGCAGGGTCTTCAAAGTCGAACTCCGGGACGAGGAAGGCAATCTGCTTTTTGAACGATTTAATGCCTGTGACGGACGTTTTCTCAGGATCGGATACGATGAGCCTATCCTGGTCTGGCTGGAAGATGGCAGACTGTACTATGTCACAGAAAGCGATCTATCCGATATAAAGGTGCTGACACCGGAAGATCTGCGGATCCCTAACAGCGATTATCAGATCTTCAGCAGATATGGAAGTTATGAGATCCTTCTGTTGGGCACCGTTTCCAGAGAGTCCAGTGAAGATGTCTTTGCGATCGCTTCTATGAATGGAGGCAACACCTGGAAAAAAGTGGAACTGACCGATATCGAAAACAATGCCCTGGTCAATGAACTCGGCATGTCCTTTACCGATGCGGGTGAACCGATCCTCTTCTACAGCGTACAGAAATATCAGAATAATTTTGATGAGGCGAATACGGATGCCACAACGATTCTGCAAAGCAATAAGACCGCTTCTTCTTTTGCCGGTCTGCAGAGCGTCATGGTCGGTCAGAATGACCCGCGTTTCACCGATACGCAGACTGATCTGTATGTCAAGGCAAGAAAGGCAAATCAGCGTGTTTCGATCGCTGATGCGGAATTTATGGATGAAGATGGCGCCCGCAAGGGAAAGCCGACACCGGTCAGTCTCGAGATCGAAAATACCGGTCTTTATGATATCAATAGCGTTTCTGTGTTTGCGAATGGAGAAAAAATAGGTGATTATCCTGTCGATCTGAGATTCGGTGAAAAGGAAACGATTACCGTCGACTATACCGTTCCTGCCGACTGCCCGAACGAGCCGCTGACGGTTACCTTCGGCGTTAGTTCAAGAGAAAGCCAGTTCATCGAAAGCGAGAAGGATGCCGCACTGGGAACCGGACATCTCGCGGTCAATTATACTCATGAATATATCTATGCGGAATCGCTGCATTATTCCGTTACCAACTATGGTTTTGCCGATAAGACTGTTTACGCTTCTGTGTTTGATGAGAAAACAGGGGAACTGATCGGAGAAAGCACTGTTCAGGTTCCTGCAGGCATGACTCGCGGAAGCTACTATTCGATCGTTGTGGGATTGTGGAGGCAGCAGGGTCACGAAAACATCAAAGTCGCCATTCGCATGGAAGGCGAAGATGCCAGCGATCTCGATTCGACCCGTTTCGTTTCTTTCCGAAGCCTGGAAGAGATCTATCTGCAGGATATCAGCGGAATGCCTCTGCAGGAACAGAATCCTTCCGATGAACAGGATGACAAACCGGTCAGTCCGGTGACTC
>JAFRVK010000002.1 GCA_017441765.1 Erysipelotrichaceae bacterium
CAATATCTATCTGCAGAACGCCATCCTGACTCAGATGGTGGAGATCCTTGTTCAGAGAGGCTATGAACCCGATGTCTACTACAACGGACACATGGCCTTCATGGATGAGAACTGCGCAGAACACAATGACAGACTGGTAGAGAAATACTTCTACAGGATAAGGAATCTGTAATGGCAAAAACAAAACTGACATCACTGACTGAAGGTAATATCCCACGATTGATATTCAGCTTTTCGTGGCCGATTTTCATCTCGATGATCTTTACGGAATTGTATAATATCACCAATTCTCTCATCGTCGGAAATTATGTGTCCCTGGAAGCCTTGAGTGCTGTCAGTGCCTGTACCTGGTTGTGCAATATGTTTAATTATCTCTTCTATGGCTTGGGTATGGGTGCAGGTATTCTGATTGCCAAGTATTATGGCGCAAAAGATGAACACAATCTGAAAAAGACGCTGGATACAGCGATCATCTTCGGTATCGTGGGTGGCATCATTCTGACGGTTCTGTCTGAATTGTTCCTGCCGTCTCTGATGCATATATGCAACATCGGCGGGGATATCTTTGAAGATGCCCAGGCGTATCTTAGGGTCTATTTTTTAGGTAATACCGCGGTATTGACCTACCAGATGTGTTTCTTCATTCTCCGCAGTTTCGGCGATACCAAGCATCAGCTGTACTACTCGATCATCAGTTCGATCATCAATGTCGGCTTAGGGGTATTATTTGTCAGAATGTTCCATCTCAATGTGATCGGGACAGCAATGGCAACAATCATTTCTCAGTTTGCCATGGATGTATTGGCATTGAGACTCATGCTGACATACGAAGAAGTTGATTTCGATTTCAGAAACATCGAATTCAGTTTTGAAACGGTGTTTGAGATATGCAAACTGGGAATTCCTGCAGGAATTCAGAATATGCTGATTGCGTTAGGATCTATTGTGGTTCAGTCAAGAGTCAACGAATTTCCAAATGCAGTCATCGCCGGCATCGGTGTAGGGGAAAAGATCGCCAACTGGGCTCAGCTTTTCTCTGTCTCTGTTTCTAACGCGACAATGGCATTGGTAGCTCAGAATCTGGGGGCCAGGAAATATGACAGGGTAAGAGAATCCATCAAAGAAAGCATGCGTATCGCTACGTTTTTTACAATTATTTCAATTACAGTGATCTGGATTTTGGCGCCTGTACTGGTGTCGCGTTTCAGCGACAATCAGGAAGCAGTGTTTTATGGCATCAACATGGTCAGGCATGCGGTTTTCGGACTGTTCTTCCTGAATTACTCCCATATCTACAACGGAGCCTGCCGAGGTGCCGGGAATGTGCGTTATCCGATGTATATCGCTATTTTCGGCCAGTGCATCTGCAAGATGCTGTTTGTGACAGCAGGATTGAAACTGTTCTATGATGTGCGTATCCTGTACTGTGCCACGGCATTCGGACATTCGATGGCAGGCATACTGGCAACGCTGTACTTCTTCCGTTCCAAGTGGGTACTGGAGCATGGCTTGAGAGAAGAGAAGAACATCGGCTGATCATCATTCAGGAGAGACAGATGACGAGAATCAACAGAAGCGATGGAACGTGGTATCTGCAGATCGATGGCGACCGGATCAACTATGCGAATGGCCAATGGCTATATCGGTATGATGGCACTTATGTGTCTGACAGTTCCGGACGCTGGATCTATAGGATAGAGGGAAACAGGATAAATCACGCAAATGGTGCGTGGGCTTACGTGATCGATGGTCATCTGTCTAGAAGAATGCTGATGGCAGTGATTGCGATCCTGTAACGTGATTCGATTTCTGTTTCCTAACTATTTACGATATAATAAACACATGAAAACCATCCGACTTTCAAAGATGGATAAAGATAAAATAATCAAGATATTGATTGCAGGGGGAGTTTTGGCTTTCCCTACGGACACGGTTTTTGGTTTGGGCTGCATGATGGATGAAAAAGCCATGGCCAAAATCTATGAAGCCAAAGGCAGAAGCTTCAATAAGCCTTTGCCTATGATGTGCAATGGTCTTTCCATGATTGAAGAATATGCGGAAGTAAATGAGGATGCCCGCAAGATCATTGAACGGTTCACACCTGGAGCTTTAACGATCGTATTCAGGAAAAAAGAAGGACTGCCCGATTTTGTTACCAACGGTTTTCCTACGATCGGGATCCGGGTTCCGGATGATCCTTTCATTCTGGGAATGATCGATGCCATCGGCAAGCCATTGATGGTAACAAGCGCAAACATCAGCGGAGAAGCATCTTTACGCCGATGGAAAGATGTTTATGCCTGTCTGAAAGGTTCGATCGATGGGATCGTCTGTGAAGACGCTTTGGCTGATACAGCCAGCACCATCATCGATGTCAGCAAAGAGAATATCGAAATCCTGAGAGAGGGACAGATCGGTATTGATGAAATCAAGGAGGTATTACAATGAAGAAACAGCCGGTATATGTCGTAGGTCATAAGAATCCGGATACAGATGCGATTGTTTCAGCTATCGCTTACGCAGAATATAAAAGACGTCACGGAGTAAATGCGATCGCTGCCAGAGTCGGTTCGGTCAGCAGTGAAACGGAGTATCTTCTGGAACGTTTCGGTTACGATGATCCGCTGATGTTATTTACCGCAAAGTCTATTCTGAAAGAAATCGATATGGATAAAGCCGCATTGGCAAGCGAAGACATGACGATGAAAGAGGCCCTGGACAAGGTCATCAGACTGAAAAACCGCGGTCTGATCGTCGTGGATAAGCAGAAAAAGCTGGAAGGCATCGTCACTTTGGATGACCTTACCTATATGTGGACCAAGACCGATAAGGAACTGGAACCGATCCTACGTACGATAAAGATCGACAATATCGTCAAGACCGTAAAAGGCACTCTGATATTGCGGGGACACGGGATCCTGTCAGGCAAGATGCATATGTTCCCAAGCCTGAAATCCAACGTCGAAGACAACAGCATCGTTCTATTAAGAAACGAAGATGACAAGCTGCAGTACTGTCTCGAACTCGGAGCTACGATGTTTGTGGTCTGCACCTCATCCCCGATATCGCCAAACATCATAGAGATGGCCAGAAATGCCGGAGCGACGATCATCACGACTGAATTGACCCCGTTGCTGATCACCAGAATGATCTACCAGACACCGACGATCGAAGAGATCATGCTGAAAAAAGACAAGGTCGAATATTTCAATATCGATGATACCGTCGATGAAGCCAGCAAGAAGATCGCCAAATCGCGACATCGTTCCTATCCGGTCCTTGATTCGCAGGGCCATGTCGTAGGAGCGATTTCACGTTACCATCTGTTCAACTATCAAAGAAAAAAGCTGATCCTGGTGGATCATAATGAAAAGAAACAGGCAATCGACGATATCGAAGAAGCTGTCGTACAGGAGATCGTGGATCATCACCGTTTCGGCGGTTTCCAGAGCGACAATCCGATCAGTATCACCACTTCTCCGATCGGAGCGACCGCATCGATCGTTGCCGGAATGTTTCTGGATGATAAAGAAAAAATGCCAAAAGAACTGGCAGGCATCCTGTTAGGCGCAATCGTTTCCGATACGATGAACTTCAAATCGCCTACCACGACCGATACCGATATTCAGATCGCCAGACAGCTGGAAAAGATCAGCAAGGTCGATCATAATGAGTTATCCAGATCCATGATTGAACATGCGGAATCGATCCTTGACAAGCGTTTCATCGAAGTTGTCTACAACGATTTCAAGGAATTCAATATCGATGGAAACAGAGTCGGTCTGGCTCAGGCGGTATGCAAGACCAGAGATGAATATCTGAAACTGAAAGACAATCTTCAGAAATATCTGGATGATTCCTGCAAATCGGGCGGATATGATCTGCTGGTAGTCATGCTGACACTCGCCAACGGTTCGGGCTCTTATCTGCTGGCTTCCGGGGATAAGAAGTCTCTGATCAAAGAAACATTCTTAAGCGATACAAAAGATAACTTTGTCAGCGGTCTGGTTTCCAGAAAGAAGCAGCTGCTTCCTGGTGTCATTGAGGGATTGGAGAATCGCTGATGCGTGTCTTGCTGAAGCATGCACATCTGGTCATCGACGGCAATCGCGAGTTTATCGATGGGGCTTTGCTGATCGATGGAGAAACGATCGCCGAGGTCTATCTTCAAAGCAGTCATCTTCCCGAATGGGATGATGTTGAAGAAAGAGATCTCCACGGTCTTCTGATCATGCCCGGTTTCTTTGATACCCATACGCACGGGATAGCCGGTATGACTTTCGATGATGCCGATCAGGAAGAGATGGATAAGATTTCCCGGGAATATGCCTTGGATGGTACGACCAGTTTTCTGGCTTCGTTGTCCTATGACCTGAGCCCGGACGACTTCAAGAGACAATTGTCCCGTTTTGAAAACGAAAAGGGGATCTGTTCCCGTTTCGAGGGGTTCCATCTGGAAGGGCCTTTTATGAGCATGAAACATATCGGCGTAGGCGATGGGCACAGTTTTATGAAACCTGACCGTAAACTGGTTGAAGAATTCTTATCTGTCAGCTCAAGGATCAGGCAGATGACGATCGCCTATGAACTGGAAGACGCAAAAGAGATCGGTCATCTTCTGCACGATCATGGAGTCAGAGTCATGTGCGGACACAGCGATGCTGTCTATGAAGACCTGGATGAGAATGTCGATGGATTTACCCATCTGTTCAACGCGATGAGAGGACTGCATCATCGGGATATCACTCTGGTCAACTGCGCTTTCATGAACAGGTGGCATGTTGAACTGATCGCCGACGGAAATCATATCAAGGAAAATGTTTTGAAGATTGTGCTAAACAATATCGATCGGAATCTGATCATGCTGGTGACGGATTCCAGCATGGCTCGCAATCTTCCGGATGGAGAGTATGATTTCATGTCCAAGAAATGTTTCAAGAAAGGAACGACCTTCATTACCGATGACGGTCATTTTGCAGGAAGTGTCGTATCCATCAATGACGAGATGAAACTCCTGTATCAGTTGGGAGCGAAGTATACGGATCTTCTGCTGTATTCCAGTCTGAATGCTTTCCGTTTCTATGGTTTGGATCAGCGTTTCGGAACGCTTGAAAAAGGAAAATATGCGGATCTTGTCATCATGGATGATGATCTCAACATCAAGGATGTCTGTATCAGAGGAGTATCTGTTTATGCTTGATTTCTATTTGAGGACGCTGATCTATCTGATCTGTTTCATATTGAGTCTTTACGGTTTAAGTGCTTTGGATTTCAGCCGTTTCCTGAAACAAGGCAAGATACTGCCTGCTCAGGTATTATATTATATTATCGCCTGTTCCCTGGCTTATCTGATGGGAAACTTCCTGATGGCGATCATCTATCGGTTCCACTCATGAAAAAGCTATTGATTTTATTTACAGTTCTGTTTCTTAGCCTGACTTGCCGTCCGGTTTCTGCCGATATGGGTCCCAAGCCTTCGGTGAATATCACTTTTGAGAATGCGCCGGATCATCCGTATTATGTGACCCTGCTCGGCACAGATGAGTTTATCGGCCCCTGGAGTGCAATCTCGCCTGAACAGATCGACAGTCAGGCAGACGATATCCGTCCGGCTTATGTCGCGTTCTATGAGTATGCCCAGGCTACAGGATTATACTTCTGCGATTTTGTCAGAGAATGCTCGGATGACAATGAATTCAAGTGGGGCTATTATCCGCCATCTTCTTTCTGCATTGCAGTCTATGACAGTGTGGATGGCACCTTGCGGGTCAGTGACGTCATCGAACGGGAAGCGTTCGACAGCTACTATACGATCGATCTGAGCGCTTCCGAGCTGACGGTCGTGGAAGACTATCACATCACCCGTTATGTGATCAGTTTCCTGATCCGGATGGTCGCAACCATCCTGATCGAGCTTCTTCTGGCATGGCTGTTCGGCTATCGCATGAAAAAGGAAGCCCGGATGATCATCTTCACGAATATCCTGACTCAGTTTTTGCTGAATGGAATCATGCTTCTTTTGGATTATTATTCCGGACTGATGGTATGGCTTTTCGTGTATCCGGCAATGGAACTGGCGGTCTTTATCATTGAACTGGCCGTCTATCTTATCAACTTTAAACGGCATAAGAAACTCAAGACTTTCTTCTACACGCTGATCGCCAACGGCATCACTTTCCTGCTTGGCTTATATATCGCGGTCGTCGCTTCTGCCTTTTAATGTTAATGAAAGTGTTATATAATCAATTTATGTGAATTGGAGGTAATACTATGGATCTGATTATCAGTTTAGTCACAAGTGGTTTGATCGGATACGTTGCCAGCCTGATCATGAAGGCCAGCGGCCCCTGGTATGTCTATGTCGTATTAGGTATCGTCGGCGGTCTGGTTGGCGGCCTTGTCTTCGGATTGATCGGTTTCACCGCAAGCAGTACCTTAGGTTATCTGATCTCATCCGTTGTCGGTTCATGCATCGTCGTATTGCTGTATCGCATGATCAAAAAATAAAAAAGATAGCTCAGGCTATCTTTTTTACCTGTTATGCGCCGTAAAGAACTGTTTGCCTCATTCATGCTGATGGCTGCAACCATGATATGGGGCCTGGGTTACAGTATTCAAAGTATTTCTTCCGCTGATCTGGGAACGTATACGATCGTTTTCTTTAAAGGGATCGGCGGTATTTTCATATTGCCTCTGATCCTCTTTCTGAAACGCCATTTTACCAGAAAAGCGATCCTGGAGGGTCTTCTCATCGGTTGCTGCGCTTTTGCCGGCTGTGCGCTTCAGCAGAAAGGGATCGAACTATCCGGTACTGCCAAAGCCGGTTTTCTTACCGTACTGTACATCGTATTCGTTCCGATCATTCAGCTGTTGCGGGGAAAAAAGATTCCTCACAAGATGATACTGGCGATCCTGATCGCCTTGGTCGGTCTGTATTTCCTTTGCATCACAGACAGCTTCAGTTTCAGTATCGGCGATATCTATCTCTTGCTTTGTGCAGCCTGTTTCGCGATGCAGATCATCATGATCGATGAGTTTGTGGAACACAGCGATGGACTGGTATTGAGTCTGGTCAGCCAGACGATGGTTGCCATTCTTGGAGCAGCCGTCGCTCTTTGCCGTGAAAGGCCTTTTCCTGTGCTGTCTCCTGTTTCGTGGCTGGCCATCCTGTATATCGTCTTTGTGGCAGGCGCGTTCGCTATGACGACACAGACGGTTTATCAGAAGGATCTCGATCCCGGTGTGGCATCTTTGCTGATGAGCTTTGAATCCGTATTTGCCGCATTGTTTGGCTGGCTTCTTCTGCATCAGACAATGACAGTCAAAGAGATCTTTGGCTGTATCCTGCTGATGATCGCTATCATCATTGCCGACTTAGATGATTGATTCCCCGCATATTAAGGAATAAAATGGAAACATGAAAAAGAACACAGCACTGGTATTGGAAGGCGGAGGCTTGCGTGGCGCATATACCGCCGGAGCCTTGTCATGGCTGATTGATAATGGGGTCTCTTTTGATCATGCTTACGGCATTTCGACCGGAGCCGTCTATCTGTCGACCTATCTGATGGGTTCCAAAGAGAATCTGAAGTATTTTTCTACCAATGGCATCACCGACAAGCGTATCGTCGGTCTGAAACCATTACTGCGATGCGGACACATCGTTGATTACGAATTCCTTTTTGATGTCATCATGGCGAAGGAACTGCAGTATGACATCTCTCCTCTGAAAGATATCAAGACCGATGCCAAGATCGGTGTCTATGTCCTGGAAGACGGCAAAACCGAGTATCTGCCGGTACAGGATATCACGATGCAGGAACTGAAAGCATCGACTTCGTTGCCAATTATTGGGAAAGTATTTGAAAGCCATGGCAAGCATCTTCTGGATGGTGGGATCACGGACATGATTCCGATCGAAGAGGCGATCAGCGATGGCTGCGACCGTTATCTGATCATCACCACCAAACCGGGAGACTATGTCCGCAAGCCTGCCAAAGATTTTGTGGTCAAGGTGATGAAACGTACTTATCCGCAATGTGAAAACATTTCCTATGACTACAAGATCCGTCATCTGAATTATCAGAAGCAGATCGATATCATCAAGGGACTTCAGGAAGAAAACAAAGCGATCTATGTCTATCCTTCGAAACATTCCAAGGTGACCAGACTTGGAGGCTCTCAAGAAGATCTGGAAGCATTGTATGATCTCGGATATGCGGATATGGAAAACCAAAAAGAAACCATTCTGGCTTTACTCAAATAGATGTTCAAGAAACTGCTGCTGATCATCCTGCTTCTGTGCGTCTCTTGCACGAAATCAGAAGAGATAAATCATAGCGATAAAGAATACATCGAACCGATGAAAGATGTATTGCTTTTTGATCTGATCGATACGAAACTGCAGGACCGGTTGCAGGCAGCAAACAATGATGCCTATTATCAGAACTATCAGTTCCAGATGCTGTTTCAGGACGCTTATGATGGAACGCTCACAGATATCGATGGAAACCCGTTCCGTTTCGATGAACACGAGAAAGTCTGGCTGGAAATCGTCTCTGTGAACTGTGCCCATTGCCGGAATCAGCTGTCTTATGTCAATGAGGTATTGAAGTATGATGATGTCGCTTTTGTTCAGTATTTCAATATCGGAACTGCGGAAGAAATCGTTGAACTATACGTGGAACAGAATATCGAAATACCTCAAAACCTGACGATCGTCTCCAGAGATGATGATTTCCGTGAATATATTACCGATACCTTGCATGCGAAGGTCTATCCGACATTGATCGGTTTCGAGCAGGGTAAAGTCAGTTTTGTCAATGCGGGAGAAATGGAAATGGAGACTTTGCCTCTGGTCTATGACATCTGTTTTCAGAATCGGATCAGACAGTCTGATCTTGTGACAGAGAAGGGGGAAGATCTCTTAAGCATCAACCGCAGCATGGAGGATGTTGAAGCCTCATTAAGCGAAGAGAACCGCAAGAAGCTTTCCGAACTCGACCATGACGGCAAGACGAAGGAACTGACACTGTCGATGATAGGAAAAACGATCGATTACCGCAGTCATAATGCCAACAGCAATTCCATTTATATCGATGAAGTCAAGGATTTTACGGTCTATCAGGATAAGAAAGTTGTTTATATCTATACCTATCTCAGGGATAACAGCGAAACAGATAAAGTGGAGTTCATCAATGAACTGATTTATAGCGATGAGAGCTATAACTATGTGGTCATTCTGATGGAAGGCCTGGAATCTTCCAGCGCTGCCCTGAGACATATGGATGTGAGCTTCGATGCTCCGGTCGTTTCCAGTCTGGCAAGGGTTCCTTCCGATCTTCTGAAATTCGGGCTGGTCACTTACCCCAGTGCCATCTTCGTGGATGAAGGTGTCTTTACAGGCTGCTATTCTGATATCCAAGATACAGACGAATTTAAAAAAGCTTTGCAGCTTTTCTTAAGTGATGAATCCCTGGCCTATAAAAAGAATAACTAGAGATTGAAAGGATAACGGTCGATCGGACTGTTGAATACCATGATTTCATCCGTAATGGGATGATGGAAACTCAATTCATAGGACCATAATGCGATCTGCTTATTCGGGATCGCGTTTTTGTTGTATTTCTGATCGCCCCATAAAGGATGATTCCGGCTGGCGAACTGGACCCGTATCTGATGCGATCTTCCGGTATGAAGATCGACTTTCACCAATGCAAGATCATCTTTTCTCTTCAGTACCTCATAATCCAGTGAAGCAGGTTTTCCTTTGGGATCGACCTTGACGATATTGCGACGTTCATCCTTCAGAAGACGGTCCTCAAAATGACCGCTGTCTTTCAGGCCATGATCCTCGACTACGGCGAGATAGGTCTTTTTGAAGGTATGATCCTGCACCTGTCTGCTTAAGCGTCCTGCAGCCTTGGAAGTGCGCGCAAAGACACACACGCCTCCGACCGGACGATCTAGACGATGGACCAGACCCAGATAGACATCGCCAGGCTTATTGTATTTTTCTTTGATATAGCTTTTGGCCATACTCAAAAGATCTTCGTCTTTTGAACTGTCTGCCTGTATCGGAACGTTTACAGGCTTCTCTACCACGAGAAGGTGGTTATCTTCGTAGATCACTTTCATGGCAGCCATCTTGTCGTCTGTCCGCATGGCAGGACCAGATCGGAATCTTTGATCGGGATGCCGATCTCATCGGCTTCTACCATTCCTTTCAAACCATGCTGCTCCAGATTCGTTCTAAGCGTATTATGCATGACCGCCGCGGAATATCCGGTCGTATAGGTATTGATGATGAAGAAAAGCGGATCATCGCTGAAGAGCTGCAGTGCGTTTTCAATCAGCGGATTGATCTTGTCTTCGAATTTGAACAGTTCGTTGTCCGGACCTCTGCCATAGGATGGAGGATCCATGATGATGGCATCATATTTTCTTCCTCTTCTGATTTCTCTGGCAGTGAATTTCAAGGCATCATCGACGATGAACCGGATCGTCTTGTCTTCCAGATGCGACAGTTTCATGTTTTCCTTGGCCCAGTCGTTGATCCCCTTGGAAGCATCCAGATGGACAACCTCCTCTGCGCCAGCCTTCGCCGCCACCATGGTCGCTGCTCCTGTATACGCAAAAAGATTCAGGACCTTGCATCCTGGCCGTTTTGAAATGCGATCATAGATGAGATCCCAGTTCGCGCTCTGCTCCGGGAATAAGCCGGTATGCTTGAAATTGGTCGGAGAGACCTTGAACAGGAGATCCTTATAACCGATATTCCAGGCATTTTTGAACCGTTTACGGTAATCCCAATGACCTCCGCCGCTCGAAGAACGGACATAATACGCATCCGCTTTTTCCCATAGTTCAGGCCTGTTTTTGGGCCACAAAGCCATCGGATCAGGACGAGCCAGAAGGATGCCGTTCCAGTTTTCCAGCTTCATCTTATCGCCGGCATCCAGCAGTTCATAGCCTTTCAATGAGTCGCTTATAATCATAACTAAATTTTAACATGCTTGGTGTAAAATAAGTATGTGAATATCTATGATCAGATCCGTCAATATGACCCTTTCAACATCCAGGAGGAGAAAGATAAAAACAATATTTTAGCTTTTCTGGATACCTATGAGAATGCCTTTTATCGGGAAAACGAGATCGCGCATATGACAGCATCCGCCTGGGTAGTCAATCAGGATTTCAATAAGGTCCTGATGGCTTATCACAGGATCTATGATTCCTGGTCCTGGCTGGGAGGCCACTGCGATGGGGACGAGGATTGCCTCCGCGTGGCTTTGAAAGAAGTCAGAGAAGAGTCGGGAATTCAGCACGTGAAGGCTCTAAGCGAAGAGATCTTCTCTCTGGAAGTGCTCTCCGTCGATTCCCACTACCGCAGAGGCATCTATGTGCCGACCCATATGCATCTGAATGTGACCTATCTTCTGCAGGCAGATGAAAAAGATGAACTGATTATAAAGGAAGATGAGAACGCCAGTGTGGCCTGGTTCTCTCTGGATGAAGCATTGAAACGATCCACGGAAAAGTGGTTTGTGGAAAATATCTATAGCAAATTAAATCAAAAGTTGAGGATGATGTATGAAATCGATTAAGCGCATCGTATTTACAGGCGGACCCTGTTCCGGGAAGACGACATTTACTTCCAAAGCAAGACAGATTTTTGCGGAACGAGGCTATCGTGTGATCGTTGACAATGAGTCAGCGACCGATCTCATTTCCGGAGGAATTTCTCCGGCAACTTTGGGAATGTATGAGTTCCAGAAGTACTGCATCGCTTTGCAGTTGAAGAAAGAAGAACTCTGTCTCAAGGCGGCGCAGGAGATCAGCGGAGATAAGGTGATCGTCTTTATCGACCGGGGCCTTTTCGATGATATGTCTTATGTAGGCGAAGAAGCATTCCGCGAGATCCTCAACGGATTCGACATGAAACCGGAAGAGATCAATGACCGCTACGATATGGTCGTCCATCTGGTGACCAGCGCTAAGGGCAAGGAGGAGGCATATACCTTCGCAAACAATACCGCAAGATACGAGACGATCGAAGAAGCCAGGAGAGCGGACGATCTCGCTCTGGAAGCCTGGAAGGATCATCCGAACCGGGTCATCATCGGCAACGAGGATATCTTCGAAGTCAAGATGCTGAAAGCGATACAGTCGGTCTTCGAGTATCTCGGCGATGCCTATCCGATCGAGAAATATCACAAGTATCTCATTGAAGCTGACGATGATCTGCTGGCTCGTTTTGCTGAAGAAGCCAACTATTCCGATGCCCATATCATCCAGTACTATCTCTTGAGCGATGATGGCTATGAAAAGAGGATCAGAGAGAGACATATCGGCGATGATGTGCTCTATACCTATTCCGAAGCCAATTATCTTTCCACACATGAAAGGATCAAGACAGACCGGGTACTGACCCAGAGGCAGTACAACGACTATCAGCGTCAGATCGACCACAGCATCGAGATGACCGACAAGATGCGCTATTCCTTCATCATTGATGATTCGTTCTATAAGCTCGATGTCTATGATTTCGATAAGACCAAAGGCATCCTGGCGGTGGCGGATAACGGAGAAGAGACCGTCGTTCTTCCCGACTACATCAAGGTCGTCAAAGACGTCACAAACGATAAAAGCTACAAAAACTATTATCTAGCGAAAACACGTAAGTATTAAGATGATCAGATTTTCCGATCTCAACGAAAACCAGAAACAGGCCGTCATCGATGACGCCAACCATATCCGGATCATTGCCGGCGCAGGCTCAGGCAAGACCCGGGTTTTAACCATGCGTATCGCTTATCTTATCGAGAAGAAGAATGTAAGGCCTTATCATATCCTGGCCATTACTTTTACGAATAAAGCAGCCAGAGAAATGAAAAACAGGATCAATGATATGCTGGGGGATGACGGAACAGGCTGCCATATTTCGACCATCCATTCCCTGTGCATGCGTATCCTGTCGGAAGACATCGTCTCTTTGAATTATCCGAAGAACTTTACAGTCGTTGACGCGGACGATCAGAAACAGGTATTGAAAGAGGCCTATAAGCAGATTGACATCAGCAAGTCCGACTATCCTTATGGAGCCTGCCTGGACTATATTGCAGACATGAAGTACCAGCACATCGATCCCGTACAGGCGATGACGTTCAGCTATGGGGAACCAAGACTGGTGAATAAAGCCAAAGTCTATGAGTATTATGACAAACGTCTGAAAGAAATGTATGCCCTGGACTTCGATGATCTCATCCTGTTTACGACCAGACTGTTCAAGCAATTCCCGAATATCAAAGAGAAATGGTCCTCCCGTTTTCATTACATCCATGTGGATGAATTTCAGGATGTCGATAAGGAACAGTATCTTTTGATCCGGCAATTGGCGACCTGCCATGACAATCTTTATGTCGTGGGCGATCCCGATCAGACGATCTTCACCTGGAGAGGCGCGGATATCAATATCATCGTCAACATGGACAAGGACTATCCTGATACCAAGACCATCATTCTGGACCAGAACTACCGTTCCACCAACAATATCCTTTCGGGAGCCAACAGCGTCATCAAAAACAATATCGCCAGAGTCGATAAGCGACTCTACTCCAAGAACGGCGATGGCGCCAAGATCATCCACACGAGTTGCAACAGCGAGATCTCGGAAGCCAACTATGTGGTCAGCCAGATCATGAAACTGC
>JAFRVK010000012.1 GCA_017441765.1 Erysipelotrichaceae bacterium
TACTTGGAATGGAAGGTGCCGACCAGAGGGATGTCGTGTTCTCTGGCATATCTGATCCCTTCCGCTCCGGCGATGAACGGAGTATGGACATGTACGATATCGAAGTTCGTCATCTTCAGACGTGCGTTATAGTGCAAGTCGAAGGCCGGAAGTCCGGCATCGTACTTACTCATGAGCGGCACAGAATGAGAATAGTAATCGATGATCTCGAACGGAAACCTTCCGCGGTATCCGAATTTGTCCAGCGGCACGATCGCGGTACACTCATGGCCCTTGTTGGCGATCGTTTCACAGTAGTTGTATACGACTCTTCCTACACCGTCGATGATGGGCAGGAAAGAATCCGAGAATTCTCCAATCTTCATAAACTGATCCAATACCTTTCCATATAATCTTCTTCCGGCGGATAGAATACGTCCTTCTCATAGACGCCGCCGTTATTCATGATCACCTTTCTGGAGCCTTCGTTGTTTCGGGAACAGGTGATCAGGATCTGATCCAAACCGAATCTTTCTTTCGTGATCTCCAGCATGTCCTTCAGCATCGCCGTACCGATCCCCTGTCTTCTTCGGGAAGGTCTGACGTTGTATCCGACATGGCCGCCGAAACGGCTCAGAAAAACGTGAGAAAGGGCCTCCGGACGTACATCGATCATTCCTACGACATCTCCTTCTTCCAGATAAAGGAACTGGAAACCCGTGGAATAACCAGGCGGGACGGTCTCATGTTTCTCGAACAGGCGACAGTTCAGGTCCCACTTTTCGATGTCTTCGTAGTTTTCCAGTCTCTGGCACCCATCAAAAAGACCATCACCGTTCAGGATCTCGGCCCTGTAACTGCGGATGGAATCGTAATACTCCGGCTTTACGGTGCTGAGATGAAACCCTCTCATACTATAATTATACCTTGCGGAATCGTCAAGTTTAAGATAAACTATATTAGCACATATAGGGGAGTAGTATAGCGGTAGTACATCGGTCTCCAAAACCGCTAGTGTGGGTTCAACTCCTACCTCCCCTGCCATGAGAAGCAAGGCCCATTCAGGGCTTTTTTCATTTCCAGATCATTGATAACAGCGGGTTTGACAATCGAAATAGTGTCATGGTATTATAAATATGCTCCAATTAGAGCATAATAAGAGGATAATCATGGAAAAGACAGAAAAAGTATCCGTAAACATGAATATCGGGACATTATCGCAGATCGATCTGTTGGTGGATCAGGGCTTCTACTCCAATCGCAGCGATTTTATCAATCAGGCAGTCAGAGAATGTCTGAATCAGAAACAGGAGCGTATCAACGAAGTCAGAAACAGTCATGACAAGATGAATTTCATCTGGTTCCTTGGTGTCTATAATCTTCAGGCACAGGAACTGATGCAGATCAGACAGAACAACAATACCAAGACCATTTCCGGCTATGGCTTGCTGCATATCAGTGAGATGCTGGACGATCTGGTCCTGGAAACGATCTCTTCGATCGATGTCAAAGGCAAAGTGATCTGCTCCGACAGGATCAAGGAACAGTATCATCTTTAAACGCTGATTCATAACACTTGATAACAAGAAAACATCTTCCCAGGGAAGATGTTTTTATACTCTTGTTATCTTTGCTTTCAGGATAAGATCTGTCCTTCAAGTTTCTTGACGAGCTTATCCAGAGAACCGCTCTGATAGTTCTCGATCTGTCCCTCATCTGCTGCAGAAGCCAGTTCAGGATCCAGCGGAAGTTTTGCCAGGATCTCCAGACCGTAACGTTCCGCAACATTCCCGGTTTCATCGTTGCGATAGATTTCGATCTGCTTGCCGCAGCCATCACATTTCACGTAAGCCATATTCTCCACCAGACCCGTGATCGGCTTGCTTACTTCCTTGGCCATATTGATCGCTTTTGCGACAACCATGGAAACCAGTTTGGAAGGGGTCGTTACCATTACGAATTCATCGACCGGAATCTCCTGGATGACGGAAATCGCCACATCGGATGTCCCCGGAGGCATATCGATGATCAGATAATCCAGATCGCCCCAGTGGACTTCGGTATAGAACTGTCGGATGATATTGCCTAAGATCGGTCCTCTCCATAAGACCGGATCATCCTCATTCTCCAGCATCATGTTGATGGAAACGACCTTGATCCCCAATGTCGATACAGCAGGGAAGATTCCCTGTTCATCGCCGTAGAGCTGGTCGGTCAGACCGAACATCTTAGGAATGCTCGGACCGGTGATATCCGCATCCATGATACCTACTTCATAGCCTTTTTCCTTTAATTCGATCGCCAGCAAGGACGATACCATCGACTTGCCTACACCGCCTTTGCCTGATAATACCCCAATGATCTTCCTGATCCTGGTGTCTTCGGTCGGCTTGATTTCTATTCTTTCTGCGCAGCTCAGATTGCAGGAGCCGCAGTCATGATCACAATTTGGCATGTTTTTCTTTCCTCCAAACAGTATTTTAGCAGAAATCACAGGATATGCCGATGGAAATGAATCTTTGTATCTGCCGTAAAGAGAATGATATGATACAGATAGATAGAAGATGATCTATCTCTTTTAAAAAGAAAGGTGTTGATAAGCTTATGAAAATCGGACAGTTTTCTGATTCATTTATACCTGTCGTTGATGGCGTAGGAAGAGTCGTATACAACTATTGCGAAACGATCGCCCGCAAGGGACATGAGTGCTATGCCATCGTCCCTTTAGACAAATTCGGCTATCGCGGACGTTATCCTTTCGATATCATCGATTATTATTCGACGTCTCTCAAGATCATGCCGCAGTATGATGTGGGACTGCCTATCTTTGACCAGCATTTCAAAGCCCGTCTGGATATGACCGATCTGGATCTTGTTCATGTGCATACTCCGTTTATTGCCGGAATCGAAGGCATACGCTATGCCAAGGAACACAAGGTTCCGATCATCGGTACCTTCCATTCGAAGTATTACGATGATTTCCTGCAGATCACTGGATCGAAACATATGGCCGAACTGGGAACCGATATCATCGTGAATTTCTATAACCACTGCGACGAAGTATGGGCGGTCTCGGAGAATTCCGCAGATACCTTGCGTTCCTACGGGTATGAAGGACCGCTGAAAGTCGTCCCGAACGGAATGGATGTGAAACAGCTGGATCCTTATCTGAGCATCCGTGCGAAAGAATACTTCCATATCGATGATGATCCATGTCTCTTGTTCGTCGGACAGATGAACTGGAAAAAGAATATCCAGCATATCCTGGAAGCCGCTTCCATTCTAAAAAAGGAGAATGTTCCATTCAATCTGATCCTGGCAGGCAAGGGTCCTCATGAAGGAGAGATCAGAGACAAGATAAAGGAACTGGGAATCGAGAACGATACCTATGTGGTAGGCCATATCACAGATGAAGACAAACTGTTCGGTTTATATCAGCTGGCGGATCTTTTTGTGTTCCCATCGCTCTATGACAATGCTCCGATGGTCGTCAGGGAAGCTGCCAACGCAGGAACGCCATCTGTGGTCGTAGCGGGCTCCAGTTCCGCGGAAATCATCAGAGATAGAATCAATGGTTTCTACTGTGAAGATGATCCGCAGAGCATCGCGAACGTGATGAAAGAAGCGCTATCCGATCTGGAAAAGACGAAACGGATCGGCGAGAAAGCCCGTACCACGATTCCTGTGGCGTGGGATGAGATCATCGATCAGGTACTCGATGAGTATGCGTCGATGATTGAAACCAAGAATAAACAGCAGTAAGGAGAAAAAGATGGAAACGAATGTGGAAATCATGGCGAAGCATATTTCTGCCCAGGCAGAGATGTTCGGAAGATACGCGAAAGATCTGTATCAGAAATGCCTGACGATGCTGAAGAAATATGATGCGAAAGACAGGATAAAAAAAGTATACATTACCGGATGCGGAGATTCGTATTTCGCGGGAATCTGTGTCCGTGATTTCTTTCTGAACTATGCCGGTGTTCATACTGAGGCCAGACATGCGATGGAACTGTCGCGTTACATCCTTCCTTATGAAGTCGACGAAAACAGTCTGGTCGTTTCCATTTCCGCTTCAGGCGCGGTCGCAAGGACTGCGGAGTGCGCGATCCGGGCAGGAGAAAAGGGTGCCATCAGCATCGGTATTACGACCAATCCAAAAGGTCGTCTGGCAGAAGTGGCTCCTGATCTGCTTTCTATCCAACTGGCAGAAAATCTTGGTCTGGCACCGGGAACGCAGTCGTACTGCGCCTCTTTGTTATCGCTGTATTGTCTGGGAACCGCCTTGGGTTATCTTAACGGAACGATCGGCGATACGCAAGTGAATCACATTTTCTCATATATCGCAGAAACCTGCGAAGCGATGAGAAAGACTGCAGAAGCGGATTCGAGCCTGATAAGGAAATATATCGAGGCCTATTTCAAAGAAAGCAATCCCTTTAAGGTTGATATGTATCATGTGCTGGCAGAAGGACCCAACTGGGGTACGGCACAGTTTGCGGTGATGAAACTTCTGGAAGCAGCAGGCTTTGATTCGATCGCCCAAGGCATCGAAGAATGGGCACATTCCCAGTATTTCACGACCCGGCCTTCAACTCATACGATCGTCATCGCTCCGAAAGGAAAGTGCCATGAACGGGCTCTGGAGATCCTTGGTGCGGTTACCGTAAAAGACGGTAAGAAGATTGTGATCGGTGAAGAGAACGATGATGAACTTCGCAGAGCTGCCGATATCTATCTTCCGATCATCGGAATGGGAAACATCGAAGAGGAGTTCTCTCCGCTTGTTTATGCGATCCCGCTGGAACTGCTGGCAATGCATATCAGCGATCATCTGGGAAGATCCGGTTTTGATTTTGAAAACAAGCCTTGGGTCAAAGAAGAGAATTTCAGGCAGATCTTCGGCTCCAGGATCGTCACATTGAAGGAGGAAGAAGATGGCAGGTAATTATGCGAAAGCGGAACAGATGTATTTCGATGTGCCGCAAAGAAAAGGAAAGCCTGAGAATGTCCATACACCGAAGCAGCTGATTGTTTCACTTGGTGTAAAGGCTTCTCCTGCATATGAGATCAGCCGGATCTGTGAAGAAGCGGTTGAGGAAGCAAAAATACTATATGATGCAGGTACCAGGAACCTGATGGTACAGAATGTCAGAGATGTGCCGATGCTTGAGGGTTCAAGATTACCGACCGTTTCTGCAATGTCTGTCATCTGTAAAGCCATCAGAGAAGCGCTTCCTGAAGACTGTATCCTCGGACTCAGCATCCTGAAAGATCATGGGGAAGCATTGGTCACGGTTGCGGAAACGACCGGAATGGACTACATCCGACCGAAATGCTATGTCGGGGCAGTCGTAGGCTATGACGGGATCCATGAGGGAATCATCAGCGATGTTTTGAAAGCCAAAAATGAGCTTCAAAGCAATGTCGAGATCATCCCGGATATCTTCGATCGCACTTCTGTCCCTCTTGGTTCGACAACACTGGTCGAAGCAGTAGGGCAGGCCGTCAGTTTCGGTCTGGCAAGGGCCGTCGTGCTTACCGGAAAAGACTTCTTGGAATCAGAAGAAATGGCCAGAACGGTGCGAAACGCTTTTCCGGACCTATATCTTTATCTTGGGGGCGGAGTGAATCCTGATAACCTGAAAGAAGCCTATGACTGTTTCGACGGTGTCTTCGTATCATCCTGCCTGAAGGATACCGGAAACATGACTGGCAAGCTGGATCCGGATAAACTCAGAACATTCATGAGTACCTATCAGCAGATCCTTCGATAAAAATCACAATCTGTACATATAAAATAGGGTATAATTAAAAAAACAGATATCAGGAGGACGAATCATGTCTACACCACACAATCAAGCACATATGGGAGAAATCGCCAAGACAGTTCTGATGCCGGGAGATCCATTAAGAGCGCAGTTCATTGCGGAAACCTATCTGGAGAATCCGGTTCAGTTCAATGTGGTCAGAAATATGTTTGGATATACCGGCACATATAAGGGCAAAGTGGTATCCGTCATGGGCTCCGGTATGGGCATTCCATCGATCAGCTTGTATGCCTATGAACTGTATCAGTTCTATGGGGTCGAGAATATCATCCGTATCGGTTCGGCAGGAGCGTTCAGCGAAGATCTGCAGCTGTTTGACACGATCCTGGCCAGTGCTGCTTTCTCGGAGTCCAGTTATGCCATGGTACAGAATAACGACCCGAACAAGATCCAGTATCCAAGTGAAGCGCTGAATGCGAAAATCGAAGCAGCAGCGGATCGTCTGGGCGTCGAACTGCACAAGGGTACCATTATGTCCAGCGATGTCTTCTATTATCAGGATGAAGTCATGGGCCATGTGAACGAGGTCGTCAAAGAGAATAATGTCATCGCGGTCGAAATGGAATCCTTTGGCTTGTTCGCGACAGCGAAAGCGTTAGGCAAGAATGCCGCATGTCTTCTGACGGTTTCCGACAGTATCGTCAACCATCAGGAAACGACGGCACAGGAAAGACAGACCAGTCTTCTCAACATGATCCGGATCGCTCTGGAATCTTTGGAAGAAATGTAAAGGCAATTCATCACAAATCATATGACGTGATCTCAGGATCACGTTTTTTATATATCTAGTCACTCTAGGAGGAGAGGATATCTATGAAATATATCGATATGCATTGCGATACGATGACGGTTTTATACAGGAAGAATGGCGACCTGCTGCACAACGATCTCCATGTGGATCTCGAGAAGATGGAAAAAGGGGAATGCCTGTTGCAGAATTTCGCTGTTTTCACCAATATCGCCAGGGACGATTCTTCTTTTACCTGGAAGGTGATCGATTTTTATGATCAGCAGATGGAACTGCATAAGGACAAGATCCGTAAAGTCATGAAATATGAAGATATCCTTGAGAATGAAAAAAACGGATACAGAAATGCCATGCTGACACTGGAAGAGGGAAGCGTAGTCGACAACGATCTCGATCAGCTGAAAGCCTTCTACGACAGAGGTGTCAGAATGATCACTCTGACCTGGAACTATCCCAACGGGATCGGTCATCCGAATTTCACTTATTCAAAAGACAGTAAAGAGAATCCGTTATATACGTTCAACAAAAAAGACGGACTGACCGATTTCGGAATCGAATATATACGAAGGATGGAAGAACTTGGCATCATCATTGATGTTTCCCATCTTTCCGATGCGGGATTCTATGATGTATTGAAATACAGCACGAAGCCGTTTGTCGCTTCCCATTCCGGAGCGCGCAGCGTCTGTGGAGTTGCCCGGAACCTTTCCGATGATATGATCAAACTGCTTGCACGGAAGGGAGGCGTCACGGGAGTCAACTACTGTTCCGAATTCATTGAGGACCATAACGAAACCTATACATCTATCCAAGGTATGATCGATCATATCCGTCATATCGCCAAAGTGGGAGGGATCGACTGTGTCGGGCTGGGTTCCGATTTTGACGGAATCGAAAATCAACTGGAAATCAGGGATGCTTCGGGAATGCAGCTGCTGTATGAAGGATTGAAATCCTATTTCACAGAAGAGGAGATTGAAAAGATCTTCTATAAAAACGTCCTAAGAGTCTATAAAGAAACGCTGAAATAAAAGGTCCGATCGGACCTTTTACAATTCTTTTTCTAATCTATACATCGCTTCCAGTGCGGTAAGGATCTCCCGCCGTTCTCCTTCGGCTGTCCTTTGAGCTCCTTCCTGATAGGAACCGATGGAATCTTCAGTGTTCTCTCCCCATAGGACGACATTATTCAAGATCGAAGCGGCATGAACATTTCTGAGCCGTCCCACCGTATACAAGGCAGCTGTCTCAAAATCGGTTGCCAGCACGCCTTTTCTGGACCATTTCCGGGTATCCTGGGCATCTTCATCGTAGTAGAACGATTCATGAGAAAGAACGACACCCACATGGTATTCATAGCCGAGATCTCTGGCAGCCTCCACGCAGTGGTTGATCAGACGGTAGTCCGGAGCTGCCGGATAGATCGGATCGATGTAGCACTTCGAGGTTCCTTCATCTCTCACAGCGGCTTCACAGATGACCAGGTCGCCCAGGTTGATTCCTTCCTGTAAAGCTCCGGCAGAACCGATGCGCATCATTGTATGGACGCCGATATTTTTCAGTTCCTCGATGGCGATCGCAACGGACGATCCGCCCATGCCGGTGGAAATGCCGATGACCTTCATGCCCTTGTAGGTGCCAATGATGGAACGGTATTCCCGGTTGAACGTCAGTTCCTGTACATTTTCAAGGCATTCCGCGATGACATCGACTCTTTTGGGATCTCCGGGCATCAGCGCGCAAGGCGCGCTTGCGCTTTCATCCAGCTGTATATGTGCCTGTTTCATTCTTTACATACCTCGTCTAGACATTTTTCCAGTTCTTTGATGATCCTTTCCTTGTCTTCTTTCGGCATGAAGGAATACTTCGCTGAATTGATATTCATCAGGATCAGATCTTCATATTCAAAACCCATCTCATTCAGACAGTGGTCATATTCGATATCAAGATTGGTATCGGACATCGTCATATTATCGGTATTGATCGTAACCGGTACGCCTAAGGCATAGAGATTGTAGGCAGGATGTAGCTCATAGGTCTCTCTGGTCTGGCACTGGACATTGGAAGTCGGACAGATTTCCAGAGCGATCTCATGATCAGCGCAGTATCTTGACAGAGCAGGGTTTTCATAGACGTGATGGCCATGACCGATACGGACAGCACCCATGTCGATGGCATCTCTCACTGTAACCCAGTCCTGGGAATCGCCCGCATGACAGATCAGCGGAGTGCCCAGATCTTTCGCAGTCTTGAACAATGGCGCAAAATTCGTCAATGGCACGAAACCTTCCGCGCCGGCGAGATCCATGCATACGACGCCTTTGTCGAGATATTCATGCACGATCGTGGCAGTTTCCATATTCGCATCCCAGTTCACCGTTTCCGCTCCCTGGCACATCAGGCAGCAGATGATGCCTACCTTGATCGTCGGATTCTCTTCCATGCCGATCCTGGCGCCTTCCAGGACCGCTTCGATCGCTTCTCTTTGCGTCATGCCTTTGTTTGTATGCAGCTGCGGAGCGAAACGGATCTCGGCATAGACCAGTCCCTGTTTCGCGATATCCTCGACCAGTTCTTTCGTGACACGGATCAGGGACTCCCTGTCCTGCATGACCATGAGCGGGGCATCGAAGGCCTTCAGATACTCGTTGACCGCTCCGGAATGGACGCATTTGTAGATGAACTGCTTATAGCCTTCCAGCGTATCGGCAGGTGCAGGCGCATTCTGTTCCTGAACCAGTTCCCAGACCGTTTCCGGACGGAACGAACCATCCAAATGAAGATGAAGATCGATTTTAGGGAAATTATATTTCATCGTGTTTACCATCCTTACATTCTAATTATAACCATATGTTAAAATAAAACTATATTGGAAAGGCCTCTAAGCTATGGATAATAAGAAAAAAAGACCGGTGATTCTGGATGGCGATCCTGGGCACGATGATGCGATCGCCTGGGTCCTGGCTTCGACGATCGATGATTTTGATATCAAAGCGATCACGACAGTTGCCGGAAACCAGACACTGGAAAAAGTGACGTATAACGCGCGAAGGATCGCGGCTTTGCTTCATCTGGATGTGCAAGTCGCAAAAGGAAGGAACAAGCCCCTTTGTTCCGATCTGATCATCGCTCCGAATTTCCATGGGGAAACGGGACTCGACGGACCGAAACTGCCGGAGCCGCATCTTCCATTAAGCGATCTTTCTGCCATTGAAATGATGGCAAAAGTCCTTCAGGAATCGGAAGAAAAAGTAACGATCATTTCGACCGGCGCACAGACCAATGTCGCTGCGTTGCTTCTGGCACATCCCGAACTGAAAGAAAAGATCGAAATGATCTCGACGATGGGAGGCGGCCTGCGAAACGGAAACTGGACTTCCGGAGCGGAATTCAATATCCTGGTGGATCCGGAAGCGGCATATACCGTCTATCACAGCGGCGTACCGCTGCAGATGTGCGGGCTCGATGTCACGGAACAGGCTTTGGTCTATCCGGAAGAATTCGAGCGCATCAGGGCTTTGCATAATCCGATCGCCGAAACCGTGGCAGGCTGGTTCGATTTCTTTTTCATCCATGTGAAATCGCTAGGCTGGGCAGGAGCGACGACACATGATCCTTGCGCGGTCATGTCGCTGGTACATCCCGAGATCTTTGATATCCGCGATTATTATGTCGATATCGAACTGTCGGGACGCTATTGCCGCGGAGCGACGATCGCCGATTATCAGGGAAAACTGGGCAAAGAACCGAATTGTCGATGCGTCGTAGGACTGGATCGACAGAAATTCGTAGACTATCTGGTCGAAGCCTGCAGCAAGTATGAGGGATGGGAGGTCTGAGATGAACAAGATACCTGTATGGATCGATACCGATACCGGTGTGGATGATGCGGTCGCTCTGGTTACAGCATCGATGCTGGAAGAAATTGAAATCGTCGGCGTGTCGGCAGTTGCCGGCAATACATCGCTGGAAAATGCGTTCCGCAATGCCAGGGATGTCCTGTCTCTAGTTGGCCGGAAAGATGTCAGAGTCTTTCCCGGTGCGGACCGTCCTCTGATCATTGAAGGACGGACGGCAGCCTATGTGCATGGCAATAACGGTCTGGGCGGAGCGGAGATCCCTTTGTCTGATGCGCCAAAGGAGACCGGAAAAGCCTGGGACGCCCTGTATGAAGCGGCACAGCACTACAAGGGCGAACTGATCGTCTGTCCGATCGGACCGCTGACCAATATCGCGATCGCGATCGCCAATCATCCCGATATCGTTGACTGCATCAAGGAACTCAACATCATGGGCGGAGCCCTGATCGGCGGGAATATCACTCCTTGTGCGGAATTCAATATCCTTTGCGATCCGCAGGCGGCTGAAGCCGTCTTCCGATCCGGAATCAGGATCAACCTGTTCGGACTCGATGTGACACACAAGGCGTTTCTGAATGATGATGATATCGATGAGATCATCTCCTATGGAAACCGGGTTTCCGATTTGTTCAGAGATTCCAATCATCTGCTGTACGAATACAGGGCACAGCTTCATTGGGAAGGGATCTGCGAACACGATTCCTGTCCGATCCTGTATATCGCTCACCCTGAATGGTTCGAAGGATACGAGTGCGGCATCTATGTCGAGACGCAGGGTACGATCAGCTTCGGCAAGACCGTGAGCGATCTATGGACAGACTATAAATTTGAGGACCGTCACTGCAAGGCGTTCCTGAATGTAGATAGAGAAAAGTTTACAGAAAGAATCAAAGAGGCTTACAGATCTTTTTAGAAAGAGGTTAATGATGAAAACAGTATGGGAAAAATATGATGCGAAGAAAATAAAGAAAGTCATGACATTTTCCGAGGAGTATAAAACATTCCTGGATCATGCCAAGACGGAACGGGAGGCGGTCGATGCTTCGATCGCTCTGGCAGAAAAAGCAGGTTTCAAGGAATTCAGGGATCCTAAGAAAGTCAAAGCCGGAGACAGGTATTATTTCAATAACCGCGGAAAATCGCTGGCATTGTTCGTGATAGGCGAAAACAAACTGGAGGATGGCATGAACATTTTGGGCGCCCATATCGATTCTCCGCGTATCGATCTGAAGCAGAATCCGCTGTATGAAGACAATGGTCTGGTCCTGATGGACACGCATTACTACGGAGGGATCAAGAAGTATCAGTGGGTCGCGCTTCCTTTGGCCATCCATGGCGTTGTCTGCAAGAAGGATGGCAAAACCATCAAGGTCGTGATCGGTGAAGATGAAAAAGATCCTGTCGTGAAGATTTCGGATCTTCTGATCCATCTTTCACGCGACCAGCTGCAGAAGACCGGTTCGAAAGTCGTGGAAGGCGAAGATCTCAATGCCCTGGTCGGTTCGATACCTGTAAAGAGGGAAGAAAAAGAAGAACCGGTCAAAAAGAATATCCTGAAGATCCTGAAAGAGGACTATGATATCGAAGAAGAAGATTTCATTTCTGCGGAACTGGAACTGGTTCCATCAGGGAAAGCGAGAGATCTCGGACTGGATCGGAGCATGGTGATGGCCTATGGCCATGACGATCGGATCTGTGCCTTTACGTCGCTGATGGCGATCCTTGAAACGAAAGATCCTGACAGGACTTCTGCTTGCATCTTGACCGATAAGGAAGAAATCGGTTCTGTCGGTGCGACCGGAGCGCAGTCCGCGTTCTTTGAGAACTGTGTCGCTGAATTGCTGGAGAAAGCAGATTCTCTTACTGGACTGAAACTGAGACACTGTCTGGAACGGTCATTTATGCTGTCAAGCGATGTCTCTGCAGGTTTCGATCCGAATTATCCATCCGTCAACGAACCAAAGAATGCCGCATATCTCGGAAAAGGAATTTCTTTCAATAAATTTACCGGTTCGGGAGGCAAGGGCGGTTCCAGCGATGCGACGCCGGAATACATCGCCAAGATCCGCAGGATCCTGGATGATAAAAAGATCGTCTACCAGTTCTCTGAATTAGGAAAGGTCGATCAGGGCGGAGGAGGTACGATCGCCTACATCCTCGCCAACAAGAATATGGATGTGATCGATGCGGGCATTGCCGTACAGAATATGCATGCCCCGTATGAAGTCGCTTCCAAGGGCGATATCTATGAAGCCTATCAGGCATATAAAGTTTTCCTGGAAGAGATGGCGTAAGCCATTTCTTTCTTTTTCTCTTTAGTGATAAGATATAGAAGATGAAATGCAAAAACTGCGGCGGTATCTTTTCAGATGAACTGGATAAGTGCCCATACTGCGGCACGATGAACAAGAAAGGTGCCTATAAGAAATATCGTCAGAAGATCAGGGATATCATTGACCGTGTTTTCGGTTTGAAGGCTGAAGCATATAATTCCATCAGCAAGCTCATTCTAATGTCGATTTTAAGAGGCCTGCTGATGATTCTGATCGTGATCGGTCTGGCATACCTGGCAAGCCGTTTCATGCGTGTGAACTACTTCAATGACCCAAAATACGATCAGGAAGCCTATGACGATATCATGTGGGAAGAAGAGAATATCGATAAGCTGAATGAAGCATTTGAAAACAATGATTTCTCTTTGATCAATACGCTTTATTATCAGAATACGCGAGTCGTTGGCCGGTGGTCTCACTATGATACCTATTGTCTGCGCAAACAGTATCAGGATGTATCAGGTACTCTGGATTCTTCCTATTTCAACACCTATGAATTGACAAAAGTCCTTTATTTCCTCTGTGACCCGGATTATTTCTGCAGCCCGGAGAAGTGGACGCAGGATGACTGGAACGAATATGAAGAAGATCGCAGACAGATCATTTCGAGAATGGAAGAAAAGGGCTACAGCGAACAGGAACTTGTAGAGATCTATGAAACGCATGCCGATGAATACGGTTATCTCACTGCTTCTGAGCTGGATAAGTATCTCAAGGAGGGCAACTGATGGTCAACTGTAAGAAATGCGGAGCGCCACTGTCTCTGGATCAGGCCAAGTGTCCTTACTGCGGCGAGATCAACGAAGAAGCCAAGGAACATCTTGAGAAGCTGGCGAAACTGGATAAAGACTACAAGAAAACCAAACAGGAGGTCATGACCGAGGTCAAGAAGACCAAGAAGGGCTACAACCTGCTGATCGTTTTAGTCATGCTGCTGATTGCGAATATGCTGATGATCCCGGTATGGGGAGCCAGCTACGATATCGCGGAAAAGATCGCCGTTTCCGACCGGCCGGTCAGTGAAGTCAAGGAAGAACTCGACAGTCTGCTGAAAGATCGCGATTATCCGGCTTTTGTCGTATGCTACGACCGCAACGATGCCAACTACAGGGATTATCGCGAATATTCCATGGTCTACAGTATGGCTTATGACTACTGCCAGGTCATCCGGAGTTTTACCAATCATCTTTATGTCAATCAGGATTACTATACCGACCCTCTTGTCAAGATGTGTCAGCACATCAAAGACTTTGAGGATGATTATGTGAGTTCTCAGCGCTGGGAAGATGACCCTCTGGTGCTTCAATACATGAGTGAGATCAAAGAGGAATACGAACTGTTTCTTAAGACCTTCCTGCATCTGACGGAGGAAGATATCGCCGGTCTTTCTTCAATGAATTCGAGCGCGATTGTGGTTTTAATCGATGAGAGGTTGAACAATGAAGAATAGATGGGTCTCTTTGGCACGTTTTCTGATCGTCCTGTTTACCATTGTGCTGTTCTGCAATGCCTTAGGAGCTTTCATGGAGATCAAGAACGATATCAGTTATTTCAACCGGTCATACGGTCTCAGTGTCATGAATGACCATTTTGAAAATGGTGAATATTATGACATCTATGAGCTTTCTTTCAAAAACAAATACTCGCCGGAAGAGATCAAAGTCGATACCAGCGAGTATGAAGCATTCGGACGTTATTACTATGCCCATCTCATGGCACAGATGCATCCCGAGGATCCTGTGTATCAGGAAAGGATGCAGAAAGAAAAAGATCAGATTACTTGGAAGAGGATCCTGTATCTGATCGATGAATTAGAGAAATAGCTATTTGCGGATATATGCGACAGCGCAGGCATTCGGGCCGATATGCGCACCGACGGTCGCTCCGACCGGAATGATGTGTTCCTCCGGAATGTCGTAGCCTGCTTCCAGGAGCTTGTCTCTCAGCTTATATGCGTTATCCTTTACATACGTATACATCACATAGACCGGGTAATCCAGGTCTGTTTTATTTTCCATCTGATCGACGATATACTGGATCGCTTTCCTGATACCGATGTGTTTGGCAGGAATATCGGCTTTGCCCTGACAGCTTGCTCCGTTATGCATGATCGGTTTGATGTGACCAAGCTGTGCGATATAGTAGCTCACATTCGAAATACGCCCGTTCTTATACAGATACTCCAAAGTATCCATGATCGTCAGGATCTCGGTGCGGTATTTCAGTTCATTGATGAAATCGACGATCTCCAGGGCGGTCTTTCCTTCGTCCCGCAAAGCGACAGCCTTTTCCACCAGCAGCCTTTGTCCTCCTGTGCAGCTCATCGTATCGATGATATAGACCCGATCGTAACCGACCATATTCCTGACAGACATCGCGGTCTGATAGTCTCCGGAGAGTTCTTTCGATAACGGGATATAGATGACATCATCTCCGTTTGTCTGAGCCTTCTCAAACAGTTCTTCAAACAGGGAAGGGGCAGGCTGAGATGTCTTAGGAAAATTACTGTCGGTCTGCAGGCGTTCAAAGAACTGGTTCTTGGTGATCGAGATGTTTTCCAGATAGTTGTCATCGCCGAAACTGACGGACATCGGCAGATATTCGACGTTCATTTTTTGGAGTTCTTCCAGTTCGAAATCGGCAGCAGAATCTGTAGCGATTATGATCATAATATTTACCTCTTGATTACATTCTATATTCTATCATTTTCTTTAAGAGCTTGTTAAAAAGAGATGCAAATGCGATACAATGGTCTTTGTGAGGTTTTAAGAATATGGATGCTACGATTATCAAAGCGATCGCCGAGCAGCTCAACGTGAGAATCGCTCAGGTGGAAACTGTACTGAAAATGTTGGAAGAAGGGGACACTGTTCCGTTCATCGCCCGTTACCGTAAGGAAGCGACAGGGGCTTTGGATGAGGAACAGATCCTGACGATAGAAAAGACATATAAATATGAACTGAATCTGGCAGAACGGAAAGAAGCCGTTCTCAATCTGATCGAGACGCAGGGGAAGCTGACCGACGAGCTTCGTCAGCAGATCAATGCGTGTACGAAACTTTCCCAGGTCGAGGACCTGTACAAGCCTTACAAGCAGAAGAAAAAGACCAGGGCAGCCATTGCCATCAAAAACGGACTGCAGCCTCTGGCAGATCTTCTGCTGAGTCTTCCGGAAACGGTCGATCTCGAGAAAGAAGCAGAAAAGTATCTCAATGAAGAAGTCAAAACGACAGAAGACGCCATCCAGGGAGCAAAAGATATCATCGCCGAAAATGTTTCGGATAACGCCCAGCTGCGCTGGAAATTCATGGAACTGATCGAACAGACCGCTTCCATCGAAACAAAACTCAAGAAGGATGCCGTCGATGAGAAGAAGATCTATGAGATGTACTATGATTATTCGGAGAAAGTGAAAGAGATCGCCGATCATCGGATCATGGCCATCGATCGCGCCGAGAAAGAAAAAGTCATCGGCGTCGATCTGTCTTATGATGTCGATCATCTCAAGGATCTTGCGCATCAGCATTATCTTTCCGATAAACGAAGCGATGCCGAGCAGATCGTGAAGGACGCTCTGGATGACGGAATCGATCGCTTGCTACTGCCTTCGATCGAGAACGAAATCCGTGGTGATCTGTCCAAGCGCGCGCAGGATGCTTCGATCGAAGTATTCTCACTCAATCTGGAGAAGCTCTTGTCTCAGGCTCCATTGAAGGGCAGAGTCGTCTTGGGATTTGACCCAGGCTTCTACAACGGATGCAAGCTTGCGGTCGTCGATGAGACAGGAAAGATGCTGGAAGTATCTAAAATATATCCGTTCCGCAAGAACAATACTGATATGAGCAGAGACAAGAAAGTGCTGCTGGATCTGATCAGGCGTCATAAAGTCAGGATCATTGCCATCGGCAACGGAACAGCTTCCAGAGAATCCGAAAAACTGGTCAGCGAGCTGATCAAAGAAAACGATCTTGACGTGGAATATGCGATCGTCTCCGAAGCAGGAGCTTCTGTCTGGTCCGCCCAGGAAGAGGCACGGAAAGAATTCCCGGATCTGCAGGTCGAAGAACGGTCTGCGGTATCGATCGGCAGACGTCTTCTGGATCCTCTGGCAGAGCTCATCAAGATCGATCCGAAAGCCATCGGCGTCGGACAATACCAGCACGACCTGCCGGAAAAAGCTTTGAATGAACGTCTGGATGAAGCGATCATGAAGGTAGTCAACCGGGTAGGGGCGGATGTGAATACGGCTTCTACGGAGCTGCTGGAGCACATTTCAGGTCTGAACAAAGCCAGTGCCAACGAGATCGTCAATTACCGTAACAGCAATGGCAAGTTCAGTAATCGCAAACAACTGCTGAAAGTCAAAAAGATCGGCGAAAAAGCCTATGAACAGTGTGCAGGTTTCTTGCGCATCATCGATGGCGAAGAGCCGTTGGATGCGACCAATATCCATCCGGAATCCTATGAACTGGCAAAAGCTGTCATGAACGCCAGCAACATTGAACGCTTGGGTGATCCCGAGATCCGTTTCAATGACGAAAAGATCGCAGAACTATCAATCGATCCCTACACTCTGCAGGACATCAAAGACTGCATCAGGATGCCTTTAAGAGACTACCGTGACCAGTTCGATGGCGCGATCCTTAAGTCCGATATCCTGGAACTCTCCGATCTGAAAGTCGGAGATGAATTGTCAGGGACTGTACGTAATGTGGTCGATTTCGGTGCGTTCGTCGATATCGGCTTGCATGATGACGGGCTGGTACATATCTCGCGGATGGCAAATCGAAGGATCTCTCATCCGAGCGAAGTCGTCTCGGTAGGCGATATCGTCAAGGTCTATGTTTATGGCATCGACGAAGAGAAACACCGTGTACAGCTGTCTTTGCTTTCACTGAACGAATTGGCAGAACGGGATGCTCAACAGAAAGACAGATCATTGAAAAAAGCCAAAAACAGGCCGTATCATCAGAAAAAAGAAGAAATAAAAAAAGAAGAGCCAATCAATGAAGATGAGGCCATGAAACGTCTGCTGGAACGGTTCGGCAGCAAGTATAACTAAAACAAAAAGGCAACTCTGAATAAGTCAGGAGTTGTCTTTTTCATACTTAGAACAACAGTTCAACGATCTTTGCTATGATTGCTGCAATCAACGGGAATCCGATCAGAGTGCCCAGCCACTTGCCGATCAGCGTTTTCTTGGGGATATACGGCTGCAGATCCTCCGTTCCGGGAATGATCCAGGCTTTCGTATGTCCCACCCAGTACCAGTCGATGAAGAGCCGATCGAACAGTCCGGCAATCAGATAGATCCCGCACATCTGTAAGAATGCATCTTTAAAACCGCTGGCACCATTGACACGGTAGACCAGCAGCGGAACCGCAAACAGCAATGGCGCAAACAGTGCGATCGAACTGATGATGGAACGTTTTCGGATTTCATCCTTCGTGATGAGCCCCAGTTCAACGACTCTTTCCTTGACATCATTTTCATAGAAAATGACACCGCCGACCGATCCATCCTTGATCAGGATGACGCAAATAAGCAGCAGCCAGAAACTGAATGCGATCCCTTCCAAAACAACAGACATAAGTTCTCCTTTACAGCGTCTGTTCCGACAGGATCTCGATCAGACGGGCATTTTCTTTGTATCTCGGATGATACTTGATCCGGACATGCTGGCCAGGAACGAGATTATCCGGAGCGTTGGTCAGGATCCCTTCGACTTCTTCGCCATCTTCGGTCGTATAACGGGCACAGACATGGATGTCGATCTCATCCGGCTGGCCCGCATCGTAAACGCGCGAGATCACGCCTTCTGTTTCGATTCCTTCTTCCTTGATCTGCCGATTCAAGCGTTTGGAAAAGAAAACGCCAAACAGAAATACCGCAATAAACGCAGTCCACACTAAGATAAATTTCAGATCCATAATAAATACTCCTTTACATTTCTTCTGTTTATTTCTTTTTCAGATTGTCTGCAGCGACCGGATTGTTGGCGTGGATCGCTGCTATTTTCTCGCAGGTATCCATCTCTGCACAATCCGCGCAGGTTTCATATCCTTTTGCCAAGGCACATTGCCGGATCGGACAGATGAAAGCGCAGTAAGGCGTTTTTACACCCTCCAATCGGCAGCCCGTACAGTTGATCATTTCTGCCGTGATCTCGGTCCGATTCAGTTCCGACCATTCTTTCGCTACCCGCTGGCGCATTTCATCATCATTCTGTTCCGTCGCGATGCGTGCCTCGCAAGTTTCACAATCCAGACCGCAGTAAGCGATATATTCTTTGGTCTTCTTCTTTCCTGTTCTGATGAATTTGATCAGTTCTTCCACATCATCGAATTCATCATAATCGCCGATGATTCCCGTTCTATGATACACGATACCGGCTTTTTCATTCTCTTCCAGACGATCCAAAAGTTCTTCGACTCCAAAGCGTCTTGCATACTCTGTAAAGGCCAGAGCCTTAATCTTTTCAGCAAACAGTCCTTTTCTGCAATCGGTATTGCTGCAAGCCCAGCAAGCCGTCAGACCATTTTCGATACAGCAGTTTCGGTTTTCACACCACTCTGCATCCTTGCACCAGGACAGATCAAGGAATCCATCCTGCTTGCAGCCTTTGCACGTGACATTTTCGCTGCACAAGCAGCAGGCCAGTCCGCATCTGGCGATACCAAGTTCCCGTTTCATACTGTCTCCGTTTCTAAAATGTTTTCTGTAAAATGGTATCCCATTGCCTGTTTTCACACCAGCAGATCGTTTTTTCCGTTACATCATAAACCATGGATACGACCGTAGGACAGACCGTCTGCGACACTGCTTTGAGGATATTGAAACAATCCTCTACAGAAAAATCATCTGTCGTTTCTTTCAGCATCTCTTCTGCTTTCCGGTAGCGGTCCCAGCCCATCCATGGATGCGTTTCTGCATCCATCTTGAATGGAGAGAAGTTTGTCATTAAGGCATATTCCGGTTTTTCCTGATAGACAGATCCCTGTCCCGGAACGATGTGCAGCACATTGCCTTCACAGTCAGATAAAGAGGACATGAAGGTCAGACCCGGCACGCTGCAGATGTCTTCGTTCTCAACGATCTCTTTGATCTCCTGCAGGGTCTTCTTCTTCGTCAGAAGGTCGATATCCAGAAGGATGACATTCCATTCATTACCTGAAACCGGATCGCTGCGTCGGTCATATGGCCAGCAGGTCGGCATGCCGACAAAATCACCGCGGACATTGCCTCCAAACAGCGGCATCCATCCTTCTTTGGCATCGTTGATCTCGATGAAAACGCCTTCTTCAGAAGGCCTGACACGATATTCCATATCCAGAAGATCCAGATTCCATCCGACGATCGTTTTCTTCTTGTTTACTATGACACTTGTACACATAACGGTTTTCTCTTTTCTATCAGATAAACAAAATCATGCTCATTATAGCCAATGGAAACAGGCATGTCAAAATGAAAACAGAGCGCAATTCAGTTTGGAATCAGTTAGAATGGTATTGAGGATAAACATATGAAAAAAGATGTAGAAGAACTGTATGCATTAGGGGATGAACTGTTCCGGCATCCTGAACTGGGATACAAAGAATTCACCAACAAGAGGATATTGACGGAGTACTTCGAGAAGCATGACTTGAAGGTGACCGATCTGGGACTGAGAACGGCCTTCAAGGTCAGCGTCGGTTCAGGTTCTCCCCGGATCGGGCTGATTGCCGAACTGGATGCGATCCCGACGCTTGGACATCCGTTTGCGAATAAAAACGACAGCAATGCCGCGCACAGCTGCGGGCATTCTACGCAATGCGCTATCATGGCTTATGCATTGGTTCGGCTGAAAGAGATTCTCGGAAAAGGTACCATAACGCTCTATTTTACGCCAGCCGAAGAGTTTACCGACATCGCTTTCCGTGAAGAACTGATCAGAAAGAAAGAAATCAGGTATATCGGCGGGAAAGTGAATATGCTGGCGGAAGGAATGTTCGATGAAGAAGATCTTTTCATTCATCTGCATACCATGGGCCAGGGGAACTATCATTTTTCTTTGAATACTTCTTTGTGCGGTTTCATCTACAAGAAGATCACTTTTAGGGGCAAAGCCACCCACGCTGCGGTTTCTCCGGATCAGGGGATCAATGCGCTGAATGCGTTTGTATTGTTTGATAATGCGGTCAATATGCTCAGAGAGACATTTAAAGAAGAGGATCACGTGCGTATCCACGGCATCCTGGCAGAAGGAGGGCAGACCGTCAATTCGATTCCGGAAAAGACCGTATATGAGTGCTATGTCCGTTCATCGAATCAGGAAACGCTGCAGGAAGTCGCGGCAAAAGTCGATCAGGCTGCAAAATACTGCGCAAAAGCCATAGGCGCCTCTGCTTCGATCCAATCGATGCCTGGCTATCTGCCGATGCACCAGTCCGGACCGATCAACGATATCATCAGAGAAAAGATGCTGAACTATTGCACTCCGGATGAGATCCATGACAACGAACTCTCCATGGCGGCAGGGGACATCGGAGATCTGTCCTGCTTCAAGCCGACGGTGCAGTTCGGCTACAGCGGTTTTTCCGGTAACTGCCATGGAAAGGATCTGTGCATCGCTGATAAAAAAAGAGCCTACCTGGAGCCTGCCGAGATCGTCATCGATACGGTACGATACCTGTCAGAGAATCCGGAATATGTCCGGAAAATCAAGAAAGAATTCAAAGCATCTTTGTCGAAAGAAGAGTATTTCCAATATTTAAATAATAAATAAATCATCAGCCATGATATATGACACAATGCGTGTTATAATAAGCACTGGTTGGTTTTATTTTCTTTGGGGGATCGTTTATGAGTGAAAAGAAAAACAAAAAGACGTTGGAAATTCATCGAAACGAGAAAGGCCTGCGGGTTCTTACAGGCAAAGAATGGCTTTTTGTGGTAATTGTCGGATTGGCCGGTCAGCTGATCTGGTGTGTTGAGAATACCTGGTATCCTAATTTTGTATACACCAAGATCGCTCCGGATGCTTCGATCATTTCCTGGATGGTGGCTTTAAGCGCTCTGGCCAGCACATTCGGCTGTTTCGTCTGGGGAACGTTAGGCGACCGTCTGGCAAAACGCAGACCGCAGATGCTGATCGGTTATGCTGCCTGGGGTATTACGGTCGTTCTGTTTGGTCTGACAGAATATATGGATCATTCGAATATGGTCGCGCTGACGGCTCTGGTTGTCATTGCTGACTGTGTGATGAGTTTCATCGGTGCAATGGCAAACGATTCGGGTTTCATTGCCTGGACGACGGATATTACCGAAGAGGGAAACCGCGGCAAGATGGGCGCAGTTGTCGCCGTACTGCCGGTCGCTGGAACGATCCTGGGCGGCTTGCTGTTTGGTAAGATCATCGAGAAGATCGACTACTTCAAGTTCTTCATCGTGCTTGGCGTCTTCCTGGTCCTTATGAGTATCGGCGTCCACTTCATGGTCAAAGATGCTCCGGATCTGATACCCAATAAGGATCCGAAAGGATTCTGGCATCAGGTTTTTGCTGTCTTTGATTTCTCGATCCTGAAGAAAAATGTGCTGATGAAAGATATCTGCATCATATTTGCGACCTATTTCATCGGTTTCCAGATGTATTTCTCGCATCTGACAAACTTCCTGGTCTATACCCAGGGCTACACGACAGGCAATGCCGGACTGGTTCTGGGACTGCCGCTGATTGCGGCTTTGCCTTTTACTTTCCTGTGTTCCAGATATCTTGATAACGGCAAGTTCTACAATATCATGTATATCTCCGTCGCACTCACGATCGCCGGTCTTTTGATCGTCTGGATCCCGAATACGATCGTGACCTGCCTGGGCATCTTCCTGTTCGGTACGGGATACATGTGCATCTATCAGGCGCTGATGGTCATGCTGAAGAACTGCATGCCTCAAAGCATGCACGGACAGTCGGAAGGCATACGGCAGATCTTCTATGTGGTCATTCCGATGTGCATCGGCACGCCGATCGGTTCGTTCCTGATCAAACATTTCGGTTTTGCGATGCAGAACGAATACGGCGTCGCCGGTTATTCGGCAAACTGGGTGACATTCATCGTTGCCGCTTTGTGGATGCCTCTGGTCCTGATTCCGATCGCCAAAGCAAAAAAAGACTATCTCGAGTACCTGAAAAACAATGGCAGCAAAGAATAGCGATGTCCGAAAAGGACTGATCCGTCATAAATTCGTCTATCATTTCTTAAGATATCTGATCGGATGGCTCATCGTTATCATCCGGAACTTTTCCTATAAATACCGCAAAATCGAAGGAAAGCCTGTGCTGATTCTTTCGAATCATAATTCCGATTTCGATCCGTTGCTGATGGTCATCAGCATGAAGAAGCACTTCAGATTCGTGGCAAGTGCCAATATCATGTCCGGACCGGTCGGCAAGATCATCAAGTTTCTGGCGGGTCCGATTCCCAGAAGCAAAGGCGCCAGCGCGGATGAGACCGTACAGCTGATCATCGAGAATCTGAATACCGGCATCGATGTCGCAATGTTTCCGGAAGGCAACAAATCCTGGGACGGGGCTACCTGTTTCATTTCCAAGAGGACAGCGGAAATCTTCAAGCAGTGCAAGTGCGGGCTGGTGACTTACCGTTTCGACGGCGGCTATCTGCGTTCGCCAAGATGGGCAAGGAATCCGCGAAAGGGGAAACTGTTTGGGAGCATTGTCAATGAGTATTCCTATGAACAGCTGAAAGACTTGAGCGTCGATGAGATCTATGAGATCATCGTCAGGGATCTGGATGCGGATGCGTATGCCTACCAGGACAAGCATCATATCCCTTACAAGGGAGAAAACCTTGCGGAGGGGATCGAGAACCTGACTTATCTGTGTCCCGTATGTGAGAGATTCGATACCATTCATGCGAAAGGGAATGAGATCTCCTGCACTTGCGGAGTGAAAGCCATTTATGATGAATATGGCTATCTTCAGGGAGAGAAGATCAAAGAATGGAATAATACGATCAAATGGAACAGTTTCCAGAAGAACTGGCTCAGAAAGCATAAAAGAAAACTGAAAAAACAATCTGATTTTCCATTCTCACAGGATGATGAACTTCATCTGTATAAGATCATCAAAAATGAAAGGACCTTACTGAAAGATGATATAAAAGTTCAGATCTATGGCGATCGCATCCTGCTGACAAGCGATGACGGCTTTGCGATGACCTTGAACTGGGACCAGATCAGCAAGCTTGGCATGTTCCGCAACAACAGTCTCTATCTGACCTATCACGATGAACGTTACGAACTGCATAAACCTTCCGGTTTTTCATTGTTAAAATACTTCTCGCTGTGGCGGGTCCTTACGGATAAAGAACTGTATTAACAGTTCATTCAATAATATGTATCTTCAGATCTCGTGAAACAGCGGGATCATTTTTTCATAGGTACAGATCTTATCGATGCCGATTTCATTCTTCAGTATCGCCCGGGCATCTCTGATATGATCGCCGAGATACCTGGTTGTATGCGCATCCGAACCGATCGTGACGATCGTGCCGCCCAGATCCTTGTACAGTTTCAGTATCTTCCTGGAAGGCATAGTATCTTTCAGACCGTAATGCCAGGAGGAAGTATTGATTTCAATGCCTTTTCCATCTTTGATCGCCAGTTTCAGGATTTCAGCGATCCTGTCTTCCACTTTTTCGAAAGGATAGATCCCTTGCAGATCATAGCGGACCATCAGATCCAGATGAGCAAGTACGCAATAATCCTTGAATCGTTTCTGTACTTCGTAGATCTCATTGTAGTAGCCTTCGTTGTATTCCTGCTGGGTCTTGCCGCGCTGGTAGTCCTGAGTCGTCCCCAGTTCCAGGTTATCGATCTGATGCATCGACAGCAGCGTGAAGTCCAGTTCATCCCGATAACGGTCATATAATTTCAGATATTTATCGACGGTGATCGTCTGGACGCCGAATTCCAGGCCTTTCTTTATGCTTATCCTGCTGCGGTATTGTTCCTGCATCAGCGACAGTTTCTCGAAATACCGGGGATAATCCACGTTAGCCAGAGGTTCCAGATCGACAGAATCCGTGCTTAAACCATCTCCCTTTCTCCATTGGATCTCTCCTTCTTCCCAGTCTTTCTTGATTCCATAATCCACATGATCGGTAAAACAGATCTCGTCAAAACCCAGTTCGATCGCTCTTTCGACCTGATTCTCCATAGGTTCTTTTGCATCATCTGAAAACTCGCAATGCAGGTGATAGTCAGCCAACATGTTTCTTCCTTCCTGTCTGATAATGTTACATCATTCCTATCTCATTATAGCAGTAAAAATACCGGTATATTTCAACACGCGTATTATCGCAGAGTATAATGAAAGTATTGAAAAGAAGTGTATTGAGGTAATGGAATGCGTATCTTTGCTTTGGAACTGAACAATGATCTGAAAGGGATCGATAAAAGAAAAGAATACATCGAAGGACTGATAAGCCGACTTCCTTCTCCGGATCTGGTGGTTCTTCCCGAACTGGCTTTGTGCAGCTATATGGCCAGTCAGCAGATCTGGAACTATGCGGATGACTGCGGGAAGATGACTTCGAAGTGGGCGACCGGAATGGCAAAGAAGTATCATGTTTATCTCGGTGTCGGCTATCTGGATAAAGAAAAGGATGACTTTTATAACCGCTACATGATCGCGGGTCCGGATGGCGTATATGGAACCGTGTCCAAGTCGGAAGGGGAATCCGCGGTATTCAAGCGCGGTGATTTCGGCAGTAGCATCGATACGCCGTTTGGGAGAGTGGGAGTCGCGATCTGTTTCGATTCCCGCAGGAAACATTTCTATGAGAATGTGAAAAATGAAGAACTGTCGCTGATCCTGTTCCCGCATGGAGCGCCTGCCGATCCTAATAAACCTGAAGTCGAACATCAGGAGAATGATGAAAGATGTATGCTGTATACGGAAGCATTCGAGGTGCCCGTGGTTTATGTCAACAGTACAGGCAGTCTGGAATACATGCCCGGCATGATGGGTTCCATGATGGAGAAACATGGCTTCCGCATGAATGGGATGAGCAGGATCTATGCCAAAAACGCAAAAAACATTGAAACAGACATTCCGGAAGCGATCGGAGCAGAGATCAGTCTGATCCCTCATAAAAGAGTCAGAGACATCCGTTTCCATGGCGAAGATATTTTGCCGGGGAACTGGCTGTTCAAGAAACTGATCCTTGGCCCCGACACCAGAGCCGGGATCCGTTCCTATGAAGCGAATCATCTGATCTATCAGGAGACGAAACAATGAATCTTTCCAGAATGATTGATCGAATTGAAACGCAACGGCTCATTCTGTTTCCTTACACCAGCCAGAATCTGCTGCTTTTCAATACGGATCTTCCGCGTTTCGAAGAAGAATACGGAGTCGTTTATCAGGGAGAAGAACTTGATTATCTTTTGAAAGGATTCCTGGAAAAACTGCAGAAAGAGATCGAGAGTGATCCTGATCATTATCTCTTCTTTACTGAATTTCTGATCGTACTGAAAGAGAACAGCCATATCATCGGATCGATCGACTACAAGTATGTTCCGATCGATGGCGTGACGGAAGTCGGATATGGGATGAATCCCAAATATACCGGGAATGGCTACATGACGGAAGCATTGAACGCTTTCCTTGAATTCGGAAAACAGCACGGAATCCGGATTGTCCGTGCCGATACGAAGTCCGACAACTATAAGTCCCAGAATGTCCTGAAACGATGCGGTTTCTATTATTTGAAGGAAGATGGAAATCTCTGGTGGGAAATCGATCTGAAATGAAAAATGTCTTCCTGTAGCGGAAGACATTTTTGATTCAGCAGCGATTGTTTATCGGTTGCATGTGATCGGATGAGGCACATAGAGTTCGTCGATATAGGCGACGTCTTCTTTGTCTAGTTCGATTTCCAATGCATTCATCGTGTCATCAAGATGCTTTTCTTTGGTGATGCCGACGATAGGGGATGCCACACCTTTGGCATACTGCCAGGCCAGGCAGATATTGCTCATGCTGCAGCCGTGTCTCAGAGAAAGCTCATAGATCCTTTCGGCGATCTTCCGATCTTCCTCCTCGAGTCTGTCATAGCGGGTCCCTTCCTTGGAATCCAGTTCATAGCGCAAGGAATCGGCAGACCAGTCCCTGCGTGCCAGCCGTCCTGCGGCATATGGTGCAAAAGAAGTGCGTGAGACATTGAACTGCCTGGCAACCGGAATGAGATCCCGTTCATCTTCCCGATAGATCGGACTGTAGTGATTCTGCAATGTCGTGAAAGGCTGGTATCCTTTCTCTTGCGCTTTGTAGCAGTATTCCGCGAACTGATAGCCGTACATCGCACTTGCGCCATAGTAACGGATATGGCCTTTCTGAATTTCTTCCCGCAATGCATCAAGTGTTTCTTCGACAGGTGTGTCATAATCAAAACGATGCAGCACGAGGATATCGATATGACCGGTATTCAGATTGTTTAATGATTTCTCGACTTCCCGATGGATCGCTTCGGCTGAGAGTCTCCCTTCATTGAAATAACACTTCGTGGTGATCACATAGGAATCACGGGGATAGTCTTTCAAGGCTCTGCCCAGGAACTGTTCGGAAGTACCATCGGAATAGTTGTTGGAAGTATCAAAGAAATTGATTCCCTGATGGTAGGCTTTCTGAATGATCTTCTCGGCGTCGTCATAATCCAGCGTCCACTGGTATTGCCCGACTTCCGGTTTGCCGAAAGACATGCAGCCAAGGCAGATGCGCGAGACTTTCAGATCGGAATTGTTTAATTCAATGTATTTCATCAATATCATTATACCTACCATGCTTGCAGTAAAGTCAAAATTCAGAATGAACCTGCCATAGGAATCTAGACTGTTTTATAATAGAAACAGGATGTTTTTCTTCAACAAAGATGTCAGGAAATCACGGAAAAATTACACGCTTCGTGAGACGACTTTTTTTGATGAAAAAGGCAGAAAGACCGGTACAGCCCGCAAGAGTGTCTTTCATCATGACCAGGTGGATTATGATGACAAGAACCGGAAACAGGTGGGCTATTCCCGTCCGAGCTACTGGCATCATGATGAAACGGTCTATTATGACAAAAACGGTCAGAAAGTCGGTTCATCCAGAAAGAATTACTTTCATGATGGAGTGACCGATTATTATGACAGGAATGGCAAAAAAATAGGAGATTCCAAACGAAACGATATCTTCCATAATGGAGAGACGATCTTCCGTAAGAAATAGCGCTTTATAAAATACCGAGATTCATAAAACAGGCACGGTTTCCCGTGCCTGTTGTTTGTAGCAATATTGTTATTTCAGTTTCAGACCGTCTTTGAAGGCTTCGCCGATACGTTTTCCTACCTGATAGTAGCCATGGGTAAATGGATCGAAAGCGATGATCTGCAGGGCATCAACATCGACTTTGCCATCTTTAAGAAATGTTTCTTCGACAGAAGTACGCAGTACCTTGGCAATTACTCCGATGCCTGTTTCATCATCCTGGAATTCGATGAATTTACACTCGATGGCGATAGGCAGTTCATTGATGATCGGCGCATCGACCAGTTCCGATTTCGTATAGGTCATTCCGGTTTTGGATAGCTTGTCTGTGATCTGATTTCCACTGACCAGACCGAAATAGTCTGCCTCGGTCACATGTTTCACATCCGCCAGATGAACGACAAGACCCTTGCGGTTTCGGATGTTTTCGACTGTCTTATGGGTCTCGTCCAGGTTCAATGCGAATACGTCATGGTCCAGCATCGTTCCCCAGGCGGCATTCATCACGTTGACTGTTCCGTCTTCATTGAAGGTCGCTATCAGCAATACCGGCATAGGGAAGATGGCGCTTTTTGTTTTGATCTGTTGTTTCATTTGTTTCCTCCTTAATGATGAGATCAGCGTCTGCTCTTGTGTATTTCTTGTGAGATCTGTTCGCCGCGAAGATCACGGAAACGCTGATTCAGTTCTTTTAAAAGTTCGATGTCCTGATCAGAATAGTCCTTGTACTGTGAGATCCTGTTGCTGTCCCAGCGGATCCTGCCATCGGCTTCATCATCATAAATGATACGGTATTCCCAGGGACTGTAATCTGTCGCGAACAGGTCGCTGTCTTTCCGATCCTTTAGTGAAGTGATGTCTTTATCTTTGAGATACTTTTCAAATTCCGTGACTGCTTCCAAAGAAACGCCATACGTCGTGATGATCGTGGGATCGTTGATCGACTCGCAGTCTTCACTTACGAATACCCATTCTCCCTTTTCATTCTTTTTTAAGAACTCCCGGTGATAGGCACCGCGCATATCGCTGTAGCCGGGGCTGTAGCTGAATTCTCTTAATTTCTTATCTGCCATCGTTTCTCCTTGTGTTTATGATTCAAATCCGAAGAACTCTCTGAGTCCTTCTCTTTCTTTCAGCATATCTGCTGTAAAGCCGTAATGTTCCGCGGCAGAAAGCGTTACGACATGATTCAGGAATTCCTCATAAGGAAGTACAAACCATTCCTCGGGGATCTCCTGACGGATGGTTCCTCCGTCATTGTGTCCGCCGCCCCACCACCATGCTTCATCTAGTTCCGTTTCATAAGTCCCATCATCCATTCTGTTGAAGGCATACCAGGAAGCCCATTCCCGCATTCCTTCCGGCGTATTCGGCCCTTCATGATGAGGCGCATCATGAGGAAGGGGGGAATAGTCCGGATCTCCCTCGTTTGCTGCACGCCGGTAGACTGAGAAACGTTCACCGGTTTCTTTCGGTCTTCGTTCCAACGTCAATGGATCTTTCTGATAGATGATCCGTTTCCGGCCGGGAACGCGAAACCTGTCGTCGATCAGTTCATCAAACAACGGGATTGAATCATCTGTTTTGAATTCTTTATTCAGTCCTAATGTTTTCAGTTCCTCTTCAATATCCCATGGACAACCCCATGCGACAGAATAGGAAACCCCGCCATCTTCATAGATGTAATAATAACCGATCGTTTTGTCTTTATATCTTATTTCATACTGATCCAATAGATATGACATGATTTCGCACATGCAGTAATTATATCAGTTTTATATTAGCCGATCTTTACTGGCTCCCAGTAGTAGCCGGATTTCGTGACATTCTCATAGAAGCGGTTGGCCTCAAAGGCAAGTTCTTCATAGATATCGATCCCATGAGGGAATCCGCCGTAGATCACAAGCTTGCAGTTTGGAAGATTCTCCATCGTCCGTACCATCAGATCATTGCGGCTGATCGGGTCATCGCCACCGCCAAGGATCAGCACAGGCGTCTGAATCGTATGAAGCAACGCTTTGAGATTCTCTTCATTCTCCAGATAGGCAAGAGGACGTCCGTAATGAAGATTCTTGACTTCATCGACATCATAGTATTTCTTATATTCTTTCGATTGGAATACCTGCTCCATCTCTTCCTTGGCAAGTCTTCTTCGTTCCAGCAGGGCAGGATCATCGAACTTGGAGACACTTTCTTTCAGAACGATCAGCCCTTTCTCTATCATTTCCTTGAAAGACATCTTGCCTTCATCCAGACTGTGAGGTCCAGGTACGACTGCAAAGAAACAGATCACCCGTTCCGGGTAGTTCTTGACCACGCTCCAGCCGCAGCCGGCCCCATGGGACGCTCCGGAATAGACGAACCTGTCGATACCCATCTGATCCGCAAAATGTACGACATCGTCCGCAAAACGGTCATACCAGTAGTCACCATAATCTTCTGTGAGATGCGTACTTCTGCCAAAACCCCGGTTTGTCAAAAGAAAGACATGGAAGCCATAGTTCACCAGTTCTTTTTCCAGGGAACGTCCGGCATGGCTCTGTTGGGAGCAGATCAGATACTTGTCTCCGCTTCCGTATTCTTCGTAATAGATTTCGATTCCTTTTTCCGTTTCAACCACAGGCATAGGATGATCCTCCTATCTACAATATATAACGAAACCGCTGACAGGAAAATGTCGTTTCAGAAACGACCTCGATAGTAGTTCTTTCTGTCACAATAACGATGGAGGGAAAGAGAAATGAAACTTGATGAACAGAAAATCGTTGATTATTTAAAGAACCATATCGGAGAGAACACGACGACTTATCGTCTGGCAAGAGATTCCGGAGCCGTCAAAGGAGAGTGCGATGATATGAAAGCGGATCAGAAGATCCGAAAGATCGCCGAAAAAAACAGATTCAGGCTGAATAACGATCACAATTACATTAAAGTATTAGGCATGCCCTGGGTCATCGATTTCTATATCGAAGAATACGACAGGGACGAAGTGATTTCCGAGATCATGAAAGAACCGCGTCCGCAAAGAAGGATCGCCATGATCCGGAACGAATACGGGATCTATGACGAAAATCGTCTTATTGAATTCAGATACGATATTCCCGATGTTTTGAGGGAACTCTATGAAAAAGACTGCAACGATTTGGATCGGCTGTCCGTGGAAGGGAAGGCCGATAATGACTGATGACAGAAAATAAAAATCGCTTATACTTTGAAGGAATGAAAATTTATAGAGTTCAATTGTGTGACAAGAAACCGCCATACATATATACTCCTGATTACATGGTGGATGAAACAGATTTCATGGTAAGCAAAATGCGTGTCGAATATAGAGATGAATATGCTGTATGCGTTTGGGCAGAGGATGAAGACCACGCCTTGAAGATAGCAATCGACAAAATTGCCGAATACAAATATAACGACGTGATTAAAAGGTGGTGCGAATGAAAGCAATATTAATTGTAGATATGCCAAAGTCTTGTGAGGATTGCCATTTAAGATTTAGTGGCGAACCGAACGAATGGTGTTGGTATTTAAGACACGGACTTGATGACATTACATCAAAGCCATCTTGGTGTCCATTAAGACCGATGCCAAAACTCAAAGAACCTAGAGGAATGATAAAGTCAGGTGGAACGATAACCGAAATCTATGACAATGATGAGGATGTCGGTTATAACAAAGCCCTTTATGAAATCATGGGAGAAACAGAATGATAACAATCAAAGAGGAAATAACCATCACACAAGATGACCCACTTGCTGAACAAATAGAGGGCAAATTAACAAAGCAAGATGGATGGTACATGACAGAAACAACTGTAACAAAGACATTTAAAAGGGTACAGTTCATAGGCACAGGAGAAACAGAATGAAAGCAATATTAGTAAAATCTATGATGGTGTCCCAGTTCTTTTCCATGAACTCTTTTTCCGTTGCATCATCAATGTGGATAAGGTCATCAATTTCCGGGCATTCATAAAGGGCATCATAGATCTTCTCGAATCTTTCAAGCAGGTATGTCATTCCACCACCTCCGGCAATGCAAGGATGATGCCTTTCCGGTCATCTCTCCACTCATCACTCCACTTGTAGTAGCTCTTATTGATGTCTACTACTTTGCATCCATGGTCAAGGAACCAGAATAGGTTATCCATCAATGTGGAGTTGAACAAGTGAATCCTCTTGAATCCGCAAAGCAATGCATAGAGATACACGTACTCACATTCATCATCATCCCACATATGGTCATCAATGTAGAGATCATCCATTTCAATGTACTTGTCAAACTTGTGGCCCATTGTCCAATCCTCATTGCAACTATATGCAATCTTGTAGAGCGCATCCCATATGCGGCGCTCTTTCTCGTTTTTGCCATATGCCCTCCAGGGTTTGAGATTTGCAAGAAGAGGATACCTTGAAAGGAGTTTCTGCTCTTCTTCAACAAGTAAGTATCCTCTTGAGTCAAGCTTTTCTTTTACATCATTGATGGTGCAATACCTTTGGGTAGCTTCCACATCCTTGTTAAATGATTCTCTCTGCATAAGCAAGTTCCTACGGTATTCCCTTTTCTTTTGCTGCATTTCTTCAATGGCAGCAAGTTCTTTCTTTGTTTGTTTTGCCATTATTCTTTTCTCTCCTTCTAGTGCCTATTGCACTCTAGAGTATCCAATCACTTGGGTACTCTAGACTACCATCGGGTAGTCATGATTGGTTAGATCTCAATATCTCCAAAGTTCTCTTTGAGGATCTTTTCTTTTGACCAGTCTGGGTAGTTTGGGTTGTTGTAGAAATAAGCGCCTGCCCACCAGTTGACATATTTTGTTACAAAGAAATCATCATCTTTTTCCATTGATTCTTTCATGATGAATATCATGTCCCAACCTGGTTCGGATAGAACTATGATTGGTCTGAATAGTTCTATCTTTTCATCATCCCAATACCACCCAAAGGCATGCTCATCATCATGTGGGTCTAACCACGTCGTTGCATCATCCAATTCCATTTCCTTGAGATGTGGAAGGTATAAGTATGCACCTGCAAGATCACCAACCGTTTTAATTTTCTTAATCATTCTTTTCTCTCCTTTGGTATATTCATACCTTTGACCATCCAATTGTTTGGGTAGTCAAAGCTAGGAATTTACCTAGCCACATTAGTCTTCATCAACATCAAATGCAATGTCATCTTCTTCTACCAGGACTCCATCATTCAATGCATTTTGCAAATCAACCACAAAACAATCATATGCATAAACTAATAGTTTTTACAGAAACATTTGACTACAAAAAAAGACAAGTAATTGTCCCAATACTGATTAATGACCTAAGCCAATACGAGGGTTCATTTGACGAATACAATGTTGTCACATCAGCTCATGGAAGGTCGGGCATTAAAAACTTTATTCAGCGGCAGATCGATGACGGTTATGTGGTTGTATATTCCGACACAAAAAAAATACAGAAGTTAAACGTTGAAGACGGGGTGCAATACCCAGCCAGCGTTTATTCTGTATCTAATATTAATGTAACACAGGATGACAAAACTGGCAAGACACAAAACTCTTTAGGCGAAACTAGCGATCTCAACATGACGGATGAAGAGATGGACAAGTATATGAAACAGTCCGTTCCTACCAAGAGTCAGATGGATGCAGCAAACAAGTCTCTCGCCAAAGTATTAAGTGAAACTCCTGAAAAAGAAAAGAAGAGCAATCTTAAGAAATGGGCAAGGGATCTGCTGAGATTCAAGTTTGTCGACAGGTATACCGGAGTCGTCGATCTTGCCGAAAGCAAAGGCAATGAAAGACTCAAGGACCTGACCGACTGGGCGATCACTTCCAATGCTAGAGCATCTAACACGATCTACAAGGGAAGATTCGACCAGAACGGAAAGAAGAAGATAGGCAAGAGCCTAACTGAAATCCTTGGCACTCTTCCAAAGACGGACAGGCAGTTGTTCTTCGAGTATATGTATCATTGGAGAAACGTCGATGATATGTCTCTGAACGAAAGGTTTGGCGAAGATAACAAACCCGTATTCGGAGATGACTTCACCGACGATGATTCCAGACAGAGGATAGCGGAGATCGAGCAATCCCATCCGGAGTTCAAAAAGAGAGCTGAGGAGATCTGGAACTACGTCCAGGAAGACCTGAAGATGCAGATTGGCGGTCTTATCTCCCAGGATGGATACAATGATCTGCTGAAGAAGAGACCTCACTATGTTCCAATCGAAAGGAACGTAGAGAACCAAAAGGGCAATTCCTCTACGGATGCCAACAAGCTTCTGAAGAAGATGAAAGGCAGCAATCTCGATATTCTTCCTCTTGATGAATCATTGAAGAGGTACACCCAGAGAGCGTACAAGACGTTCGACAGAAACAATCTGTTCAGTGAGATCGCAAAGACTATGGGAGTCACGGACAATCTTGAGAATGAAGCCATTGATGATGTGATGGAGAATGACATCGAATCGGCAATCGAGGCGGATGGCAATTATATGCTTACCTTCTACCGCAATGGGCAGAAGATGTCCGTCCCTGTCGACAAAATCATCTATGACGGATTCAAGTCCGGCACACAGATGAATGAGGATCTGAAGAAAGTGGCCGACAAGTGGGCGAAAGTAAACCAGGTGAGAAAGAATCTTCTTACCGCCTGGAACCCGTTCTTCGCTATCAGGAATGCTTCCAAAGACTTGCAGGATGCAGGATGGAATACGAAATATGCGAAGAATTTCCCTGCAAAATATGCAGAAGCATGGGCACAGATAGCCAACCATGGAGAGTTCTACCAGCAGTTTGTGAATCTTGGAGGTGGCATGAGCAACTATTCTGCTCGTGATCTGGCGGACGCGTTCAACGAGCAGCAGTCAGACAAAGGGATGAAGAAAGTCGTAAACAGACTTCTGGAAATCAATGATGATGTCGAAACCGCTCCTAGACTTGCGGAGTTCATGGCGTCTCTGGAAGCGGGAAACTCTGTGGAGAAAGCGATGCGTGATGCAGCTGAGATCACAACCAACTTCAAGCGAGGCGGCACGGTTTCCAAAGCGGTGGACAAGTATGGTTTCACATTCCTCAACGCATCCATCCAAGGATATGACAAGCACGTCGGCGACTGGAAGAGCAACGTGAAAAAAGCAAGGAAAGCCGGGATAGGCGGAGTCCTCTCCCTGATGGCCAAACTTACTCTTGCATCGGGTCTTCCATTGAGGCTCTTGCAGGATTTCCTGTGGAGAGATGACAAGGACTATGAGGAACTTTCGGATTACATTAAGGATAAATATTATATTTTAGGCAAGACGAAAGGTGGCAAGTTCATAAGGATCAATAAGGGTAGGATCGCAACATTCTACCAGACCGTTCTGATGAACGCTGCCGAGACCATCCAGGGCAAGGTGAACATGTGGGATGCTATGGTTGATGATGCAACTTCATTTATTGACAACATTGCTCCAAACAATCCTCTGGAGAACAACATCCTTGCTCCTATCTCTCAGACTATGAGCAATAAGACCTGGTATGGGGATGACATTGTATCTTCGCGTCTGCAGGGTTACAACGAGTGGGATCAGTATGATGAATCCACCGATGAACTTTCCAAAGCGATAGGAAGACTGTCAAAGAAAATGGCGGATGCAACCGGATCCAAAGTGTTCGCATTGAGTCCAAAGAAAGTCAATTATCTTCTGGACCAGTATTCCGGCGTTATAGGAGATGTGGTGCTTCCAGCACTTACACTGGAAACCGAGACATCGGTAGACAATCCTCTGCTGAAAGGCCCGGCTACGGCATTGCTCAATTCATTTACAAGCGATCCAGTTCTGAAGAACCAGAATGTGGCAGACTTCTACGCTCTCAATGAGCAGTTGCAGAAAGACACCAAGGACAAGAATGCCACTGATGAACAGATCCTCTCTGCCAAGTATATGGCAAGCGTCAGTTCGGAAATGGGCAAACTGTATGCACAGATGCATGAGGTCCAGGGCAGCGATTTATCCAACAAGGAGAAGATGGAACAGACAAGGGAACTCAAAAAGCAGATCAACGACCTTGCCCGTGCCGCCTTGGATAACTATGACAACATGGATATCTCCGGTCAGTATGCTTCGGTAGGCGGAGTCCAGTACTATCAGAAAGATGATGGCTCATGGGTGAAGCCATCCAAGACCGCTTTAGAGAAACTGGATGCAGCCGGTCTCAGCGATGAGGACAGAGGATATTACTTCTCTACTTATGGCGAGATCGATACCATCCGCAAAGACATCAAGGCAAACACTCCGGAAGGTCAAAGTGCTGACTACACCCAGGCTACCATCGATGCGATCAATGATTCGGAAATGTCCTACAAAGGGAAGAATACTTTACTGGATTCCTATTATCCCGGTAAGTTCACCGATCACGTCAACTCGATGAGCCTGAGCGATGAAGAAAAGTACAATCTCAAGGTGGCGAACAAGTTAGCCAAGGGCGAAAAGGATAAGAACGGCAAGACCGTTGCCAACTCCAAAGCCAGGGCGACCGCTGCTGCCTACCGTGAGCTGGGATTGCTGGATGACGTGTTGCAGTACATCAAGGATAACGATATCAGTCCTACCGAGATGGGCTTATCCAAGACGGTCTACAACGAGCTTCTCAAGGGAGATACGAGTTACCTTGGCGCTTATTCAAAGACATCCAAAAAGTCCTCAGGATCGAAGAAAAAGGGCTCCAAAAAGAGTTCTAAGAAGGGCGGAACCATCAAGAAACCGTCGGCAATCACCGGCGGCAAGACGATGCTCATAAAGAACCCTGGAATGAAGTCTCCTCAAGTGAAGAAGAGCTATCTCAATGCCTATTCCAATATAATGAGGCAGGGTTCTAAGAATGTATCTCAGGGATCCAGCTCTTCAAATGTATGTCCTAACTGTGGAAACAGGGTATCTCCTGTTAATGGAAAATGTCCTATCTGCGGAGCAAAATTGTGATATAATAATTAAGTACCCATGTGTTGATTCTAACACGAAGAGGGAGTTTGCCGACTCCCTCTTTTTTTGTGGCAAAAACGTGGCAGAAAATAGGGAAATAAAAGACCAAAAATGGAAGTAAAAGGGTAGTAATGAAACAAGCACTGAAATTAAAAAAAGCCCCATTTTAAGGGACTTTTTTGGACATTTACGTACATTTCAGTACATAAATGGGTAGCGTACAAATGTCCGGGATAAGGGACTCGAACCCCCACGGTCGCCCACCAGATTCTAAGTCTGGCGCGTCTACCAGTTCCGCCAATCCCGGAATGCTTAATTATATTATAATAAATCACTAGAAATTGCAACGATAAACCTGTATAATGAA
>JAFRVK010000013.1 GCA_017441765.1 Erysipelotrichaceae bacterium
ACCGAAGCCATAGATGATCCCACCCTTCTCTGTGGTATCTGCCAGCAGTTTAGCTGCCTTCATGATGTTCTCACTCTGAGTGGCTTTCACTTTCTCAACCACTTCATTCAGGATGTCAAAATACGTTTCCCAGGCGTTCATCATGCTACCTCAATAGTTATTCCAATCGAAAACGATGCTGTTTGTCTGATCTTTGTTGTACATCAGATCATAATAGGCCTGCTGGCACTCTTTCGGATCGATGATCCTTGTGATCATTTTCGTAATATCGATGTCATTCTTTAATAGACCGCAGGCTGTCTTAAAATTGCGAAGCATATTGTCGTTGCTTCCCGGAACAGGTGTGACACTGACCGTCTGGTTGAAAGCACCGATGATCCTGATATCCTTCATATGGATATTGGATAAGAACGGCATCAGATCCGTTTCATAGCTCTGTCTGGGGGAACCCAGAAGCAGCACCTGCCCATACTTCCTGACAGCAGCTGCAGCATTGACGATCACGTTTGCCAGACCTGTCACATCGACACAGATATCGATTCCCTCCGGAAAAGCTTCCTTTAAAGCCTGAAGCTGATCCCTGTCGCTGATGACGCGTTCGACGCCCATGGTTCTTGCCAGTTCGCAGCGATTTTCTACAATATCCAGGCCTACGACTTCGCAGCCCATTTTCTTATACAGCAAAGCAGTCAGTATTCCGATATTCCCTAAGCCGAAAACCGCCACACGATAGCCCAGTTTGACTTCTGTCAGATTGACACCCTGGATGGCCACCAATAATAGATTGATGGCAGTCGCACGGATCGGATCAAAATCCTCAGGAAGCCTGATGATCATCGGTCCCTGCACATCCGTGCCATTCTGCCAACGTACCAGCGAAGCGTGCGGAGCATTCACGAAGACCCGGTCTCCGACTTCCGCATCGATCTCTTTTCCTTTGAAAATGACTTTCCCGACCATGCAGTAACCTGGCCGTACCGGATATCTGAAACCCTGCTTTAAGGCAAACGCTCTTGACAGTTCCGTTCCTGCCGAAATCATCGAATACTCGGCTTTGATAATGGCTTCATTATCGTTCAGATTTTTGATATCGATTTCTTCACTGTTAAGGTGCGATTCCCCAACCCCTGTCAGTTCCACATAATCACTCTTCATATCCTTCTCCATAGATCGTCACATCAAGTCCCGTATCTCTGACGTAGATTTCTTCTTTATATTTCGAAACCAGATAAGCCACATAGATATCGCCTGCACACCCGCTGATATTGGTGACCTGCAGGAAAATCAAAGACCAGTACAGCGTCTTATGACACAGAATAAGCAGCACCGTAAAGAACAGGGTCCATAGCACAAACGGAGCCAAAGCGATCTTGATGTATGCCTTGGCGCTGAAATAATCCGCATCGCTTCCCGCATAGGCATAAAGCCCGGTAAAGCCATACTTCACTCTCTGACCGCCGAAATGTTTCATCGCGATACCATGCGTCAGTTCATGCAGGACCATATATACGATAAAAGCGACACAGGTCAGAAGGCTGACGATCAGATCAATGGTGATCAGATCCAGATCGAATGGCTTGATGATAAAAGCAATCGCAAAAAGGATGAGATACAAGGCGACAGCCAGACCGTTTACGATCAGTAGCGTTTTCTTATCATCCTGCAGATTGAGCTGTTTCAGTTCTCTGTAGCCATCAGGCAGTTCCGTTAAACAAGGCATGCCCTTCTCCTAAATATAACCTTTTATAATCTACATTCATCTTAACATATGTTTTCATCATATAATTATGTCATGATCAACAATACATTAATCGAGGTATGCATCGGCAATATCGGCGATGCTCTGACTGCCAGCAAGTATCCGATCGACCGGATCGAACTGAACAGCGCATTGGAACTGGGAGGACTGTCTCCTACGCTTGAAACAATCAAAACATTGAAGGAGAAGATCAATGTTCCTCTCTGCTGCATGTGCAGGCCAAGAGGAGGCGATTTCTGTTACGATGAGCTGGAGTATCAGACAATGTTGAAAGATGCCCGAAACATGCTGGAGGCGGGCGCGGATGGGATCGTGTTCGGTTTCCTGACTGAAGAAAAAGAGATCGATATCAGCCGTACGAAGACAATGAGCGAACTGATTCATTCTTACCAGAAGGAAGCGATCTTTCATAAAGCGTTCGATGAACTGGAAGATCTCGATAAAGGGACTCAG
>JAFRVK010000003.1 GCA_017441765.1 Erysipelotrichaceae bacterium
AGCCAGTATCTCCACTCGCCGTACACTTCGATTGCTTCCAGCCTGTTTCTGCTCCCTGCTTCTTTCATCAGCTGCGCAACCTGATCTTCAATCGGCTGATTGGTTTCGATCTGAGGATAGAGGCTGATGAGCCTTTCCAGTTTCCCATAGTAATCGTGTTCTTTTTCACTGGCGATGTGGAAGTCTCTTCCTAATTCTTCAATGTTTTTGGTGATTGTTTTTGTCATTTTGGATTCTCCTTTTTCTGTTTTTGAAGATTTTATCAATTTTCATTTTGATAAAATCAACTTTTGTACCCTAATTATCTCACTTTTCTTGATATTGTCAAGTATTTTGTTGATTTTTTGAAATAAAGATTTTGATTTTATCAAAAATGTGTTATTCTATAATCGACAAAACAAACGAGGTGAAATTTATGAACACAGTTGCCGAAAGGCTGAAAATACTCAGATTTGAGTTAGGCAAAAAGGCCGGAAAAGTAAAAAAGACCACCGGAGAACCGATGGCCTTAACGCAGGATGAATTTGCAAGCAAGCTGGGTGTTGGAGGTAGTTTAATCTCTGCAATAGAGAACGAAAGAAATGATCAGAAATTAACCGAACGTCTGGCCAACGATATCTGCGATGTCTATAACGTCAATTATCAGTGGCTGGTCGATGGCGAAGACGTTCCGATGTTCTTCGATGATCAGACGATGCTGGACGAGATCGCCAAGGAATATGGTTTAAATAAAAATGAGCGGATCCTGATCGAGTATTATCTGAACAACCCGGACAAGCGTGAAGCGATCGTCAAGGAGATCTACGCTCTGGCCGAAAGAATGGACAACAAAAAGAGCGAATAAATCGCCCTTAACCTATTTCAGATTCCTTCTGCGGTAAATCGCAAGGATCCTGAAATAGATATAGATAACCATATCGTCATCCAGTTTCTCGAGCATCTTGTTGATGAGCTCGATGGCTTTTTCTTTACGCATTTTTTCACCCCTGATTCTATTGTTTTGTCTTAAGCGTCAAATAGAAAGGAGGTTATATGTCTGTCAATAAGGAAGATAACGGTACATTCACCGTGAGATGGTACGAAAGAAACGCGATGACCGGCGAGCAGATCAGAAGGTCGAAGCGCGGTTTCAGGACCAAAAAGGAAGCAAGGAAGTTCGAAGAGGCCATGCAGGACAATTCCGGCTTCATTATCTTCAGAGATCTGATGGAACTCTATCTGAAGTCTGAGATCGGCTTTGCCAACGATGAGACGATAAGGGCAAAGCGTAACCTTCTGAAGAAATATGCGAGCGAATTTCTCGACAGAGACATCCGGAGGATAAAGAGATCAGATCTTCTTGAATGGAGGATCAGGGTCGCTTCCCTGGATCTGTGCACCTTCCGGAAGAACCGGCTGATCCAGAACGTGAAGGCCGTCTCGAAGTTCGGCATGACCTATTACGACTATCCGGATTTCGCCGTGTGTCTGAAGTCGTTCCCGAAATCATCGGACGACGTTCACGAGATCCACATCATTTCCCCGGAGGATTTCGACAGGCTGATGGAGAAGATCCCCAACGAAGTATATAAGAAGTTCTTCATATTCCTGTATCATACCGGACTGCGCAGAGGCGAGGCTATGGCGCTCACAAAGTCAGATATAGAGGGAAACAGGGCGAACATCAATAAAAGTATCAGGTCGATGAACAAGGGCCTGAACAGGCTTAAAAACCCCCAGAGCAGACGCTCTATCCTTCTGGATGAGACCGCAATGGAAACCATAAAGCCGTTGATGAAGGAAGAAGGCGACTTCGTGTTCGGCGGCATCGAATGTCTGAAGTGCACTTCCATGAGAAGATACCTGGATCAGGCAGCAGCTGCCGCAGAGCTCCCGCACTGTAGGGTCCACGACTTCCGCCACAGCTTTATCTCGAACGCCATCCTCAACGGCATGGATATCGTCACGGTGTCCAAGTACGTCGGCCATTCCAATATCGAGATGACGCTGAACCGATACTCGCATTTGCTGAAGGATTCGGAGCAGAAGATGATCGAAAAGATGAATGAGATATATAAAAAGTCTTGAAATGGACCCACTTTGGACCCACTTAAACAAAAAATGCCCTATTTTAGGGCACTTTTTTATACATGGCGCTGACTACAGGATTTGAACCTGTGGTACCTTGCAGTACGCCGCCTTTCCAAGACGGTGGAATAAGCCGCTCTCCCAAGTCAGCATATCTACTCTTCTATTTTGTCTTAGAGTTCATTTTTTTGCAATATCTCTTCTGAAAATCGTTAGCCTTGAGAGAAAAAATCAGAACCGATATAATGCAATCAGGAGAACGATGACTCAAGTTCATCAGATAGAAATATGACAAATAGAATCTCTATCATAGTCGATACCGATCCGGGTGTCGATGATTTCTTCTGTATCGCTCTGGCTTGTGCCTATCCGGAACTTTTCGATGTGAAAGCGATCTGTACGATCGGCGGAAACAACGCGACCGATGTGACGACCAGAAATGCGCTGAATATTCTGAAACTGTTACGAAGAGAAGACATTCCGGTCGCCCGAGGGGCAGACAGTTATCTTATGGAAGAATTCGATGAGCCGGTGGAACAGTTTCACGGGCGTAACGGTCTGGGAAATGTCGAGATCCCGGAAACAGAAAAGACAGCGGATCCCTTGTCTGCCTGTGAAAAGATCTATCAGGTTGCCAAAGAATGCGGCGGGGAACTGGTCATAGTGACCGTAGGTCCGGAGACCAATCTGGCGCTGGCTTTCAGCAGGTATCCCGATCTTCCTTCTCTGGTGAAGAAAATCGTGGTCATGGGCGGTACCACAGACAAAGGAAATGTCACGGAATACGCGGAAGCCAACATCTGGCATGATGCTCCGGCAGCCAGGATCGTTTTTGAAAGCGGAGTCCCTGTGGATATGATCGGTCTGAATGTGACCAGACAGGCGCCTTTGCGGCAGGAGATCTTCGATGGCATCACTGAAGTCTGCGGGGATGTGAAAGAAGTGATGTCCAAGCTGATCGATTTCCGCAATCAGGAAGCCATGCATGATTCGATCGCGTTCGCGTGCTTGCTGAATGACGAAATATTTACCTGGCTTGGTGCATACACTTATGTGATTGCCGATCACAGTGAACACCATGGCCAGACGGTCGTCGAGGAAAAAGAACCGCACAATTCCCGGGTCGCTGTCGGTATCGATACAGAGGCTTACTACCGTGTCATGAAGGATATGATAAGCCGTTATACCGAATGAAAACGTTAACAGCACAGCGAAAGCTGTGCTTTTCTTTACATTGCCTGCCGAATTGGTTATGATAGGTTCATGCGCTTTTTAAACAAACGAAATATCTTATTGCTTATAGCGATCGTTGTAGCAACAATCCTTTTTGACCGATACCGTCTTTATCGCAAGACTTACGAGGAACTGACCGTTGCTTTCAAGAATCAGAAAATCGAATACGGTTCAAACGCCGCAGCGAAGGATCTGATCATTGAATCCCATGGCGAACTGACGGTCGATCAGGACATCGATTCCTATTCAATCGGCGAACAGGAACTGACCGTAACCGTGAAAGCAGAATCTCCACGTTACCATCAGACCGTTTCCAGGACCTACAGCCAGATCTATGAGGTCACCGATACCCAGGCCCCGATCATCGAATTCAAGAAGGATACGATCGTTAAATATGTCGGAACGGATTATGATCCGAAAGAGAATATCGAACGTATCTATGATGTCGTCGATGGCGATATCACGGATTACACGATTGGTGGCGATTATGATCTTCAGAACAAAGGCATCTACAATGTCACGGTTACCGCAACAGACAGGAACGGACTGACCAGTGAAGCGTCCTACTGTCTGACCATCAGAAACAAGGTCATCATGAACACAGGAGAAGCTTACCAGTATATCTATGACAGGCTGACCGGTGACTATGGCTTCAGCAGAGCTGCCGCCTGTGGCATCCTTGCGAACATGTCATATGAGAGCAGTTTCAATCCGACAGTCGGCGATTACTATTACGGACTGATCCAATGGGGCGGAGGAAGAAGAGATTCCCTGGTCAGCTGGTGCGGAGCAAACGGATATGAATATGACACGATCGATGGACAGCTGGCGTTCATGTATCATGAACTGACCGGAGGCTACCGTGCCACATATGATTTTCTGATGAGCGTACCGGATACGGCACAGGGAGCTTACGATGCAGGCGAATACTTCTGCAGATACTATGAAGTTGCCGCTTCGGTATCCGCACGGCCTGATCTGGCTGCCGCATATTTCAACGGAGAATAAAAAACGGTGATTCCACCGTCAGCAATGATTGATCAAACCTCATCCCGGGATGGGGTTTTTCTTCTCTCCCAGATCGTTTGAAGCAGATCTCTGGACATGAAGATTGCAGCCAGTACCGTCAGCCAGTCCGCCACCGGCTGGGAGAACAGAATGCCGTTTTCCTGAAACAGCATCGGCAGGACGATCAGCAGCGGCACATAGATCAGACCCTGTCTGCTCAAAGAAACCACCATCGATGCCTTGCCCCGGCCTGATGCCTGAAGCAAAGTCGTAATGATGTAGTAGACGGAATACAGCAGCAGAGAATAGTTGTATGCCTTCAGGTATCCCGTTCCATAAGAGATCGCTACCGGATCCCTGGTAAAGAAGGAAATGAACCATTCCGCACATCCTGCCATAAACAGCATCGCCATGATGCAATATGCGGTCAACACCTTGAACGACCACATTGCCGCCTGATACAGACGAGGATAGTCATCGGCTCCATAGGCATAGCTGGCAAACGGAAGCAGACCGTTGCATACGCCCTGGATGAAGAAATTCACAAAATAGATCGCATACTTGCCGACATTGCAACCCGCGGAGAATTCCGTGCCATAGACAAATACCTGTTTCGAAAAGACAGCCATCGAGAAGGAAGCCATGAAATTGCGCAGATAGACGCTGCTTCCCACGCTGAAGATCGCCCTGACGCTTTCTTCATCGATCCCGAAACCGCCCGGTTTCCAGCTCAGATAGGTCTTGCCGCTCAGCAGATGATAGAAACATAAAACGCACGAAACCAGAGCCGCTACACTGGTAGACAACGCCGCTCCGGCAATACCGAGATGACATACAAACATGAACAGCGGATCCAAGGCGATTGTGATCACGACTGACATCAGCATCACTTTCAACGGAAAACGGACATCTCCCGCGCCGCGAAAGAGACTGCATAAAGTCAGCTGGAAAACCTGAAAGATGCTGCTGATGATCGCGATATAGCCATAGGAGGTCGCATATCTGATGACCGCAGGATCGCTGGTCTGCCAATAGATGTAAGGCTTCATGACCAGAAGACAGATCGCCATCAGAATCAGCGATAGAAACAGATCAAGTGTGATACAGGCTCTGACGATCTCCTTGGAACGGACAGAATTCCCGGCACCCAGTTGTCTTCCCAGGTAGGTCGAACCGCCGACGCCGACCGCTTCCCCGATCTGGGTGATGATCAGCACCAGCGTGACCGTGCACGAGGTCGATGCCAGCATCGCCGTATCATTCAGCTGAGCAATGAAGACCTGATGGATCATTTCGTAAATGATCGTGATCAGAGAAATGGTCACCGAAGGGATGGCCAGCCGGATCAGTGCTCTGGAGATATTGTCGTCTTCAAAGATAGCGATACCTTTTTTGTCCGTCATACAAGCACATTATAACATTCAAAGAAAACGGTTTTGTTTCTGATGATCAGGGAATATCCTTGTCTGTTTATATTCCTTTCACAAGAAAAGCAGACCCTTTCGGGTCTGCTATGTATTCTGATTATTCGTTATCGGTTTTTTCTTCTTTCGGTTCCAGCGTCAGACGGATCTTTTCCGCTTCCTTCTTGGCCTCTTCCGCTTCTCTGCGTGCATCTTCCGCTTCTTTTCTCAGACGCTTCGTTTCTTCGCGGTTTTCCTTTTCCTGTTCCCTCAAAGCAGCGCTTCTTTCACGTTCGTTTCTTCTGGCGACGCTTCCGGCTTTCAGCCAGACGACCAGACAGATCAGACCGACGATGATTGCCAGGATACCCAGCCCCATCTTCTTCAGGACATCCATCGAACCTCTGACGATCGTATTCGACAGCAGCACGACAAACAGCTGCTTGTTACGGAAGTACTCCCAGGAACAGACGCCTGCGCCGCCTGCGATCAGCAACATTCCGATAAATCCAAATATTTTCTGTATAATTCTCATCATTGCCACCTCATTAATTACTTAATAATTATAATTACTTTGCAATATATCTTCAATATCAGCCATTGATCCGGGCCATGACTTCTCTGACCTCTTCCGCGACTTCGTTCCGGGTCGTTTCACAATCGATATTATAGGTGATACGCGAGATCCATTCCGCCACTTTACGGAATTCCGCTTCCTTGAATCCTCTGGTCGTCATAGCCGGTGTACCGATACGGATGCCGCTGGTATAGGCAGGTTTTTCATCATCGTAAGGAATGGAATTCTTGTTTACAGTGATATGGACTTTATCTAACGCGTCTTCTACCATCTTGCCTGTCACGCCCATCGGATGTTTCACATCGACAAGTACCATATGATTGTCCGTTCCTTTGGAGATCAGGCGGAAGCCTTCTTCTCTCAGTCCCTCCGCAAGCGCCTGAGCATTGGCTAAAACCTGTTTCTGGTAATCGATGAATTCGGGCTGCAGAGCTTCATAGAAACAGACAGCCTTGCCCGCGATCACATGACACAGCGGACCGCCCTGAATACCCGGGAAAACCGCCCGATCGATCTGCTTGGCAAACTGTTCCTTGCACAGGATCAAACCGCCTCTTGGCCCTCTGAGCGTCTTGTGCGTCGTACTGGTCACCACATCGGCATAAGGCACAGGAGAAGGATGCAGACCTGCCGCAACCAGTCCTGCCACGTGCGCCATATCCACCATCAGATAGGCTCTGGTTTCATCCGCGATCTCGCGGAATTTTTCATAATCGATGAACCTTGTATAGGCACTGGCTCCGCAGACGATCATCTGCGGCTTGACTTCCAGTGCGATCTTTCTTATTTCGTCATAATCGAGACATTCCGTTTCCTTATCGACGCCATAGCTGTAAGCTTCATAGTCTTTGCCTGAAAAGGAAAGCCTGTATCCATGGGTCAGATGCCCGCCTGCATCCAAAGCCATTCCCAGGATCCTGTCTCCTGTCTTGAGCAACGCCCTGTACACCGCCATATTGGCACTGGAACCGGAATGAGGCTGCACATTCACATGATCGCAGCCAAAGAGCTCTCTTGCCCTTTCTCTGGCCAGTTTTTCGATCTGGTCAATATTCACGCAGCCGCCATAGTAACGGGCATTCGGATATCCTTCCGCATACTTGTTTGTGAGGATCGAACCGACTGCCGCTCTGACTTCCTCGCTGCAGTAATTCTCTGAAGCGATTAGCTCGACATTGTTGCGTTGTCGTTCTTCCTCTGCTTCGATCAGCTCAAATATTCTATTATCTTTCATCTTTATACCTCATCTTCATCATAGCAAAGAATGGATCATTTTATAAGAAGCATTTGTACTTTTGTGAAATAAAAGTTCAGGACGATCCCAAACCTCTCTGCTTTATGACTGTATGTTTCTCTCCTGAGCTTTGTTTATCGTGATCCGATTCACATCCTTCTTAGGAATGTATATTTCCTGTCATTCAAACTCGATCTGTCCGTCATCGGACATGCTCTTGACCCTGGCCAGGACCTGAACCGGATAGCCAAGATCCGCGATCCTTTTCTCGCCGGGCTGGTACGTCTTGCAGACGACGGAACCGCAGCCCACGATATGCGCGCCTGCCTGCTTGCAGATCTCGATCAGGGAATTCATCGCCTCTCCATTGGCCAGGAAATCATCCAGGATCAGCACTTCATCTTCTTCATTCAGATACTCTTTTGCCACCTGTACCGTATATTCGATATTCCTGGTATAGGAATGTTCCTTGGCCTCGTAGGTGTTCTTGTTCATGTTCGCAGCAACGGTCTTCTTCGCAAAAACGACCGGGATATAATCAAAAAAACGGGCAGCGCTTGAAGCGATCGCGATCCCGCTGGATTCGATCGTCAGTATCTTGGTCGGGTGGGTATCTTTGAACAGTTCATAAAACTCTTTACCGATCTCATCCATCAGTTTCACATCGATCTGATGATTCAGAAAACTGTCGATTTTCAGAATATCACCGGGTAATACCTTGCCATCTTTACGGATCCTGTCTTCTAATAAGCGCATATCTTGTCTCCTTTACTCTCTTATACTATCACAAGTCATTATTCCTGTTACGGGAAGCTTTGTTATAATGAAGAGGTGAAATACTTATATGTCGTAAACCGTTTCTATTTCAAAGAAAAAACGGATGAGATCATCAAAACGTTAGAGAAAGTATCGCTGGAATTCGGTCGTGATTTCGAGATCCTTGTCAATGATACGATCGGAGATGCGCTGCTGAACAAAGAGATGTTCAAGGACCGCGAGTGTATCGTCACAGCGTTGGGCGGAGATGGCTCGGTGAACCGCATCCTGAACAATATCGTGGATACGAAGAACATTCTTTCGTATATCCCGATCGGTACAGGAAATGATTTCTATCGTGGAAATCTGGAAGTCCTGGAGAATGGGATCCATGATGTGGATCTGATCAGGATCAATGATACCTGGTGCATCAATATCGCCTGTTTCGGGATCGATGCGGATATCGCCAATGACGACCGTTTCATCCACAACAAACTGATCCCTGAAAGCATGCGTTACAATGCTGCTGTCGTCTATCATTTCCTGACTTATAACGGAAGACGAATGAAGATCAGCTGCAACGATGAAGTCTATGACCGGGATTATACGACGGTCGTGGTCGCCAACAGCAGGTATTACGGAAGCGGATACAAGGTATCTCCGTTCAGCGAGATCGATGACGGAATGATGGAGGTCTATCTGGTCGATCGTTTGAATAAAGCAAACATGGCAAAAGTGATCCTGTCGATGAAGGATGCGAGCCATTTGAAGAATCCAGCTGTCAAGGCGTTACAGACAGACAGGCTTGTCATCAGCGCGGATACGCCTTTTACTGCCAATATCGATGGCGAACTACTGACAGCAGATCGTTTCGAGATACAGATTATACCGAAAAAAGTCCGATTGGACTTCGATACGGATTTCATTAAGAAAGTAAGGGAAGTGAAATACAGCTAGATCAGGGATTCCTGATCTTTTTTATGTGTTTTCTTTTTTTGTGAAAATGTAACGCAATTCATCAAACAGCGAGATATAGGCAATCAGCAGGATGAACAGGCTGTAATACAGAAGATACGATGTTTTCAGCATCATCGGCAACAGAAACAGCAATAGTCCTGTAGCTTTGTTCAGGATCGTATGACGGCTGGAAAATTCTTTTTTCAGCAGACCGTTCAAGATGTAGCATAAACCTCTTAAAGCCAGAATGGTTTCGATCAGAATAATGACATAGCGAGGCAGATATTCGACCAGATACAGCCAGATCTTGCACATCATTACGCTGTAGAACAAGAGATCGGCAGCGCTGTCCAGTTTAGAACCGAGCCTGCTGACGGTATGCAGTTTGCGGGCAATAAATCCATCCAGCACATCAGTCAATCCGGTATAGATATAGACATAGAAAAAAGGAACTGACAGGGTCTTCAAAGGAAGAAGACACAAGGTGCCGACGATTCTGCTGATGGTGATGAAATTCGCTAGATTTTTTCTGATCATTTCTTCTTTCTTCTTAAAAAATACAATACGATACACAGGATGACGATCACCAGCAATGCTGCCAGGAAGATGTTTTCATTCGGCAGGAAACTGGTCGTGCCATCGGAATTGACGATGAGTTCGGCATTCTTTAAAACTCTGGCGCCTATCCATGGGCCGATGACGCCCGGAATGAAGACCTGGGCGATGATACGGATGCCCTGGAACTGTCCTGCCCGGTTTTCCGGAATCAGATCGCGGATGATGGCGCCGAAAACAGACATGCCGCAAAGATAGCCCGACATCATCAGCATCGATCCTGCAAACACGATCGCCGTATTCCTGAACAGATACAGTAATACATATCCTCCGATCAGCATGGCCATCGGCCAGATGGCTGCGGTGTCGAAGCCTTCCTTATCGTAGACCCGCCCATAGACTGCGGTCACGATCGCTGCCACCAGGATCGCCGGAGCCATGATCAGGACATAGTTGCTCAGGCGCAGAGTCTGTTCATAGTAGATGATTAGATAAGGCATGAAGATCTGGATCGAAGTCCCGAAGATCGCAAAAGCCAGCAGGATCAGGTACAGGTATTTATTGTCCCTATAGGTACTGTAACGGAAACTGTACAGCATGGTTTCAAAGTAAGATTCTTTGCTCTTCTGAAGTCCCGGATCTTCTTCGATGATCGCCAGACCGCTGAAGCCGATCAGCAGGGTGCAGATTCCGATGATGTAGTAGATCAGTTGCCAGTCATGGTAGCTGTTCAGATCGAAGCCCATGAAGCTTCCGAATACGACCAGTACGGAAATCAGCGGCATCATCGAGTTGATTCCTTCGATCTTTCCGCGGTTGCTGCTGTCGCCTCTGTCGGTCAGCCAGGCATTGTAGGCTGCGTCATTGGCGGTTGAGCCAAAGAAGGTCATAACACAATCCATGAAAATCGTCAGCTGCACATTGCGGATATAGGCGAAGCTGATGATCGTCAGGCCCCAGATGATATAGCCCCAGGCCATAAACAGCTTGCGCTTGCCGACTTCATCTGACAATGTTCCCATCACAAGGGTTGTAACTGCCGCTGTAACTGCGCTGGCCATGACCATCAGTGAAATGTCTGCCGCAGTCGCATTGAACATTTTATAGATAAACACATTGAAATACATATTCTCGACGACCCAGGCGATCTGGCCCATCAGTCCGAATATCAGCATGCCTATCCAAAACTTCCTATTTAGTTTATGCATCTTCTTCATCTCCTGAATACTATTATAAGTCCATGCGAAATCGATGTGTTCGTTTATGCATATATTTCGGGATCGATCCCGTATTTCCATTCTGTGCCTGTATCCTTTCTCCGGCTCTCTTTTGAATAAGAAGATGTCATAGGGTTGAAAAGTCTCAAAGCGTTTTCTATCCATGAAAATAGGCTGTTACGACAGTGATTCGTAACAGCCTATTTTACAATTCCAACAGTCTTTAAATGAACTCTATTCTTCGACAATATCCTTCTTCAGGACACCAAGCAATATCGCACCCAATACTGTACCGGCTATCAGGGCAACCACATACATCACCGCGTTTCCAACAACCGGGAAGACGAAGATACCGCCATGAGGAGCCATCAGTGTGCAGTTGAAGGCCATTGATAAGGCACCTGCCAAAGCTGAACTTGCAATACATGCCGGCAGTACATGGAGAGGATCAGCAGCCGCAAACGGAATGGCGCCTTCGGTAATGAATGAGAGACCCATGATGAAGTTTGTCGGTCCTGATTTTCTTTCCGCTTCTGTAAATTTTTTCTTGAAAAGGATCGTAGCCAGAGCGATTGCGCAAGGAGGAACCATACCGCCGATCATGACGGCTGCCATGATGTTGTAGTTGCCTGCAGCAATCGAAGCAACACCGAAGACATATGCAGCCTTGTTGAAAGGGCCGCCCATATCGATAGCCATCATTCCACCGAGGATCAGACCAAGCAGGATGGAATTGGCTCCGGACAATGAGCCTAAAAAGTTATTCAGGCCTGTATTAAGCGCACCGACGATCGGTTCGATCACAAACACCATCGCCAAGCCGATCAGCAGCATGCCAAACAACGGATAGATCAGTACCGGTTTGATTCCATCAAGTGAATCCGGTATGACTTTATCAGAAACCTTCTTGAGCAGATTTACCAGATAACCGGCCAGGAAACCCGCTGCAAGAGCGCCTAAGAAACCGGACTTGCCATTAGCGGCAATAGCGCCACCGACAAAACCGACAGCCAGACCCGGACGGTCAGCGATCGACATTGCGATGAATCCGGCCAGAACCGGCAGCATGAAGCCGAAAGCAACACCGCCGACCTGTCCTTTCAGAAAGCCTGCAAGCGCAGTCAACGATCCGAAATTGGCGCGCTGTTCCGCTGTAAGCGAGTTGATATCGAACGCCAGGCCATCGACCAGGAAGGCCAAGGCAATCAGAATGCCTCCTCCGACAACAAAAGGCAGCATATGGGAAACACCGTTCATCAGATGCTTATAGATCTGGTGGCCGCCGCTATCCTGTGCCTTTTCTTTTACAACATTGGTCGCTTTATATACAGGCGCACTGCCATTGACGATCTCATCAAGCAGTTCGTCCGGTTTGTTTATGCCTTTTGATACCTGGCATTCAACGACCTTCTTGCCATCAAAACGATCCATTGGAACATTTGTATCCGCTGCAACAATGATGCCGTCAGCTTTTTCTATCTCATGATCCGTCAGGATATTCTTGGCGCCGCCTGAGCCTCTGGTTTCGACCTTGATCTGATAACCTCTGGCCTTGGCTGCTTTCTCGATCGCCTCAGCCGCCATATAAGTATGAGCGATACCTGTAGGACAGGCTGTTACAGCCAGCACCAGATGATCGCCGCTCAGAATTTCGGTAATCGGTTCAACACTCTTTTTCGCTTGAGTTTCATCTTTGGCTGCTTCTGCTTTGTCGATGATCTTCAGGAACTCATCGGCATCTTTGGCATTCTTGAGATCGGCTACAAATCGGTCATCCATCAGCATCGTTGCGAGCTTGGATAAAATCTCCAGATGGACATTTCCCGAACTCTCCGGAGCAGCGATCAGGAATATCAGATCAACCGGATTGCCGTCAAGTGCTTCATATTCAACACCGCCATCAACACTCATGGCTGCCAGACCGGCTTCTTTGACGCCGGAACATCTGCCGTGCGGAATGGCGATACCGCCGCCGACACCGGTTGTGCCTTCTTCTTCTCTTGCCTCAACAGCTTCCAGATAAAGCTGTTTGTCAGAAAGCTTGCCGCTGGCTTCCATCAGATCAACCATCTGTTTCAGTACATCTTTTTTGCTGCTTGCTTTTCTTCCTAAAGCGATGCTTTCTTTCGACAATAAATCGGTAATTTTCATTCTTTTTCTCCCCATGTTTTGCTGTATAATTTCTCGACATCTTCAAGTGTCGCCAGTTCTTCTTTGAATGCGCTCGCGCTTCCAGTAGCCAGGCCATATCTGAACGCCTGTCTGTAATCATGATATACCAGATAGCCATAGAGGAAACCGGCCACCATCGAATCCCCTGCTCCCACGGAATTGACAAGCTGCCCCTTTGGTGCCTGAGACTGATGGACGTTTCCGAATTCATCGATCAGCACAGCACCATCGCCACCCATCGATACCAGGACGTTGACTGCTCCTTTTTCCTGCAGTTTCTTTGCGTACGGAACGACTTCATCTCCGCTGTTGAGCTCGACATTGAACAGTTCCGCGATCTCATCGATGTTCGGCTTGATCAGAAACGGTTTGTATTCAAGTACATTCATCAGCAGATCTCTTGTCGCATCGACCACGATCCTGATGCCCCTTCCCTGCAGATGTTTCATGATATCCGAATACATCGTTGCCGGCATGCTTGAAGGGATGCTGCCAGCCAGACACAGCGTATCCTCGTCAGTCAGTTCATCAAGTTTCTCGTAGAGTTTTCCGATCGCTTCTTCATCGATTCGCGGACCCATGCCATTCAGTTCGCTCTCTACCTTTGATTTCAGTTTGACGTTGATCCTGGAAAAGCCATTCGCTAACGGTATCATTTCGTTCCTGATTCCTTTTTCCACAATCAGCCGCCTGATCTCTTCACCTGTAAAACCAGCCAGAAATCCCAAAGCTGTTGTGTCCATGCCGAAATTGGACAGAACGATGGAGACATTGATACCTTTACCGCCCGGGAATATGATTTCCTTTGATGCCCGGTTGGTTTCTCCCAGCCTGAAATTTTCACAGCTCGCAATGTAATCAAGTGAAGGGTTAAAAGTGATTGTATAAATCATGTATTACCCCTTTCCCGTTCATTTCTGATTGTTTATGAACTATATTGATGATTTATGTCTTACAGTTATATCATATCATTTTCAGTCATTATTGAGCAGAGCATGCCAAATGAAACAGGAGTGAACATCAATGAACTGATGGAAATTTTGGAAGCCAAAAAAATCAAAGAAATATGGTTCATTGATATAAAACCGGCTTTTTATAGCCGGTTTGATTAGAAATTGATATGGAGATCTTCGCCCGCACCATAACGGATGAAGTGCAATCCGTTGTCGCTTAACAGCAGCAGATCAAACAGTTCCTGGCTTGCTGAACCGAGCTGACGCTCCGGTGTGACCATCGTATCCGGTTTCTTGCCGGCATAGTCTTCCGGTTTCATCGAACCGATGCCTATGATCGGGAATCCGTGATCCTGATTCAGAGAATCCGCATGGATATGTCCATGGATGTACGCCGTGATCTGTCCTCTTTTTTTCTGGTATTTCGACAGGACCTTCATGAGCCTGTTTTCATTGTGTATCGTTTCACCAAGATAATTCGATTTACTGATCGGCGGAATATGGGAGAACAGGATGATGCGTTTGTCTTTCGGCGTTTTGAAGAGAAGGTGACGGAGCCAGCGTATGGTCCTCAGGGAGAAACCGTTAGGTTCATCGCTTTGCGGATCATAGGAGGAAAGGAAAATCAGCCGGTAATCGTTGCGGTCGAAACAGCGATCCTCTTCCTGCTGCTGAAGATAGAACTCTTCCGCTTCCTGGCGGGTAAAAGATCCACTGTTGTTTCTGAATGTGTTGAAATCATGATCCCCCAGACAGCGATAGACAGGGATGCTCATACGCCGCTGCGCTGCCTTGATCCGTTTGACCAGTTCCTTGGTCTGTTCCTTGGGCATGAGACCATCTGTCAGGTCTCCCAGATCGATCAAAGCATTCGGATGGACTTTGCGGCAGAGATGCTTCATATTGGTGAGACTCTGCTCGCTGACGCTTCCGTAGGCATAGTGCAGATCGCTTGTCAGCAGGTACAGCATGTCTTCTTTCTTGCGGTACATATCGGTTTTCTTGATGACCCGTTCTTCTTCCTTGCGGAAGCATTCCGCTCTCTTGTGACTGGCAGGCATGTCCAGTACATCGAACAGCTCTTTGAACGAATGATTCTTCCTGCCTTGCAGTTCCAGACGCAGATAGCCGTCTTCTTTCATCACGAGGCCATGTCTCTGCCAATCTTCTTCAAAGTATTCCGGAACAAACGTGCTGTAGATCGCTTCATCGTCATAGACGCCGCTGTGCAGCAGTTCAGGACGGACAGGCACGCGGTAGAAATAAGGACGGTAACGGAGATCATAACGCGGACGCAGTATCGTTCCACGGTTCAGATAGAACGGTTCATAAAAGATAGAGGAATCTTCGGAAGGGATCATCTTTCCATTCTGCGGGTCGATCGCATAGCCGGGCATCGCTTTCTGTTTCCTGGCCGGATCTTCTTTCAGATACAGCGGTACGTAGTCCTGAACATTGTTGGTGATATAGTCGGTGACACCCAAACGGCGCAGTTCAGAATAACTGTAGTGGTAAGGTGTGCTTTCATCAGGACATAACGGTTCCTTGTCCGCGAGATTCCAGGCCCTTACGATATATCCTGAAGCATCGAATCCTTCCAGAGAACCGATATAGGGGTGGATCTCCTTTGTTTCCAGCTGAGCTGCCGTTTTCAGACAATCCCGCACATCATCCGCCAGTACCGCCAGATGCGCTTTCGGGCTCAACACTTTCATCAGACGCAAAGAGTCGTGATTGAATGAGGAATAGATGATATGATCCTCCAGCTCGAATGCCTTCACCATGGACAGGACTTTCTTCTCCATTCCCGGATAAGGGACGACGCTGTTTTTCAGTTCGATATTGATGTAGGTCTCATTCTCATCCAGACTGTTTCTGAGCAGAGAAAAAACTTCCGCCAGTGTGGGGATCCGATAGATATTCCCTTTGTATCTGATTTCTGCTTCCTTGAGTTCCTCCAGGGTATAGTCTTTGACATAGCCCTGCATATTAGTCGTTCTGTTCAGTGTCTCGTCATGGATCACGACCAGCTGATTGTCTCTGCTCAGCTGGACATCCAGTTCGATTCCGCAGATATCATATTCAAAAGCATGCTGAAAAGCTTCAAGCGTATTTTCCGGATACAGATAGCTAAGTCCCCGATGTGCCCAGTAGTTCATTTATCTTCCTTCATCATTATATACTGCACGTTCCGAAAACGAGATCAGACTTTTCTTATTTCGCGGATAACCCAGTCGTCATGGACGAGATCATAGGAGCTTCCGCAATGTGGACAGTTCTTCTCGTGCAGGGCATCGAAGCTTCCTCCGCAGTTGGGACACTGTATCGTTAAAAGATCAAAGCCGGGATCGGTATGGGAACCGTTTTCCCGTTCGACGGTCAGCAGGTAGTTTTCGTCTCTGTGATAGATCCGGTCTTTGTCATAGGTGTTACTCAGGAAGGCTTTTACTTTGATCTGTGTCATGTCTTCACCGATCTGTACATCCTTCAGCTGCAGAGCGCCGCGGTACTGGATATCGATCAGGTCATCCAGATCGGAAAGATCCTGATCACCTGTATAGATATACAAGGAATCACGGTCCTCAGAATAAGCGATGGTCCTGAACAGAGAAAGAATCCTTCCTTCGAAATATTCGAAAGAGAAATCAGGATCGATGCCCTGCAGTTTCTGCGAAAGTTTCTTCCTGGTTCTGATTCCGGATAACAGAGGCAGGGATCTTCCTGCTTCATGGAAGACTTTAGCGATAAGAAACATGCTACTCATCATATAGATGTAGACAGCAGAAAAAGTACCGCAGAGCCCTCCGATAAACAGACTCATCAGTATACGAAAAATGATCCTATATTCCGTATAAGTGAAAAGACATGTGACAAAAGTCAGGATCCCTACCGATACGCCTGCGATGATCATTCTCTTTTTCAGCGTATCCATCAGAGTGGTCCGTTCGACGATGTCGTTGACAGTATAGGAGGAGGTGAAACATGGATAGCTGTCTTCTGTCTCAAAGACGGTTCCACAGAAAGGGCAACCATCGTTCAGCTCACTTAACAATGTCTGATGTCCGCAGTTGGGACAGGTGCAGAGCTTGTCTTCGTAATTCTTTTTATCTAAGAGACAGCCATAGAACGTGACAGGCTTCTTCAGTTCCTTAAGGATCTTTTCTTTGTCGCGATAGGTCAGAATGCGCTTGCTTTCACGATAAAGGATATGAGCTTCATAAGGATCTCCGTCTTTCACAAGCGATCCCCTGATCTCTTCTTTGACGCGTTCATAGCGTTCTTCCGCGTTTATACCTTTTTTCTTTAAACGTTCCTTCTGTGCATTCAGACAATAGCGCAGCTCCTTGGAAGCATATTTCAGACCTTTCCCATGAACGGTCCAGTCATGATAGCTATCCAGAAATGCATCCAGATAATACAAAGATACAGTCTTATTCTCATCCATAAGCAGTTTCCTCTACCACATTATAGCATTCTCTCGTCTTTAGCACTCTTTTATCAGGATTGTTAGCACTATACACTTGACAGTGCTAAATAATGTGATAGTATATAGATGTAGGGATTTGAATCCCATGGTAATAAGGAGGTAGGTAAAATGAGATATTATCCTAGAAACTATAACGTATTTGAAGACATGTTTGATGATTTGTTCCCGAAAGCAAGTTATTCTGATAATCTGATGAGAACCGATGTCTATGAGAAGAATGGCTATTACAATCTTGATATCGAGCTTCCTGGCTACAACAAGGAAGATGTCCAGATGGATATTGTTGACGGTTACCTGAATATCAAGGCGACCCACAATGTTTCCAATGAGGAAAAGGATGCCAAGGGCAATCTGGTCAGGTCTGAGAGAAGATTCGGATCCTGCTCAAGAAGCTTCTATGTCGGCGAGAATATCAAGGCCGAGGATATCAAGGCAAAATTCGAAAACGGTATGCTGAATATCGTGCTGCCGTCCAAGGAACAGAAATCCATCGAATCGAAACAGATCGTAACGATCGAATAATCAGCTTGAACTGAAAACAAACGAAAACCGCGAGTTAAAGATTCGCGGTTTTCTTCTATTTTTGTATCCTTGTTGCCTGTCTGGCACTCCGCAGGCTCTGCCGGCTGAACCAGGAAGGCACAAGACATTGTTTGGGTACGTTAATGGTTTTGTTTATGTTTCGTTGGCAAACGGTTCCTGGGCTTTGCACAGCTTTTCATACCGATCCATTCCGTTGTTCAGAAACATGGAACGGTAGGCCATGATGTTTGGCTTGTCTTCTTCTATCTTAATTAACGAGGATTCGTCTTCATCGGGATAGATGATCTCGAAACGGTCGAAGCCGTCTTCATACAAAGGGATATCATAATCCTCATACATCATCCGGATGACACTCTCATCGATGCTGCCTTCTCTGTTGTGATTGGCTTTCAGACATTTTTCGATCTGCCGCATCAGAAGAATTCCGGTCACTTCGGTCTCTTCGGTCAGGCTCTGCAGAAACGGCTTGCGGTATTTCCGGTAGGTATTGGTTGAATCCAGCACGACATTGTTTCCGTTTTTAAGTTCTTCCCGAATCATGTCATACATGATGTCGAAAAGCCGGATGTTCTGTGTATCGCTGGAAGGGTCCATGCTCAGCTTCTTCCTGACGATATCACTGGAATAAATGACCGCGTTTTCCCGATTCGCGATTTTCTTACTCACATATGATTTTCCTGAGGCAGGAACGCCTACCATCATAAACAGTTTTGCCATAGTTTTATTTTACATTCAAAACAGCGAAAGCTGTTCATCTGTTTTATTATCCTTGTACGCCTTAATGATGTCTTTCATCCGATAGAGGATCCCGTATCTTTCACATTCTTCCATGAATGCTTTCCATAAACGCTCATGCTTCAATACGGTACAGTCGTAACGATTGCCATAATAGCGCTGATATTTTTCCTTCAAGCCAAGGAAGTGTTCATCAAGCTTCTGATAATAGTATTCACGCTGCCGGTCACGCAGAGTCATACTCATATAGGTATAGATGAAACGGGCTCCATGTTCCGCCGCTTTCCTGACGAGAAGACGGATGTCTTCTTCCTGATCGGTAATGAAAGGAAGGACAGGCATAAGCAGGATGCCTGTGAAGATCCCGTTGCCCGACAGTTCCTTGATTGCCGAAAAACGTTTTAAAGAGACACAGACATGCGGTTCGATGATTTCAGCCAGCTCATCATGGGGTGTCGTTATGGTTATCTTGATAATGACGTTGTTTCGTTCATTGATCTCTTTCAGCAGGTCGGTATCCCTCAGGATCAGTTCGCTTTTCGTATCGATCGCCACGCCGAAACCGTAATCTCGGATCAACTTCAGAGCCCCTCTGGTCTGTTCATACTGCTTCTCCAGAGGATTATAGGTATCCGACATCGAACCAAGACCGATGACGCCTTTGTTTCGTTTCTTCCTCAGTTCCTGCTCCAAAAGAAACAAGGCGTTTTCCTTGCCTCTTGGCTGGTCGTAATCGTCGATGCCGTAGCACTCGCTTCTGCTGTCGCAGTAGATGCAGCCATGCGGACAGCCCCGGTAGAGATTCATATTGTAGTCGACGCCGAACCACTGTTCGCCATAGCTGACTTTGCTTAGGATCGTTTTTGTTTTGATGAATTCCATTCTTATTTCAAAAGCTTGTCGAATGCGTTCGCGTTCAGGATCGTATTGGAGAGGAACTCTCCCTGATAGAAGTTCGCCCAGTTGTTGAAGAAACAAGGCATATTCTTTGCTTTATCCAGGGAATCGACATGAATGAGATTCAGTTTCAGACCGATCTCTTCGGCGTGTTGTGAAAGCTCTTTGACTTCATATTCGACGTAAGGACATTCGTTGCTGTAGTAAATCGTGAAATCCTTATCATCGATCTTCATCGCTCTGGCAGTCTCGGTGAAATGAGGCGCTTCTTTCTCATCGAATCGTAATGCCAGCAGTTCATAATCATTAATCTTATCGACGCTTGTGAATCCGAAATGCTCGAAGAATTTCATTTCTCCCAGAAACGGTTTTTTCTTTTTGGTGACTACTGTACAGATTCCGCTCTTGCCTTGTTTCTTCGCGTCATCGATGGCGTATTCCAGCAATTCTTTCGCGATTCCCTGACCCTTGAAGCTTCCCGCTACCCACAGACAGTAGATATATATGTAATTATTTCCTTCCACAGGAACCCATGCTGTTTCGATCGGTTCATATTCGATGAACGTCTTTCCTCTGGCATCCAGCTTACGGAAGACATGACCATCCTGCAGTTTGTTTCTGATCCATTCTTTCTTGCGATCTACGCCTTCCTGATGCTTCGGATCTCCGATGGCGCAGCAGAGATGCTCCATATCGATGTTGTCGGCTGTAAGATTGATATACTCATGCATACGGTATTCCTCCATGTATGACTATCTACGCTACACTTGTGAATCTTCTTCTGATTCCCGTGGCATGTTACTGTAATTCATCGATCATATCTTTGATCGATTCTCGAACCGGTCTTGTCTGATAGCCAAGATCTTTTGTTGCTTTGTCATGTGAGAAATGACCGTTGGTATTGAGGATGGCTAAAGAATAAGGAGTCACCAGCGGTTTTCCTTTTCCCAGGCGATTTCCGATGCTTTCAGCCAGTGTTCCGAACGGTTTTACCAACACATAAGGGATCTCGATCCCTGATGATCTCCGGTTGCATACCACATTGACTTCATTCAGGATCTCCTTGACCGTCAGATAGTGACCGCTCAGGATATAAGATTCCCCAGCCTTCCCTTTTTCAGCACAAGCGACGATTCCCGCTGCTACATCCCGGACATCCACAAAATCAAACCCGCCCTGCAGACTGACCGGAATATAGCCCTTGGCCATCGCATCGATCGCCCGGATCATATGGTTATTCCGACGGACATCGCCAGGGCCGAAGATCCCTGAAGGCAAAATGATATTCACATTCAGGCCCTGTTTATAAAAATCCAGAGCGATATTCGCCGCTTCCGCCTTGGACTTGCCATACTGATCATCGATCTGCTCAGGATGATACGACGATGCTTCTTTGGTGTCGCCTTCTTTGGCTTCTACCAGCCCGTGGACCGAACAGATGTAGACCACTTTCGATGCACCGTATTCCTGTGCCAGTTTAAGGATGTTTCGGGTTCCTTCCACATTGACTTTATGAACCAGCGGATTGGTTTTTGATGCGATCGTAACGATGCCTGCACAGTGAAGAACGACGATTTCTTTCTCTTCATCATGATGAAAAAACGCTGCCAGCGAAGCAGGATCTGTCACATCTCCGGTAATGATCCTGACACCGGAAGGCACATGGTTCTCTTCCCCGGGCAACGCCAAAGCTCTGACTGTCCTTCCTTCGTTCAGCAGCTGTTTACACAATACCGTACCCAGATGACCGGAAGCTCCGGTTACAAGATAGATCTTTTTCATATCTTTATCACTCTTTTGATTGTTCTTAACATATTAATGCTGTATCTTTATTATCATTATAACGATTGCAGGAATATCTGGACATATAAACAAGCAACCGAAACGGTGATCAAAATACAAACAGCTATCAAAAAAATCCCTTTAAACAGGGATTATCGTTTTCTTCTGTGGAGCAGGTGACGGGAATCGAACCCGCGTTGCAACCTTGGGAAGGTCGAGTTCTACCATTGAACCACACCTGCTTTGCATATTTATTCTACCACAAAGCGATATTTCATCTCACAAACAAATCATTGAAATATCATGAATTATATTTGTACTAAAAAATAAACATGATACAATATTATGTGCAGATGAACTATCTGAATGTGGCTCAGCTTGGTAGAGCGCTGCGTTCGGGACGCAGAGGCCGCGGGTTCAAATCCCGCCATTCAGACCATTGACTATCTTATCCGGAGCGATCCGGATTTTTTTATGATACTACTAACCGACCCGGCTGATGGTTTTAGAGACTAAAATATCGGCTTCTAAAAGCGGATATTAATCTTTGTGCATCTGCGCTTTCTAGAAACGGTTCCCGCATTTTGGACAGTATTCAAAATCTTCTTCTGTCTCGTAACCGCAACAGCTGCATCTCTTGTGGGAAGAAGGGTTCCTCCGGATCAGCATGAGATCGTCTTCATGAATCATTGTGACCGTTCCATTCTCAAGCCCTCTTCCGACTTCGCTGTTGAGTTCATACAGGGAATGGCAGCAGCTCACTTCCACGAAATACCTTCTGTTCCATTTGAATACAGGAAGAAAGAAAAGCGACAGGACCGAATAGATCACATAGACATCATAACGGCCATAGGCTCCGCAGACATCACAGGTCACCATCTGGATATAATCGAGATCTTCTCTCTTCTGTGTCACGCCCATCATGAAAAACATATGTATCTCCTGTTACTCGCAGTACTTTTCTTTCAGTTTTCTGCGCATTTCTTCATCGACATGGAGATACTTTTCCAGAAATTCCTGAGGAGATCCGGCCATTTCTTCCATTGTTTTGTAACAGGTATCGATAAACTGCTCACTGGCAGACATGGCAGTCTTGAAAGAATCGCGTATCGCTTCGTAGTTCTTATGTTCTCCGGCGATCTCTTTGACCTTCCCCAGCACTTCATTCAGGGTACGGCCGAGATGGAGATTCGTCAGAAGATAATTCTCCCTTATCATCTGACGGTCTGCGCCTAAGTCTTCCAGCAGCAGGATCGCCGCGACCCCTGTCCTGTCCTTTCCTGCCGAACAGTGCCACAGGACTTTGTCACAATCGTCCCCCGAGAGAAGTTCAAAGAAACGGGTATATCCGACAATTGCCGGTTCATCGCTGATCAGATTGCGGTATGCGCTTGATAGATGTTCCGCAAACATCGTCGGATGATCATAGGATGCCTTGATCATCATTTCATAGAACGGTTCATCGTTATCGGTACGCTCGACCCCTTCACGCCGTTCGATTTCTCTGAACAGACTGAGGTTATAATAAGCGACTCCTTCGATCTCGGGATCCTTGTGAACAGAAGCTTCCCGACGGGAACGGAAATCGATGATTGTATCAATGCCCAGTTCCTTGATCCGACAGATATCTTCTTCACTTACATCATGAAGAGCGGCACTACGAAAGAGTTTTCCTTTCTTAACGGTTTTTCCATCGTTTGTCCTGATCCCGCCCAGATCACGGAAGTTCTCGATACTCTCGATCCGGTAATCGTTTTTTATCTGTTTCTCCATATCAGTAATTGATTTCGTTTTTCTTGTCCCGTCGCATCAGTTCGATGACGGCTTCTCTTGGATCGACGCCTTCCTTGACGATCCCATTGACCATCCGGATGATCGGCATTTCCACGTGGTATTTTTCCATTAGTTCCATGGCAGCAGGCAAAGCGTTGACACCTTCGACCACCATGCCGATTTCCTGAATCGCTGACTGCGGATTTTCTCCCTGGCCGATCAGAATGCCGCAGCGGTTGTTTCTCGAATGCATGGAGGTCGCGGTAACGATCAGATCGCCGATCCCTGCCAGTCCGCTGAACGTCTCCTGCTTGGCTCCGCAGGCTTTGCCCAGACGGATCATCTCTGCCATGCCTCGGGTGATGATGGCGGCTTTTGCGTTATCCCCGAATCCCAAACCTGTAGAAATACCGCAAGCCAAAGCGATGATATTCTTCAAAGCGCCGCACAGTTCGACACCCAATACATCATCATTCGTATAGACGCGCATATTGTCGGTCATGAAGATATTCTGCGCATAGCGTGCCGTTTCCTGTTCTTCACACGCGGCAACGATGGTGGTCGGCAGATCTTTCGAGACCTCTTCGGCATGAGTCGGTCCGCTCAAGGCAACCACTTTCACATTCCTGTCTTTCAGTTCATCCTTGATGACCTGCGACATCGTATACAGAGTTCCCATCTCGATGCCTTTGGTGGCATCCACGATGACCTGTCCCTCTTTGATATGGTCTTTCAGACCTTGGATCGTCGAACGCACAAAGACCGATGGAACTACATTTAGTAGGATATCCTTATCCTCGCAGAACTGCTGCTTATCCGAAGTGAACTGGATACTGTCTGGAATCACCATTCCCGGCAGATTCTTATGCATTCTTGTCCTTGAAAGCTCCTTCAGTTCCTGTTCTATGACCGAATAAACGGTCACTTCGTAATCCTTGTTTGCCAGAAGCCTTGCCAGCGCCATGCCCCATGTTCCGGCTCCGATCACACCTATTTTCATCGTTCGAACCCTCCTTTTTCATTTTATTAAAAAATCAGACGTTTTTAAATGCGCATTGTATAATTGAATCAGGAGGAGTATTTCATGAATAATAATACAAATAAAGTCCTGGCGGCGATCGATCAGAATCCTGAGATCCTGAACCAGCTGCTCAATGGCGGCGATGGCGATATGACCAGAGGCGGAGCAGTAAATCCGCTGGTCAACATCCTGGGCAATGTCGATAAGAATGAACTGCTGCAGGTTTCCCATGAAGTTGCAGAGAATCCGGCAGTCAAACTGTTCCTGGCTTCTTCCGGAAGTCTGGATGCGAAAGATCTGCTGAACTATGTTGGCGGTGTCGGCGGTACCAGAGCATCTGCCAACCCGGCGGTACGCGCATTATTCGATGGCAGGCTGGATCTGAAGGAGATCCTGATCCTGATCGTTCTTTTGAAGCTCTTCAAGAGAAAGAATTCCAACACCTACAACAACTCGGCGATTGGTCTGTTAGGTTCTTTGCTTGGCTACAATACCGGCTACAACAGCGGTCTGTTCAACATCCTTGGCGGAAACAACTATTCAAACGGTCTGTTCGGCAACAGCAGTTATTCCAACGGACTCTTCGGCAACAGCTATTCTTCCGGTCTGTTCGGCAATACCTACAATACCAGCTCCGGCTTAGGAAACTTCCTGGGTCTGACCAGCGGTTACGGAAGCAACTCGAGCCTGTCGAATCTGATGAATTTCGTCAATGGCAACTACAACAACAACTCCCAGTATCATACGCTCTGGAATATCCTGAATCAGGCAGCGCCTTCCGCTGTCAGCAGCAATGGACTGGTCAGCGCATCGGGCCTGTTCTCGGTACTGGCTCATATGATGGGATATTAGAATCTTATCTGATTCATAACGAAAGATCCGGTTTAAAAACCGGGTCTTTTTTTATATACTGTTTTTATGATACAAGATATCTTTCCCGCCAGATATTCACTGGTCTATGAAAACAGACGGATCTCCGAAAACGATCCGGTCATCATCGGGGACACGAAGAAAAATCTGTTACTGATCAATGATCATCTTCCTCTATATAAACAGGTCAGAGATCTGCTTCCAAACGAATACCGTTTCCTTTTTACGATCGATGATCAGGCCTATTTCATGAGCTATCATGATCTTCCTGATCTGGAACATGTCCATATCCGCAATGCGATACGCATCCTGAAAGGTAAAGAAGCGTTCGGAGCTCTAACGGGTCATCATCTGCTGAACTGGTATCTGACCAACCGCTACTGTTCCTGCTGCGGCAAGCCCTTACGTCACAGTGAGAGGGAACGTGCTCTGGTCTGCGATGAATGCGGGATGGTATTCTATCCGCGGATCCCTCCTGCCATCATCGTGGCGGTCACAAACGGAAAGAAGCTTCTGGTATCGAAATATGCCAGAGGGGTCTACAGGAACTATGCTCTGATCGCCGGATTCTGCGAGATCGGAGAGACGCCGGAAGAGACCTGCAGGCGTGAGGTCATGGAGGAAGTGGGGATACACATCAAAGATATCAGCTACTTTGGCTGTCAGCCTTGGGGTGTAGACGGAGGGCTGCTGCTGGGTTATTTCGCGCATCTGGATGGCGATGACACGCTGCATGTGGATCATGTGGAACTCTCGGAAGCCGAATGGATCACCAAGGATGATATCGCTCCCGACGAGAACCCTCTGACCCTGACAGCGACCCTGATGCAGGAATTCAGGAAAGAAAATTATCAGTAATTTCTTTTAAAAACGAAAAATCAGGCAGACATAGACAACCAGCCTGCTGGATTTATTTCAATAAAGGAGATGATTATGGCAGAAACGATTTATCAAGGCAATATCCTCTATTCCACTTCCTATGATGAACTGAAAGTGATCCCGAATGGTTATATTCTTGTAAAAGACGGATTCATCGAAGATGTATGTGAAACGCTGGATGAAAAGCATAAGAGGATAGAAGTCGTCGATTACAAAGACAAACTGATCATCCCTGCTTTTTCCGATCTGCATATCCATGCCCCGCAGTATCCGCAAAGAGGCATCGGCATGGACTGTCTTCTGTTCGACTGGCTGAATAACTATACGTTTCCTCAGGAATCCAATTTTCAAAACAGCGACTATGCCCGTTCGATCTATGCCAAACTGATACGTGATCTGATCGCCAACGGAACGTTCCAGCTTTCCTTATTCACGACGATCCATTACGGTGCCTGTGATACCCTGTTCCGCATGCTTCATGAAGCAGGCCTGTATGCCTACACAGGAATCACCAATATGGACCGCAATTCAACGGACTACTATGTCGATACGACCAAAGATTCTCTGGAAAAGACCGAGCGCTTCATTCAGGAACATCAGTATTCAAAGACAGTAAAACCGATCCTGACTCCGCGTTTTGCGCCGACCTGCACAAAAGAACTGATGCTGGGACTGGGTGAGCTGGCCAGGAAATATGATCTTGGGCTACAGACACATCTGGTCGAATCCAGGGCGGAAGCCGCCTGGGCCAAGGAACTGTTCCCTGAATATGCTTCGGATGGCGAGATCTATGAGAAATGCGGTCTCCTGCAAGGTTCCGGTCCGAAGATTTTCGCCCATGTGATTTTTCCTACCGATACAGAAGAAAGGATCCTGAAGGAGTACAGCGGGATTGCTGTTCACTGTCCGGATGCGACATCTTCGATCACGGCGGGAATCATGCCGCTGAATGAGATGCATAAGAAAGGGGTCACGATCGCTTTGGGTACGGATGTCGGAGCCTGCCACTTCATGGGTGTCTATCATCAGGTCGCCAGAGCGGTACAGATCTCCAAAATGAAAGAATTCTACGAAGAAGGACAGAAACGGATCATGCTGGCAAACGCTTTCTATCTGGCAACAGTAAATGGCGCTTCCATATTCAATCGGATCGGCAAACTGGAGAAAGGTTACCGTTTCAATGCCCTGGTGATCGACAATATGCTTGACGAGGAATACAACACTTCCTTGAGCGATGCTTTGGAACGTTTCTGCTACTCCGGGGATGATCGCAATATCGTTGCCCGTTATCTTGATGGAAAACTGATCGATCCCGAAGAAGTCTATCAGAGACTGGTGAACATCAGAGTATAACCTGATAGAACCGTTGTTTCTAATGATGTATAGAGTCTTTTTCTGATATTCAAAAATACGATGATTCAGCAAGACGTCCTTCCGGACGTCTTTTTATTCATTAATGATCCCGCAGATCTGTCCGATCGCTTTTCTTCCCTCCGGAATCGGATAGGCCGGATAGACGTGACACAGCTCTTCGCCGATGTACAGCCGGTAATTCACTCCGTGTTCCTTCAGAAGATCCGCAAACTTCAGGATATCCGGATAGAACAGTTCATTGCTGCCGGTAAAAAGATAGACGTTCTTCAGACAGGAAACATTACCATACAACGGAGACAGACGATAATCCTTCAGATCCGTACCATTGGCCCAGTATTGCGCATCCACCTGCAGTTCGCTGATGGTCAGGGTCGGATCGGTCTTTTCATATTTCTTCAGTTCAGGATCTTCCAGGGACAGTTCCACCCAGGGCGACAGCAGGATCAGCCTGTCAGGCGTTTTCAGGCCCTTCTGAGCAAAATACATGCTTAAGCCGATACAGAGCCCGGCTCCCGCGGAATCGCCCATCAGGATAATCTTTTTATCCGGATAATACTTGAGACATTTTTTGTACAAGTCTGTCATTCTCTTATAGCACTCTTTATAATCATGAAACGGAGCCAGAGGATAATCCGGAATGATGAACGTCGCATCGACCTTTGAAGTGATCTGATCCAGCATCAGCCAGTGCGGCACCAGCATCTCTTCGACATAAGCTCCCCCATGGAGATAGATGATCAGCTTGTCGCTCTGACTCTCCACATTCATATAGAAAAGCTCCATACCGGCAGATTCGATCTCGTCGATATCGTTGCGTATCTTAAGAAAAATAGGAAGATCGTAACGCTGCTTCCCGGTCTGTTTCCGATAAGCTAAAATGACATCGGTCAGGGTCTTTCCCTTGGGGATGATGACTGTTCTGAGGATCTTTTCGCAGATCCTGGCACTTCTTGATTTTGGCATCGATATCATTATAGCGTAAAATGAAAAGCAGATATGGATAAGAAAACATTGCGGGTCGTAGCAGCCATCATCGAGAAGGATGACAGGATCATGATCGCCAGAAGGAACCACGGCGAACATGAGGGCCTTTGGGAATTCCCCGGAGGGAAGTATGAAGAAAACGAAACAGGCGAAGAGGCTTTAAAAAGAGAGATCCGGGAAGAATTCGATACGGAGATCGATATCAAAGACTTTCTCTGTACCATCGGACATTCCTACGATACCTTCGATCTGGTCATGGACTGTTTCATCTGTGAGTTGGTAAATGATGACATGCATCTGCATGATCATTCGGAGATACGTTTCATCGATCCTGAAGAAGGAAACATCGAATGGGTCCCGGCAGACAGGAAAGTAATCGAAGCATATAAAAAAAGATAGAAACGGTCATCGAGTCAAGTACCTGATACCAGAAGGTACTGACACAGAACCTGAGGGAACTGGAACAGTTGGACATCACCAAAAGAGAAGTCTTTGCGGAGGTTTCTCCCAGGACGGATTATTATCTGGCCGATATCGGTTATTCACTGAAGCCGATATTGGAATCGTTGTTCTTGTGGTCTTTGGACTATACGAACACTGTAAAGAGTTCTGGTAAAGATTAACTGATTCTATACATTATAAGATCTCTAAAATGTCCATATCTCGCTTGTTCTTCGTAGCAGATATGTTTCATATCCAGTTCTTCTATAATATTCCCCGGCTCCGCTCTCTGATACATGCTCTCTTCCGGCTGTAAGTTCCCCTTATCCGAATCAATATAGATCGCCATCGGTCTTCTCATTCCGATCGCATATGAGATCTGTACCTCGCACCACTTCAGGTGGTGTTTTCTTAACAGCTCCTTCGCAAACTCCCTGGCGATATACGTCCCTGACAGGTCCACCTTGCTGGGGTCTTTGCCATTCATGCAACCTCCACCTACATTCGAAAATGACTGATACGCATCAACTACGATCTTCCTTCCCGTCAGTCCCGCATCACCTTCGAACCCTCCGATCAGGAATCTCCCCGTCGGATTGATCAGGAATCTCTCGATCTCCAATTCATATTCTCTACACAGATCCGTGACATAATCGACCAATATCTTATCTGTCCTCTCCCTGTTTACCTCTGCATTATTATAGGAGATCAGAAAATCCTTGATCCTTACGATATGGAAATCATCGTCATAATATCCTGTGATCTGCGCTTTCCCATCCGGATAGAAATCCTCATCAGCATGAACCAGCTCATCATAGTATCTTGCAAACCTCTGCAGTATTACCATCGCTGTAGGCAGCAGTTCCTTTGTATCATTGCATGCATACCCGAACATCATCCCCTGATCGCCCGCACCCTTGACTTCCTCATTGGTTCCCAAAGCGATATCCTCGGACTGCAGACCGATGTTGTTGATGATGTTGTAGTCATCCTTATAACCGATATCTCTCAGCACCCTTCTTGCGATCTCCTCTACCGAGAATCTGGCCTTCGTCGTGATCTCTCCTGTAATAAAGATGATCCCCTTCCCGCCAACGGTCTCGATACCACACCTGCTTGTCTCATCCTGTCTCAGACACTCATCCAGGATCGCCGAAGAAATCTGATCGCACACCTTATCCGGATGGCCCCGGAAGACGATCTCATTCGAAAACAGTTTCATATAACCCTCTTTCTACCTAAGAAAAAGTCTCATCCTATGACGAGACTTCACTTTAAACAATGTCACCCATCGTTCAAGCTTTAGCACCTTGTTTACACAGGTTGCTGCACAGTCATCGGGCTTGTCCCTCGTGTGCTCTTCATAGGTGTCTTAACTATAGTATATTTTCCTGACTATTTCAACAGTAATCCTTCCCAGTAGATATGATCGAACGATTTGCTGTCTTCGTTATAGTTATAATCGATGTAACGGAAAATGATCTTGCTTCCATCCGAGAAGACATATTCCGGAAGATCCTCTTCATATTCCTTCATCTTATCCTGATCAAGATTCAGGAAGAAATCCGTCAGCTCCTCCTGATAAGTGGCTGTTTCATTAAAGGACAGAAGATGGAATGTCGTATAATCGCTGATATCGAAATCTCTTCCTTCCAGATCGATGCTGTAATAGAAGGAACGGATATTGTCACCATCATAAGAATAATCGCTGAAGGATTTGGCGATTTTGGACTCTTTGAATGTTTCAAAGAAAGAACTCTTGTTTCCATCGCTGTATCTGAGATAATCGTAAGCAGATTTCGCATCCTCGAGATATTCCGCTTCCATGGCCACATTCTCATTCAGTATCCCGTTCACCAGCGCTCCGCCTTTGCTCAGGGCGTTCTTCAACCGGTTCTCCTGTGACCGGTTCGGGACATCGTAGATGTTGAGTGGCGTACAGCTGAACAGCAGTGCCAGCAACGCAATGAACAGGAAACACTTGGACACATGGAACTTCAGCATTCCTGACAGCATGAATCCGACTGCGATCGCGATCAGGATCAGGGACATGAAACGTGCCGTGGTCAGTCCGTAGGCATTCAGCCGTATGACGATCGCAAAGAGCTGTATCGCCAGTACCGGTACCAGCAGGCAGGCTCCTTTCGTCTTGAACAACGCCTGCAGCCTTCCATCCGTCTCATCGACCGACAGATAGAAGATCACATAGAACAGCAGCGCGAAGCAACCGAACCAGTTCAGCTTTCCTACCGGCATCTGCCAGGTGATAATGATCTTGAAGATATACAGATACAGGATCCCGATCAGGATCAGATAGATATAGAACAATGCTTTGTGAATGATCGTACGGTAGGTCGAAGGGACTGTTACCTCTTCGTTGGGTCTAGGGACATAGGACAAAAATAACGTGATACCGAAGAGTCCCAGTACCAAAAGGAAAAGGACGCTGTAGATCTTCCAGATCTCATCGAAATGGAAGATCAGGAAATGGAAGGCAGCGATACAGACACTGAAGCCTGCCACGATGACCATCGTAAAGATCCACACGATGAACGCCGACTTTGCCAGATAAGAGAAGAGATGTCTGTTTTCTCTGTTTCTGTATAACACGTAGGCGATCAGAGACAGAACAGCAACCCCGATCCCTGCCAGGGCGGTATAGATGTATTCGTTCTCGTAATTCATCAACAGAAGGTACGAAACAAGCCCTGTGACGATGCTGACAGCGGGGGTAAGATATCTGATCCTGTGGATCTCATATTCCTGGGACAGTTCCATCAGGAAGCAGAGCATTCCTGCCATGATCAGAGAGATCGTCAGTTTGGACAGATCTTCATCCGTTATGATCATATAAGTCGCTGCAATGGTGATCAGACACAGTATCGCAAAGCTGAATGGGAAACGCCGGATGCAGTCCTGCAGTCTTCCCGAGGCTTTTTTTATTTTTTCAAGTAAGTTTTCCATAAATACTCCTTTACCAAACATTAATGATAGCATACATAAGAATTATGTGATGATTTCAAAAGAATTAAGTGATGATTTCAAAGCATATAATGATTTGCTTTTGTAGCAATAATAAAAAGAGATCCTTTTCAGAATCTCTTTCTATCGTACATAAATGCTTCTAGAGGTACTTTTCGACGGCTTTCAGCCAGTTTTCCGCGACTTCCAGCTTGAAGTTCGCCCTTGCCTCTTCCGCCTCATTCGTGGCATTTTTCAGCTGTTTCAGGGCTTTTTCTTTTTCCTCTTTCGCGTGTTCCACATCGATCTCTTCGATGTCGATCACGTTGTTCAGAACAAGATCTGCCTTGTTGTTCCGGAAGTACAGGACCCCTCCGTTGATCGCATAATGCGAAAGCTTCCCGTCCTTTAATGTTTCCATCACCCCGATCTCCAGTTCCAGCATGATCGGGGCATGATTGGACAGGATGGTCCTTCTTCCTTCCGAAGTGGGAACATTGAGCTTCTCGGTCTCGATGGTTTTATAGACTCCCAGATAAGTAATCAGATCCGCTTTAAACAGCATTCTTTCCTGCTTTCTCTTCCACGTCTTCGATCGTGCCTGTATAGATGAAGGCAGATTCCGGATAGCTGTCGTAAGCTCCGCTCAAGATGGCTTTGAACGAACGGATGTTGTCTTTGATGGTGACGAAACGTCCGTCGATGCCGCTGAATTTCTCGGCCACGAAGAACGGCTGTGAGAGGAAGTTGCGTATTCTTCTTGCCCGGTTGACGATGACCTTGTCTTCTTCGGACAGTTCATCGATACCCAGGATGGCGATGATGTCCTGTAGGTCGCGGTACTTCTGCAGGATCTGCAGCACCTGAAGCGCGGTATCATAGTGTTCCTGTCCTACAACGAATGGATCCAGGGCTCTGGAAGAAGATTCCAGAGGATCCACGGCAGGATAAAGTCCGGATGATGCTATCTTTCTGTCCAACACTGTCTTCGCATCCAGGTGTGCGAATGCCGTCGCCGGCGCAGGATCGGTCAGGTCATCGGCAGGCACATAGATCGCCTGGATGGAAGTGATGGAACCGTTCTTGGTGGAAGTGATCCTTTCCTGCAGCTCGCCCATTTCGGTCGCCAAAGTCGGCTGATAACCTACGGCACTCGGCATTCTTCCTAAAAGCGCACTGACTTCGGAACCTGCCTGAGAGAAGCGGTAGATATTGTCGATGAACAGCAGGACATCCTGTTTCTCTTCGTCACGGAAGTGTTCCGCCATCGTCAGAGCACTCAAAGCGACACGCATCCTCGCGCCCGGGGATTCGTTCATCTGCCCATAGACCAGCACGGTCTTTTCCAGGACGCCGCTTTCTTTCATTTCCAGATACAGGTCATTTCCTTCTCTGGTACGCTCTCCGACACCTGCAACGACGGATAGTCCGTTATGTTCGACCGCAATGGACCGTATCAGTTCCTGCATCAGCACGGTCTTGCCTACTCCGGCTCCGCCGAAGAGTCCGACCTTGCCGCCCTTGACATACGGGCAAAGCAGGTCGACGACCTTGATGCCTGTTTCCAGTATTTCCACATTGGTTTCCTGCTCCTCAAAGGAAGGCGCAGGCTTATGGATGACAGACCTGGGCGCGTTCTCGATCGCTCCCAATCCATCGATCGGGTTGCCTAAAAGATCGAACATCCTTCCGACGATCTTCTCTCCTACCGGTACGGCAATACCCGTGCCTGTATCGTAGGCTTCCATACCTCTTGTCAGACCATCGGTCGGACTTAAGGCGATGCATCTTACTTTATTGTCTCCGAGATCCTGTTCCACTTCACAGGTGATGTTCCGTTCGTTGAAAGGAATCAGGACAGCATTATAGATCTTGGGCAAACGTTCATTGAAACGGATGTCGACGACCGGTCCGATGATTTGGACGACTTCTCCGATATTGTCCATTATGATTCCTCCTTGATCGAAGCGGAGATCTCATTCATCTCCTGGGTAATAGCAGCCTGTCTGGCTTGGTTATAGCTTAGGGTAAGTTCACCGATCAGCTTGTCTGCATTACGGTTTGCGGTATTCATCGCATTGCGTCTGGCAGCATTCTCACTGGTCTTGGCCTGCAGGAAAGTGACATAGAGCTGGGATGACACATACATCGGTACCAGACGGTTCAGTACGGCATCGCGGTTGGGTTCCAGATAGATGTCGGAATCATCCGCTTCCGTATCCATTTCCAGCGGCAGGATCTTCATTGTGGTCGGACGGTAGGTCAGGGTATTGATGTATTCGGTATAGATCACATCGATCTCACTGATCTCGTTGTAGGCGTAGAGCGTCAGGATATTGTCGATCAGGGAGTTCATGATCTTGGGCTGAAGATCTTCGAGTTCATCATACATCTTGACCACCAGGTAGCCGTTTTTCATCAGCCAGTTGAAAGGGATCGTGCCGATTGCAAAGATCGGTTCATCCTTCGGTACGTGTTCTTCGACATACTTCAGAAGATCGTTATTGTAGCTGCCGCAGAGCCCGGAATTGGCGGCAATAATGATATGCAAAGGGTTATCCACATCAGATTTGATCAGATAGGGATTCGTTTCTTTCTCGACCGGATGCGAGAGAATGATGCGGATGAACTGTTCCAGGTCGGCCGCGTACTGCTTGTTTACCAGGGTCTTCTGGTTGTATTTCTGCAGCTTGACCGTGGCAACCAGCTCGGTGGCGTTAGTCAGTTTCTTGGTCGAGTCGACGGTCTTCAGCCGTTTGCGTATCTTGGTGATCTGGTCGGCCATTTATCTCTCCAACAGATTGAATCTCGTGGTGAAAACGGTAATGATCTCCAAAAGCTGATCATGGAGCTCATCGGAGATCTTCTTTTCTTCTTCGATCTGTCGCATGATCTGCGGATGGACGTGGTTCATTTCCGTCAGCAGTTCTTTTTCATAATCTTTGATATCTTTTAACGGAACTTCATCGAGAAGGCCGTTCTTGTTGGCAAATAAAAGGATGACCTGATCCGCAGTGGATAGCGGAGCATACTGCGGCTGTTTCAGAAGCTCGACCACATGACGTCCGTGATCGATCTGCTTTCTGGTCGTGCTGTCAAGATCAGAGCCGAACTGGGCGAAATCCAAAACTTCCTGGTACTGGGAAAGATCCAGTTTCAAAGAAGAAGATACGGATTTCATCGCCTTGGTCTGGGCGGCGGATCCGACTCTTGATACGGAAAGTCCGTAATCGATGGCCGGACGGATGCCGCTGTTGAACAGTTCACTCTGCAAGAAGATCTGTCCATCGGTGATGGAGATGACATTGGTCGGAATGTAGGCGCTGATATCACCTGCCTGCGTCTCGATGATCGGCAGAGCCGTGATCGAACCTCCGCCCAGATCGTCATGCATACGGCAGGACCGTTCCAGCAGACGGGAATGCAGATAGAAGACATCGCCCGGATAGGCTTCTCTGCCCGGAGGCCTTCTTAAAAGCAACGATAACGTGCGGTATGCGACCGCATGCTTGGACAGGTCATCATAGACGATCAGGACATCCTTGCCCTGATGCATCCAGTATTCGGCGATGCTGGTACCGGCATATGGAGCGATGTACTGCAAAGAGGCCAGATCGCTGGCGCCTGCCACCATGACGGTGGTATAATTCATGGCTCCGTACTGGTGGAGTTTTTCAATGATCTGGGCTACGGTCGAATTCTTCTGGCCGATGGCTACATAGATGCAGCAGACATCTCTTCCGTTCTGGTTGATGATCGTATCGATCGCCAACGCGGTCTTGCCGGTCTGACGGTCACCGATGATCAGTTCTCTCTGACCTTTGCCGATCGGAATCATGGAGTCGATGATCTTGATACCGGTCTGTAACGGTTCATCGATCGGCTGACGCTCGATGACGCCAGGAGCATTGTTTTCAATCGGACGGTAGTTTTCTGTTTTGATTGGGCCCTTGCCGTCGATCGGTCTTCCCAATGCATCGATGACTCTTCCTAAGAGTTCATCCCCAACAGGGACTTCTGCGACCTTGCCGGTGGAAGCGACTTTGGTTCCTTTGACGATGTCGCTATCGTTGCCTAAGAGGACCGCGGCGATCTTGTTTTCCTGCAGGTCCATGACCATGGCTTTGGTGCTTCCCACATCCAGGATCTCGCCCGCCATGGCTTTGGAAATACCGGAAAGATTGACAACGCCATCCGCGACGCTGATGACTTCACCGGTCGTATACGCGGTCTGCCTCTGCAGATCTCTCTTATTGAAAGAAGCGATCTCGTTTTTCAGTTCGGTTCCGATATCATCGCTTCTGACATCGAGTTCTTTCTGTAAGAGATTCTCCTTCAGTTCATTGATCTGGGCCTTGTAGCTGCCATCCCAGACGCTGTCGTTGATGGCGACCTTGACGCCGCCGATCAGGTCTTTGTCCAGTTTGTTTTCGAGCTTGATCGCCCGTTCCAGCTTATGGGTAAACGCAGCTTCCAGCGTGTATAACGTCCCCTTATCCAGTTCCCTGACACTGTAGGCTGTTCCTAACGTGATGCCTCTGGTCTGATAGTAGTAGACCAGAAACTCATGGATCAGCCTGGACTCATAGCCTGCTTCCGGGATCGTATCGACGATCAGAAACAGTCCATAGAGTATGGACTCATCCAGGTCTTGATTGAACGCTTCCTGCAGCGCCTGTTTCTTTTCTGAGGAACGGTGATCCGGGGAATCGATGTATTTTAAAAGAACATCATTCTTGTTGAGTTCATCATTGATTCGTTTGATCTCCGGATAAATCAGATCGACCTGCCCTTCCTGATTGGCAAGTTCCATCAGGTTGCGGGCATACGCCTTGATATCGACACTCATGAATCGATCACTTCCTTAATGAAAGAACGGATCGATTCCTGTTCATTCGAAGCATCCAGCTTTTCCTGCAGGACTTTTTCCGCGGCGCTGATGGTGACGTCGACGATCTCTTCATGCATCTGTTTCATCATCTTGTCATGCTGCAGTTCCATGTCTTTTCTGGCGTTCTCCAGAAGAAGCTTGGCTTCCTTCTGTCCTTCATCCGCCAGCTGTTCCTTGAGCAGTTTCCCTTCTTCTCTGGCTTCCTTGAGGATGACCTCCGCGGTCTTGTTGGCATCGAGGATCGCCTGCTTGGCTTCGGTATTGAGCCTTTCGTTCTCTTCGATGAGTTTTTCCGCTTCCGTGAGTTTCGCCTGTTCATAGGCGGAACGTTCATCCAGGATCTTCTTGACCGGTTTCCATGCCAGTTTATACATCAGAAAAAACAGCACGGCTGTCGCACAAAGCTGCGTGATCGCTGTCCAGACATTCGGTACGAGCTGAGACAGGATATCGACGATCTGCATCTTAAGCTCCCAAAATGAAGATGATCAGGAAAGCAGTAAGCAGACAGTAGATGGCACAGGTCTCGGAAATGGCAGCGCCGATGATGGCCATGGACTGGATCTTGCTGGCAGCATCGGGATTCTTGCCGATCTGTTCGACCGCAGTGATCGCGACTTTGCCTTCCATGATGCCGGTGATACAGCCGCCTAAGACACAGAGCGTTGCCGCAAAACCTATTAATGCTTTTTCCATATGTTTTCCCCCTATTCTTTCTGTGGTAGTTCTTTTCCGATAAATGATAACGACAGGATCGTAAAGATATATGCCTGCATCGCGCCGGAGAACAGATCGAAATAGAAATGCAGTACCGGAGCAAGGATGATTCCGAAGATGTTGAGCTTGCCGATCAAAGGTATTTTCGATGACACTGCCGAGAGCATCTGGTAGATGACCGACATCAGGATGCCTCCCGAGAGGATATTACCGAAAAGACGCAGAGATAAAGATAATAACGTAGAGAATTTGCTTAAGACATTCAGGACCACAAATGGTGCGAACGGTTCGAACCAGGTCTTGATGTATGCCTTGCTTCCCCTGGCTTTGCTTGAACAGACTTCGATCAGGATGCAGGTGATGGCCGCCAGGACCAGTGTCACGCTGTAGTTGGAAGTCGGTGTATCCAGGGAGAAGAGTCCTGCAATATTCGCTAAAAAGATATAGGAAATGATTGTCATGATGTATGGCGTCAAATACTTTGCGAAGCGCTCATCGGTCTTGTCTTTGACCATCTTGTCGATCGTTTCCGCAAAGATCATGACCAGTAGAACGATGCCTTTCGGTTCGCTTAGAGGGTCGAAGGCTTTCAGTTTCCTGTTGATATACAGCAGCAAAAGCGCCATGAAGATGGTAATGATGATAATGGAATATACGGTTGTTTGAATGGCCATCCTAGGCTCCTTTCCTGCTTAAGGCATCGATCACGAGACTGATCATGAACAGGATCAGTCCGATAGTGACACCATAGATATTGAAGTACTGCGGGTTCCTGATCGCGATATAGATCACCAAAGCCAGCAGTCCATAACGGAAGATATTGCTCATGATCAGCAGCGGGTAGTTGCGCATATCTTTCTCTTTCATCACCATCGACATGCTGGCAGAGAGAAGAAGCAGATTGACCAGACTCGCGAGGGTCGCTGTCATGATGCCGATCGAAATCGTGTAGTCGAAGAAGCAAGCGATGACGCTCAGGACGATGGCGATAAGGGCTGTCAGATAATAGATCTTCAGTTTCATGGTTTCGTCGGTTGTTTCTTTTTGATATTATTATTTTATTATATGAGGATATTTCTGTTCAATATTTCAAGCAGCCTGAGGGGCTCGAATCATTGGGTTGCATTTTGTTTTTACAGTTGTCCCGTTTGATAATACAATGAAAGAGATATGAAGACACATAACCTTTTCTATAACGAGATGAATGAGCCTCTGGCAGCGCGTCTGCGGCCTCTGACATTGGATGAGATCATCGGTCAGCAGCATCTTATCGGACCCGGTAAAGTCTTAAGAAAGATGGTGGAAAGCGACCGCATCCCTTCGATGATCTTCTGGGGGCCTCCGGGTGTAGGTAAGACCACTTTAGCCAGCGTCATCGCAAGGATGACCAGGGCTTCGTTCGTGAATTTCTCCGCAGTGACCAGCGGGATCAAGGAGATCAAGGAGGTCATGAAACGGGCGGAAGAAAGCGCGGAAATGGGCGAGCGGACCATTCTGTTCATCGATGAGATCCATCGTTTCAATAAGGCCCAGCAGGATGCCTTTCTGCCGTTTGTGGAGAAAGGAAGCATCATCCTGATCGGTGCGACCACGGAGAATCCTTCGTTTGAAGTCAACGGAGCCTTGCTTTCTAGGTGCAAGGTCTTCGTGCTGAAGCAGCTGACTGCCGACGATATCGTGGAACTGCTGAAACGGGCGATCACAGATCCCCGGGCTTTCCCTGGAAAAACGATCACGATCGATGATAAGGATCTCTATTTCATTGCGAACTTTTCCAATGGCGATGCCAGGATGGCACTGTCAACGCTGGAGATGGTGGTGCTGAACGGTGAAGAAAAGGATGATCATATCACCGTTCACAGCGAACTGATCGAAGAGATCACTTCCAAGAAATCGCTGCTTTATGATAAGAAAGGCGAAGAACACTACAATATCATTTCCGCTCTTCATAAATCCATGCGCAATTCCGATCCCGATGCAGCTGTCTACTGGCTCGCAAGGATGCTGGAAGCGGGTGAAGATCCGCTGTATGTCGCAAGAAGGATCATCCGTTTCGCCAGTGAAGATATCGGGATGGCGGACCCCCGGGCTCTGCAGATCGCAGTCGCTGCCTATGAGGCTTCCCACTATATCGGCATGCCGGAGTGCAGCGTCAACCTGACGGAAGCGGTACTTTATATGTCCATGGCTCCGAAGTCCAATTCCGCCTATATGGCATACGAAAGAGCGCGAAGCGATGCCATGAAGATGCTGGATGAACCGGTCCCATTCGTTATCCGGAATGCCCCGACAAGCCTGATGAAAGATCTCGGATACGGCGATGGATACCAGTATGCTCATGATACGGAAGAAAAGCTGACCAGTATGCAGTGTCTGCCGGATTCCTTGAAAGACAAAGTCTACTATGAGCCGGTCGATCAGGGGCTGGAACGGCAGATTTCCAAACGTCTGGAACAGATCAAAGACTGGAAAAAGAAGCATCAGTAAAGTATGAAAAACAAACGATACGCAATCCGTCCGATAAGAGAAGCGGATCTTGGTGACCTGTACCGTCTGCTGTCAGATCCGCTTGTGATGAAATATCTTGAAGTTCCTTATTCTATGAAACAGTCAAAGCGTTTCCTGCAGGAAGCAGGCTTATCTGATCCGCCGCTGATCTATGCGGCAGAATGTGACGGCCGTTTTGCGGGTTATGTCATTTATCATGATTTCGATGAAACAGCCATGGAGATAGGATGGGTACTGTTTCCGGAACACTGGAATAAAGGGGCCGCTTCCGTATTGACAGAACAGCTGATCGAAAAAGCACTAAACGAAGGCAAGGATGTCGTCATCGAGTGTGATACCAATCAGAAGGTGACAGAACATATCGCTGAAAAATTCGGGTTCCGCTATATCAAAGAAACAGACGATCTGAAACTGTTCCGTCTGTCTTGTGAATGATAACATTGATGAATGGTTTCTCAGTAAAAAATGCCCATGAGGCATTTTTATAATTTCTTCTCAAAGCATTTCTGCACATCACCGTTCCTGCCAATGATGATCATGCGTTCCCCTTTCACCAGAGGACTATCCGGATGGGAACCAATCATGAGATCATTGTCCGTTTTCAAGGCAACGACATTCAGTGAATGTTTCCTGCGGACATCCAGCTCGCTTAAAGAATGGCCGACCCACTTTTCCGGTACTTCGACTTCAAAGAGGACCATGTCGTTACCTAAGGTGATGTAGTCAAGAATGTATTCGGAGCTGTGTCTGGTTGCCGTCCATTCGGCCATCATCCTTTCGGGATAAACGACTTCATCAGCACCGTTACGTAACAGGAATTTCGCCTGTACGTCTCTGCTGGCTCTTGAGATGACTTTTTTGGCTCCCAGTTCTTTCAACGTGGATGTTGTTTCCAAAGCGCTCTGGAAATCATCGCCGATCGCGACGATACACAGATCGAAATCTTCGATTCCCAGAGATTCCAGGAAATCCTGTCTGGTGCTGTCGCCGATCACCGCGTTGGACAGATAGCTCAAAGCCGCATCGACTCTGTCTTCGTTGCGATCGACCGCCAGGACCTGATGCCCCAGTTCCGTCAGTTTGACACCGCAGTGCCGTCCGAATCTACCTAAACCGATCAACAATACATTTTTCATTTTATTCTCTCCTAACCGACGTTGATATTGCCCATAGGCAGTTTCATCGGATCTTTTCTTACACGAGGCAACGCTGCATAGATCAGCGTCAGACAGCCGACTCTTCCGAAAAACATCAGGAAGATCAGGATGATCCTGGTCGGCACCTTGACAAGCGTCGTGATGCCCTTGGTGATGCCGACGGTACCGATCGCGCTGGCTGTCTCAAACAAGCAATCGATCAGCGGCAGATCTTCGATGCTGCTGATGAAGATGGCTGAAAAAATAAACAGAACCACATACAGCAGGAAGATCGCGGAAGCCGCCTTGACCGTGTTATCTGGAATGCGGCGGGTCTTAGTATGTGCCGTATCACTCTGACTGAACACGGAAACACTGGAAAGGATCAGCACGGCGATCGTCGTCGTCTTCATTCCTCCCGCGGTTGATCCCGGACATCCCCCGATCAGCATCAATATAATACTGATCAGGCTTGCGGAATTGGACAGCTTTGCCAGGTCGGTCGTATTGAAACCTGCTGTCCTGCAGGTGACGGATTGAAACAGGGAAGCCAGCACTCTTTCTTTTCCATAGAGATCCGTGTATTCGAAACAGCAGAAATAGATCGCCGGAATCACGAAGAGCCAGAAGCTGGTGTAAAGGATGACCTTGCTTTGGAAGGTGTAGTTCTTCAGATCGAACCTGTGTCTTTTGACATCCTGCCAGGTATAGAAACCGATGCCTCCGAAGATGATCAGGGTCATGATCACCAGATTGATGTAGGTATTGCCAAGATAAGTCGTCAGCGACTGGAAATTGCCAAAGAGATCGAAACCGGCATTGCAGAAAGCGGAAACCGCGTGGAAGACTGCAAAAGTCATCCCTTTGATCAGACCGAATTCTTTACAGAATGGAATCATCAGCAGTAAAGCTCCTATCCCTTCAAACAGCAACGTGATCTTGATGATGAACGAGATCATCTTCATGACCCCTCCGCCGTGATCGACACTCAGAGAATCCTGAACCACGCTGCGCTGATAGATGCTGATCTTTCTTCCTGAAAGCCGGACCAGAGCGATCGTCATCGTAATGACACCCAGACCGCCGATCTGTATCATGATGAAGATGATGAACTTGCCGAACTGCGACCAGTAGTTTCCCGTATCCAGGACCGTCAGACCGGTCACGCAGGACGCGGAGGTCGCGGTAAACAGGCAGTCCAGAAACGGCGTAGCCTGATGTGTCCGGCTGGAGATCGGCAGCATCAATAAAAAAGTCCCGATCATGATCAGGGCCAGAAAGCCGAAAAGGATAAGCCGGAAGGAGGTGATCCTCGCTCTTTTTAACAGGGGTTTCCTGATATCATTCATAGGCTATTATTTTAGCACTAAATTATCACGAAACGCCATATCCCTGCATTGTATGTCGGTCATAAAACGGTTAGAATTAAGATAATGGAGGTACTTGTTATGAAAGCTCATGTCGATCAGGAATTATGCATTGGCTGCGGTCTGTGCACGACTCTGTGTCCCGATGTTTTTGAATTGAATGAAGAAGGAAAAGCGGTAGCGGTCAATGAAGGTGATGTACAGGACGCTATCGATAACTGCCCTGTTTCTGCGATCGCTGTAGAAGAAGCGGTGGAAGAAGTAGCAGAAGCTGTTGAAGAAGCGGTCGAGGAAACGATCGAGGAAAAGCCGGCTGTCTATACCTGCAGCGTCTGCGGCTATGTCTATGATCCTGCACAGAACGATGGCGTTGCCTTCGAAGATCTGCCGGAAGACTGGGTCTGCCCACTCTGCGGTGTCGGCAAAGACATGTTTAACGCATAAGATCCGATCCGAAACGCAATGAATGACAGTCATCCAAGGATGGCTGTTTTCAATGATGGAGCTATAATGTAGATAAGAAGGTAAGAAATATGGATAAAGATAGAAAACTGCAGACTTTAAAAATACGCTACAGTTCGCCTGAGGGCGGAATGATCAACGCAGATCTGCCGCTCGGGATCCTGAAACCCGGTTTCGAGCTTGGTCTTTTAGATACGTTGCTCAAGGAACATAAAGCTCTGGGGAATATTGATTTCGACCGTATCATGGAACTGGTGGATCAGGGTCATACAGGTGAAGTCATGAATGAGAAGATAGAGGAGGGTGGCGATCTGAGTATCGTCATTGAATGAGATGAAGATCACGATTTATCGTAAAACGGGAAAAGACTTCATTGTACCGATGCCTTTATCTGCCATGGCATCGAAACTGTTCTGGAAGACGCTGGATCTCGAGCAGGATACCAATGACGCCTACCAGCAGGGGCTGATCAAGGAAATGATCGAGGTTCTGAACGAATATAAAAAGAAAAACGGCAGCTTCACTCTGGTGGATGCCAAAGACAGCGAAGGTGCCGGTATAAAAATCGTTATCTGACTGCCTAAGGGCAGTTTTTTTATGATTTCTTTCTTTCAAGCAGGACGCTTAGTCCGTTAAAGAGGAAATAGATGATATAAGCGTCCATGACGATCGTGACCAGGATCAGCAGGATGGTGTTCGTATCGCTGAATGCCGTACTCCAGTCCGTGACCGTCTGAAGCAGATTGACGATCAGCAACACTCCCAGCAGCAGGCTCAGGCATACGACCAGGATCAGTTTACGGGTCTCGGTCGTCTCCTGTTTGTCTCTTAACGACAGATTCTTCGGGATGTCGATATTCTCATAGGCAGTGAGCGTATTCAGGAATCGACGATAGAGGTATTCGAAAATAGCTAATGCCAGCAAAGCCAGGGGAACTGCTGCGTACCAGCTGAAATAGAAACCCACCATCACCAGGATGATCAGCGGAATCGAATAACGCTGCTGATAGAGGTACAGTTTCTTCTGACTGTTTCGGTCGACCGCATAAAGGATCTTCTTTTTCTTGTCTCCTACATACATGCGATCTTTACTGTCTTCGTAGACGCCTCCACCCATCGGTTTCAATCCATCGATCTTGCTTTTCATACGCTGTGTCCTTTCCTGATTCTTTTGTATAACCTGGCACTCCAGAATTCCATATCCAGTTCATCCAGATAGAAATGAAGGATGCTTTTATAGTTTTTTGTTGCGGTTGACAGGACGATGTATTCTTCTTCGGAAAGAATTTCTTCCAGATAACGGAAGAGTTTCGTACCGATGCCCTGATTCCGTTCCTTAGGAATCACATAGAGCTCTTCGACTTCAAAGAATAAAGTCCCTTCTTTCATGATGGAACGCATATTCTCGGAGTGTTCCTGATGTCCAAAAAGATAGGCGATGATCTGCCCCTCCTTTTCCGCAACGAAGATCCTGTTGCCTTCGATGTCTTCTTTTGTATTGGCCCGATAGCCATACGTGGAATTCTCTTTTTCCCAGTCACAGGAAAAAGCGATCAGGCAAGACAGGATCTCTTCGTCTAATATAACTTCTTTATAATCGATCTCGCTCATCCAGCAACTTGGATGCTTTCTGCATCAGTTCGATGATCGGAAGATGCTGCGGACAGACACTCTCGCACTGACCGCACTGCAGACAGTCGGAAGCCTTGCCATGATCCTTGTTCAAAAGGAAACCGTAGCTGAATTTCGCTTTATCAACATTTTCATAGATCGTATGTTCATTAACGATTCTGAAGATGTCCGGAATGGCGATATTCATCGGGCAGCCTTCGGTACAGTAGCGGCAGGCTGTGCAGCCGATCTGTTCGACGCTGAACATTTCTTTTACGACCTGATCGATCAGTTCTTTTTCTTTCTCATTCAATGGTTCGAAATGAGTAAAAGTATTCACATTGTCCTTCATCTGTTCCAGAGCGGACATGCCCGACAGGATCGTCATGACACCCGGCAGAGACCCTACGAAACGCAATGCCCACGACGCGATCGATTTGTTCGGTTCCGCTTCGAGATAATGCGCTTCCAGTTCCGGTCTGAGCTTCGCCAAAGTGCCGCCCTTGATCGGCTCCATGATCACCATCGGAATATTCCGTTCACACAGGATCTGATGCAGTTCTCCGGATCTTACCTTCGGGTTGTCCCAGTCGGCATAGTTCAGCTGAATCTGTACGAATTCTACCTCAGGATGTTCATCCAGGAGTTCCTTCAGAAGACCCGGTGTCCCATGAAAGGAGAAACCGAAATGTATGATCAGGCCTTCGTCCCGTTTCGCTTTTGCCCATTCGAAGCAGTCGTTCTCCCGGTAGATATGGATGTTGCCATCCTCGACCGAGTGCAGAAGATACATATCGAAGTACCCTGCTCCGGTTCTTTCCAACTGTTCATTGAAAATGCGGTCGCGATCCTCTTTGCTGTGAATCTCCCAGGCAGGAAGTTTGTCTGCCAGGATGAAGCTTTCTCTTGGATAACGGTCGATGATCGCTTCTTTGATCGCAACTTCCGATTTGCCGCGATGATAAACATAAGCAGTATCGAAGTAGTTCAGTCCTGCATTGAGATACAGATCGACCATTTCTTTCATCTGTTCGATATCGATCTCATCATCTTTGACAGGAAGACGCATGCAGCCGAATCCGAGCTTTGGCATTTTACTTAAGTCAATACTCATTGTGTTCCTCCGCTAGAAATATTTATAATTTAATTATATAGGAATTTTCTTAAGAAGGAGATTTCTTAGCATGAATCATCAGGATGAGACCGATGGTCTTAATTGAATATATATGAAGAAAGGAATCATGAAATGAAATACTGTACCTATTGCGGAAGCGCTATGGAAGATGATGCGAACTACTGCCCGAACTGTGGCGGAGAAGCTTATGATGCCGGAGCGGAACGGCCGATAACGGAAGAGCCGGATGATCTGGATGTCGGTTACCGCATCGTACTGTTTTCCAGAGGAACGTGCTCGTTGAAGACGACGAAGGAAGTCCTCTGTGACTTGCTGGGTTACACGACAGCGACAGTGGAAGATCTGCTGGAAAACATGCCGGTCGAAATTGCGGATGAACTGACGGAGCTTCAGGCCGTGACGATCGCCCAGGTCCTGGCGGAATATGGCATGGAGATCACGATCGTTGATGAATACAACAATTATGTCGATCTCTCTTATAAAGCGCAGACTTCGGTGTTTGACGATTCAGGAAGGATGCTGGATTCGGCTTTGAGGACACTGGCGACATTGTCTGCTTTGAATCGTGTGCATCGCTACCGCCGTTATCGCAAGCCGAGTCTTCTGAGTCTTCTGTTTATGCCGAGTTATGTCAGACCGAGACCGGTCCATGTGAGAAGACATATCAATCTGGATCCGGAACCGCGTAGACGTATCGTGATCCAGCAGAAACCGTCTCATTACAACACCTGGCAGTCTTCCAATCATCACAGGCCTCAGAACAGCGTGTGGCCATCCAATCGACCGCAGAGCAATTCCAAACCACAGCATACGCCGAAAGCGCAGAACAGTATTAAGCCAAACGGTCTAAAACCATCCGCTGGTTTCAGACCTAACTCACAGAAATCTGCTGGTCTTGGAAATAGGTTGCCGGGCAATGTCAGACGGGGCATTTCGGGCGGACGTAAAGCACCAACCGGAAGAAACGTTAAAAATTAAGGGTTGTTCTATTTTTAACCGGTATCAAACGACAAAAGAAGGGAATCCTGAGATACCCTTCTTTTTAAACTGCCTTTTGTCTATATCCTGTTAATGAATCACTTCTATCTCATCCGCAGATTGTAGTGAGAAGATGCTCATGGCCGCATTGTCCGTGACAAGAGATGATCCACCCATGATGTAGCCTGAAGTGATGCTGTTGTTTGAACAGTATTCAGAGGCCAATGAGTAGTTGTTCTTGTCTACAAGGATAATAGGCGCATTTAATGCATTGGCCAATGGTCCTGATGATAAACCGTCAGGGAAGGTCCAGGCATAGGCAAGGACTGCCTTTGATGGTGAATCGAAGAAGGTGTCTGCGATGACGATGGAGGTGACGTATCTGTTTTGTCCGTAGATCCTTTCCACTTCCGGAAGGATGCTTTCAAGTTCGGACTGGACAGCTTCGGATACAGCGCCAGGTCCTCCGATGATGCAGACCTTCGAATCGGTATGGGAAGAAAGGAAGTCTTTCTGTTCAGAAGTAAGTTTAGTGCTTACCAGGAAGACAGGAAGTCCTGTGGCTCCTGCCGACAATGAATCTGCGAAGCCCCAGCCGTTGCATACAAGGATCGTTTCGCCATTGACTCCCAGGGCATTGAGGATGTCGAGGTTGGTTCCGAATCTGTCGGATCCCGCATATCTTGTGATGGTGTAGCCCTGTAAGTCTGACAGTGATTCCTCTGCCACCGCACCTGTTCCTCCAAG
>JAFRVK010000014.1 GCA_017441765.1 Erysipelotrichaceae bacterium
CAATTATTATTCTTTCGGTCCTTCTTCGCAGCCGCAGTCTTCTTTCTTCTCTTCGCAGCCGCAGTCTTCCTTGACTTCTTCTGCCGGAACATCTTCCGTCTTCAGAGCTCTCTTGAGTCCTTCGACGCCCTTTTCAGCGATGTTGACGGTCGTGGTCTTTGCCTTGTTGATGGCACCCTTGACTTCCGGTTTCTCGAAGAATTCGTTGACTTTGCTTCCGATGTCGCTCAGGAAATCAGCGGTCTTCTTGAAAGCGTCGGTTTCCTTGATCTTGTCGAATTCAGCCATGATGTCGCTGGCCAGATCTTCCAGCGTCCTCTTCTCTTCCTTTTCCTTGGTCAGTTCAGCGACCTTGGTCTTGGTGAAGTCGACTGCTTCCATGGATTTAGCCTTGACTTTGTCCAGGAATTCATCGAGCTTGTCGTCTTCCTGTACGTCATTGATGATGTTTCTGACTTTCTCTATTGAAGAGCGGATCGCTTCTTCCGTCTTGTTTACCAATGCCTTGGCTCTTTCCTTGCCTTCGTCATCCAGCTTATCTGCTTTTTCAGCCAGATCGTTCTCAAGATCCTGGACCTGAGATTCCATTTCTTTTACAGTATCCTCAAATTTTGTCATAGCGAATACCTCCTTTAATTTCATTATATATAAAAATCTGAAATGTATGTGAATTCGCTTTCAAATTAGCACTCGTTTGCGTTTTCAATGATGATATAATTAGTTTGTTATGAGAAGAAGAGGATTCAGTATATTTTCATTATTCATATTGATAATAATGTTCGATATCTTTGTTCCGGTCATGGGACTGGCATTCGATCTTTTTGAACTGCTTTTCCCGATCGGTGTGATGGCGATCGTCTTTGCGGCTTTCTTCAAGCTCTTCCAGTATCTGTTCAAGAAGGGTTCGGAAGTCGGACAGAGGACGACGAGCAGCAACAGCTACCGCAAGGATCAGAATCAGAGCAATGTGCGCAATTCGAAGAATGCCAAGATCGACAAAGTCCTTTCGAAATACTATCAGGACAATGTCGCTCTGATCCTGTTCGATGATGTATCGATCAGTACGCAGAGCGGGACATATACGACCGTAGTCAATCTCTATGTCAACTATTAGGATGAGAAGGTCTGCAAGCTGTCGGAACTGAAGAGATACTATCCGGGCGCTTATGAGAAGATCATCGATGCACTGTCCGAACTGGCGAAGCAGGGCGGAAAGGTCGTCGAAGAAGTGAAGCAGCCGGAGAAGAAGGAAGAGAAGAAGAGCTTCTCGGATGCGGGCAAGTTCATCGATCAGATCAATACCCTGAATCAGGGATTGGCGAATGAAGAAGTCACCAACGGTCTGTATCAGACCTGTGATCTGTTGAAACAGATCGATATCGTCGATCAGGAAGATGGTAAAGTGGATCCGAAGCTGAACAAGCTTTATGAATACTATCTGCCGATCCTGACGGGTATTCTGGAAGACTACAAGCGTCTGTCGGATTCTCCGATCCAGGGGGACGATTTCAAGAAGACGGAGATACAGCTGGTCAAGACGATCAAGCTGATCAACGAAGCGTTGAAGACGATCTACAACTCTCTGCATGAGAGTGACTATATGAACCTGAATGCAGATATCAATACGCTGCAGTCCTTACTGAAGCAGGACGGCCTGGTAGAGGCACCGTTCAAGGGAGGTAAATGATGGCAGAGAATAAGAATATCGATATGTTCCAGCTGGTACAGGAGATGGAGAAACAGAAGGCGTCGAGTATCGACGAGATCTTTTCTCAACTCGATTCCGTCAAGGAAAACAAAGAGGTATATACCCGTCCGAGGAATACCGCAAGTTCTTCTGCAGGAAACGTTTCTCTGATCCGGAAACCGACGATCCCTGAGGATATCGGGGATTACGATACCCGTTTCAGTGCCTTCAAAGGCATCATCGAACATGTTTCCTACGGAGGAAACGGTACGAATGCGAGTGCCTATGTGGACGGACACAGGGATGCTTTGGAGAAGTATTATAAAGACGCTTATACCAATTCCAAGGATCTGTATGTGGTGGAAGCGAGAGTCAACGATGAGATCAACAGGGCGACTTCCAGGACGCATCTGTATGAGAAGGGATATTATGACGGTCTGTTCTATGTGCTGAAGGCTTTGAAGCGTTCTCAGGAATTATTGATGAACAGACTGAACAGAGAGATCAACAGGAAGCTGTAATTATGGCAAAGACAGACGACAGAGAGAAAATGTTGGAAGAAGTCTTCTCCAAACGGAGAAGCTTTTCAAATATCTACAATGATTCCGTAGATATCCTGAAAGATACTGAGAGTGAACTGAACAAGATCCTGATGCAGAACCAGAAGGATCTGGAAGAGATGACGAAGAACTTCCATTATTCCGATGAAGATCTGAAGAAACTGAAATCGGATATCGAGAAGGATTTCAATATCTCCATCGAAACACCGGAAACGGTCGTATTGGGAAAGGCTTCCAAGGAAGTTTTCGACAAGATCTATAAGGATCTTTCCGATGCGATCATCGGTCAGGATGAAGCCTGTAAGGCATTTACTACTGCCTTCAGAAGACCTTATATCGTAGGATCCGATCCGAAGAAGATCAGAAATTCCATCATCCTGTACGGATCCAACGGTACGGGAAGATACCAGATGGTCACGACGATGGGCCAGTTATTGAAGAAATACGGATTGAGCGTTTCTTCCGAAGTCTATACCCTGGATATGTCGAGATATCAGTC
>JAFRVK010000015.1 GCA_017441765.1 Erysipelotrichaceae bacterium
CCCATGCCCCCGATCACGCCGATCACATAATCCTGTTTCTTCATTTCTTCCATTTCAGTTCATCAATGATCTTCTTCCAGAGTTTCAGACCATTTTCTTTGTTTTCCCTACGCACATAGAGATAGAGATAATAGACCACCTTGTCTTTCTTGGCGACATAGGCCTGTCCGTACATCGGTATCCCTTCCGTTTCGTATTCATAGGCAAAGCCGCGGATCTCCTGTCCGTCGGCATCTTCTGTCAGATATTCCGACAATGCATAGCCATAAGGCTTCATCGCATGAGCGATATCTTCCTGTGTCTTATTTAGAAGATCTTTGCTGAAAAGGAGGAAATTGGTGATGCCGTTGATCTGTTTGGTTCCTACCGTCACCATCATGTGTTCCTCATCGTTACGGATACAGATGCCCTGGCTGTCATTGTAAAATTTCATCTGGTTGGTTTCTTCTTCGCCCAGGACGCGGAACGGATCGTCATAGTATAGGATCAGATCGTTTACGATGATTTCTTTCATGCTTCAACTCCCTCAGCCTTCGATCGCGATTCCGAACCGGATCAGCGTGACAGCGGTAACGATTGCTGAAATCAGCGTTGCCGTACCGAAAACGAAGGCCAGCATCGCGAATGTCTGCTGGTCACGTGTCGTCAGCATCGCCGTGACAAAGAAACCGATATACAGTACCAGATTGATGATCTTCAGCATGGAGATGTTTTTCTCGAACGTTGGCGCATGGTCTTTGGCGATCTTTTCCAGAATATTGAACAGAAGGAACATGTATCCCACCGATACGAAGGATACGATCGTCTTGACGATGTCGATGTCGAATTCCGGTTTCATGATCCCATAGACCCAGATGACGCCTGTCAGGATGGCCAGGATCAGCGCGATCCATTTCAGGTAGGCCTTGTTTTCGGTGTAGTGTCCGAGCCTGTCGAAGGCAAAAAAGATCAGGATCCAGCCGATAAAATCAGGCGTGATGTTCAGCGTAGTGCTATTGAGTTTCAGATTGATGTTTACCAGGGTAAACAGGAATCCGATAGCGATATAAGATATTCCTTTTTTGATATCCATAGATATTCTCCTTGTTTATGTCAGGTCTTTTATATTTTAACATTTATAATCTTTCTTAGATAGAAAGATACGGGTTTGCAGCAGATTATCTTCATTTTGCATGCAATATTCCGGTTAGTATTCCCTTGAATCCGATATTGTGCATCGTCATGCGTCTGCTTCTTTGTTTAAAGAAAAGAAAGGGTTATAATCTAGACATGATAGAAATCTATGAAACGAAAGAACGGGTCAACGCGGATAACGAGAAAGCCGCTGCAAAGACCAGAGAGAAACTGATTGAAAAGAAAGTCTTTTTCGTGAACCTGATGGCCAGTCCCGGAGCGGGAAAGACGACGCTGCTGTTAAGAACGATCGAAGCCCTGAAAGATGAATATCGCATCGGTATCATGGAAGCGGATGTGGATTCCATGGTCGATGCAAAGACGATATCGGAAACAGGCGTACGGGTCATACAGCTTCATTCCGGTGGCCTGTGCCACATGGATGCGGACATGACGGACCGCGGTCTTGAGAAGCTCGGTCTGGAGGATCTGGATCTCGTCTTTCTGGAGAATATAGGAAACCTCGTCTGTCCGGCGGAATTCGATGTGGGAGCGCAGCTCAAGGCGATGATCCTGAGCGTTCCTGAAGGTGACGACAAGCCTTTGAAGTATCCTCTGATGTTCAGCGTCAGCGATGTCGTTCTTGTCAATAAGACCGATGCGTTGCCTGTATTCGATTTCGATAAGGAACGGTTTATGAAGAATGTCCGTACAAGGAATGAAGATGCACCGGTCATCTATCTCAGCGCACTGACCGGGGAAGGGACCGAGGAATGGATCTCTTTCCTTAAAGACAGAATAGAAGAATGGAGAGCAGGCTTATGAAAGTGATCGAACTCCACCGTTCCGTGACCGAATCGAACGACCGGGATGCACAGGAACTGAATCAGGAGCTGAAGGAAAAAGGTCTTTTCTTCATCAACCTGATGTCGGCTGCCGGTTCAGGAAAGACCACTCTGTTAAGCAGGACGATCCTGGATCTGAAGGATCGTCTGAAGATCGCCGTCATGGAGGCGGATATCGAAGCGGATGTGGATGCAAAAAGGATCGAAGAGCTTGGCGCTGTCTCCATTCAGGTCCATACCGACGGAATGTGCCACATGGATGCGGGAATGACCAGAAAGGGTCTGGAAGAGATGGATCTTGAGGGGATCGATCTTGTATTCCTGGAGAATATCGGAAACCTGATCTGTCCTGCGGAATTTGCGACAGGCGCAGCGAAGAACGTGATGATTCTGAGCGTTCCTGAAGGCGACGACAAGCCTCTGAAATATCCGCTGATGTTTGAAACCAGCAATGTCCTGCTGATCAGTAAACATGATACGATCTCCTATTTCTCTTTCGACATCGACAGATGCATCGAACGGGTCCGTTATCTCAATCCTGATATCAGGATCTTCGTGGTCTCCGCCAAGACCGGAGAAGGAATGAAGGAATGGGAAGACTGGCTGATCGAAGAGACCGGACTCTGGAAAGAAAACAGAGATGCATGAATTAAGTATCGTCACACATGTCGCCAAGACGCTGGATGAGATCGCGGAAGAAAACCATCTGACCAGGATCGGTTCCGTCACACTGGAGATCGGCGAAGTCTCAGGGATCATTACCGATTACTTTGAGGACTGCTGGAACTATTTCAAAAAGAGGCATCCGCTTCTGACGGAATGTGAACTGAAGATCGAAACCATTCCTGCCATCACTTTCTGCGAAGACTGCAGGAAAGAGTATCCGACCATCGAGTACGGAAGGATCTGTCCCTACTGTCAGAGCGAACACACTTATCTGATACAGGGAAACGAATGCACGATCAAAGAGATCGAAGCGGAAGATTAACGGGAGCTATTCAGCTCCCGTTCTGTTTATTTCTTATTCTTGTTCAAGACGATCTTGACGGCACGTTTTGCCATGTATGGCAGGATGGCTTTCAGCTTGCCGTTTTCTGCCGTATACATCCTGGATGCTTCCGGTATGTCTCTGCTTAAGTGGATCGCATCGAATTCGCAGCGTGTCGTACACAGACCGCAGCCGATGCAGCGGTTCGTATCGACATAGGACGCACCGCAGCCCAGGCATCTGCCTGCTTCGATACGGATCTGTTCCTCCGTAAACGGAAGTCTCAGATCTTCATAGGTATGTGCGGCATCGCCCGGTTTCATGCCCGGAACCTGTCTCTGCGCATTGTCGTAGGTCTCGATCGAGATATCGTCACGATCCAGTTCCTTGTATTCTCTTAAGTCCCTTCCGATCGTCAGGCTCTGCCCTTCATGAACAAAGCGGTTGATCGAGATCATGCCCTTGTGGCCTGTTTCGATCGCATCGATCGCGAACCTTGCGCCATGGTAGATATCACCGCCGACGAAGATATCTTCTTCAGCGGTCTGGAACGTGACAGGATCGGCAATGATCGTACCGTTCGGTCTGATCTCTACCTTGGTATCCTTCAGAAGATCACCGAATACGGCTGCCTGTCCGATGGAAAGGATCACATTCTCGCATTCAACGGTCAGCAGTTCATTCTCATCGTATTCCGGATTGAACTTCCTGTTTTCATCATAGACACGCGTGCAGCGTTTCATGACGATGCCTTTGATCCTGCCGTTTTCGATCAGGATCTCTTTTGGACCCCACTGGTTCTGGATGAGCACGCCTTCTTCCTTGGCTTCAGCGATCTCATCCTTGGCAGCCGGCATTTCTTCCAGGCTTTCCAGACAGTACATCTCGACTTCATCCGCACCGGCTCTGAACGCGGTCCTGGCGACATCGATCGCCACGTTGCCTCCGCCGATCACCACGGTCTTGCCTTTGATGAATGTGTCTTTCAATGCATTTGCTTTGCGTAAGAAATCGACACCGGACATCGCGTAGTCTTCATTCGGAATGTTGGCTTTTCTTCCCGCCTGCATGCCGATGGCGATATAGAAAGCTTTGTAGCCCTGATCTCTCAATTCCTGAATCGTGACATCCTTTCCTACTTCGACACCGCAGCGGATCTCGGCACCCATGGCTCTGATCACGTCGATCTCGGCTTCGATGACTTTCTTTTCCAGACGGAAATTCGGGATGCCGTACATCAGCATGCCGCCCGGTTTCTCTTCTTTCTCGAAGACCGTGACCGGATAGCCCTGTTTCCTCAGATAGAACGCCGCAGTCAGTCCTGCCGGACCGGCACCGATGATCGCAACCTTGTATTCGTCGCCCCACTGTTCGCCGACATCGTTGTAGCAGTTCGGAATGTATCTTGTTTCCGCATTCAGTTCCTGGGCGGCGATGAATTTCTTGATCTCGTCGATCGCGATCGGCTCGTCGATCAGGCCTCTGGTGCACCGTTCTTCGCAGCGCTTGTTGCAGACGGCGCCGCAGACAGCCGGGAACGGGTTGTCCTGCTTGATCAGCTTCAAGGCATCAAGATACCTTCCTTCGGAAGCCATCTTGATGTATCCCTGGATCGCCAGGTGGGCCGGACATGCGGTCTTGCATGGTGCGGTACCCGTTTCATAGACATTGATCTTGGCGTCATCGCGGTAGTTCTTGTTCCATTTGTCAGGACCCCACTTCTGGGCATCCGGCAGTTCCGTCTTGGGATATTCGACGACCTTGCCATCCTTCAGGCAGAGCTTCTGACCCAGCTTGGCAGCGCCGACCGGACAGACTTCCACGCACTTGCCGCAGGCTACGCACTTTTCCTTGTCGACATGCGCACGGTAAGCGGAAGCGGACATGTTCGGGGTATTGAACAGCTGCGATGTCCTGATCGCGTTGCAGGTGCCCGGTGAACAGTTGCAGATGCCGACGATCTTGTCCTCGCCATCCAGATTGGTGATCTGATGGACATAGCCTTTCTCTTCGGCCAGTTTCAGGATCCTCATGACTTCATCGTAAGTGATGTAATGGGCATCCTTTCTGGTCTCGACCAGATATTCCGCCATATCCCCGACAGCCAGACACATCATACCCTCGATATCGCCGACACCTTCCCCTCGCATCGCCTGCTGCCTTCTGCAGGTGCAGACATCGACACAGTATTTGTCATATTTCTTCAGCCAGTGCGAAAGATGCTCGACACTGACCGATCTGCTTTCATGTTCGATGGCTTTTTCGACCGGAATGACATGCATGCCAAGTCCGCCTCCCCCCGGAGGAACGAATCTGGCAACCTTGCCTACCGGTACGCTGGAAGCATAATTGAAGAAGGTCGCGACTTCCGGATGTTTCTCCAGGAGCCTCGAGGTCATCATCATGTATTCTCCGGAACCGACGACCCATTTCGGAATGAAATACTGCCTTCTTTTTTCCGGATTCTCGCGGTCGAATTCCATCAGACCGATCTCGCAGATATCGAAGGCCATCTTCTCGGCTTCTTCCGGAGTCATGTTGTTGCGTTCTGCCATCTGTTCCGGAAGGAGTTTGACCGTTCTCTTCTTCTTGAATGACAGCATGAACCTGACCTGTTCCTTGGTCAGAAGACGGTCCAGGATCCAGAAATCCGGATAGTGCACATCGACATCTTCAGGCTTATGGATCTGGATGTCATCCGTGATCATTTTGGCCAGTTCCTTGACCAGTGCTTCTTTTTCCGGATCTTCGCATTTATATTCTTCGTTGAAAAAATCCGTTTCATTGAACATGTAGTTCTTATACATTTCAGGTATCATAGTTGTCGCCTCTCTGATTCTTATTTTAAAGGAAAATACCGTTCAAAGGAATAGAATGCGGATCCTTTTATCGCAAACATGCGTTCCAGGCGATTTGTAAGCTTCTATGAGAAGCGTTAAAATGAAAGCGTGATGAACGATAACGAAGCCTATTCGCAGTACCTCTATGCCCGCAAGATCGCCAAAAAGACGGTATTTCATGACCGTCTGAACAAGAAGGATCCTTACCTGAAAGTGCTCGACGACATCGTCGATGACAAGACCTGCAAGCCCATCAGGCTGGGGCACATCGATGCGCCTGCACAGCTGATCGTCGGAACCAAGACCCAGGGACGTTCCCTGAGCTTTTCCAGCGACTTCATGCCTCTTCTGGGCGAGAAAAGCGAATTCGCCGCCAAGTGGATCAATGTCTGCAAATATCATCTTTCGGACGAAGGAATCAACGAACTGCCTACCGCATACGAGTATCTGGGCAAGTTCTACATCGCGGAAGGTAACAAGCGCGTAAGCGTCCTTAAGTCCTATGGCGCACCCTTCATCCCGCTGGATGTGATAAGACTGCTTCCGCCAAAATCCGAGCGGCCGTCCATTCTTCTTTACTACGACTTTCTGGAATTCTATGAACATTCCAAGCTCTATCTTCTGCAGTTCACCAAACCGGAATACTATGAGAGGCTGCTTCGCTGCCTGAATATGGAAAAGGATCACGAATGGACCCGAAGCGAAAGGATCACGCTGGTCGGTTTCTACGGACGTCTGGAGAACGAGCTGGACAAGAAAGGCATCCATGAGAATCATGCGGACTGTCTGGCAGCATTGCTGGAGATGTATACCTACGACTATCTGGTAGAAATGAGCGACAGACAGCTGGATAAGGTCATTTCCGAAAACAAGCTTCGTCTGTCCCACGGCAAAGGCTTCTACAACATCACCTGCATCGCAGATGAGGAAGACATGATCCTGTACTCGGGAAGCGTGAAAAACGTGCTGAAAGATACCGATTTCATCGTTTCCGCAGGCGATCTGAAAAAAGAATACCTGGAATACATCGTCACCCTGACGAACAAGCCGTTATTCTATATCCATGGCAATCATGATGAAAAGCTTCTGGAAGATCCGCCGGAAGGCTGCATCTGCATCGATGACGACCTGATCGTATATGAAGGGATACGCATCCTGGGACTGGGCGGTTCCTTCCTGTATAATGGAGAGGGTATCCAGTTTACGGAAGTCCAGATGGAGCGCAGGATCGCCAAACTGAAACTGAAGATCCTCAAAGCCAAAGGCGTGGACATCGTCGTCACGCATGCGCCGATCAAGGGTTATGGCGAACTGGAGGATTATGCCCATCAGGGCTTCGAGTGTTTCGAGAAGCTGCTGGAGGAACTCAAACCGCGCTTCTGGTTCTACGGCCATGTCCACAGCAACTACGGCTTCAACATCAAGAGGATCCATACCCTGAACAAGACGATGATCGTCAATGTGAGCGGCAGATACCTGGCCCGCTACTGATAAATGTGAATGAGGTGACTGTTATGAACGAATATGTCAAAAGCGATCTGTACCGGTATTATGGAAAGACGGATGTCCTGACTTTCATCAAGGGGTATCTTCTGAACCGTTCTTTCCGTTTTCAGTATGCGTTAAGAATGTGCCAGACCAGGGGGCTGTCCAGATATTACGGCCTTCTGCTGTGGAGACTGAACCGTACCAAGAAGCAGATACAGATCCTGCGCAACACGAAGATCGGCTATGGCCTGTACATCGCCCATGCCGGACCGCTCGTCGTTCATCCGACGGCCGTCATCGGCAACAACTGCAATCTTTCCCAGTTCACATCCATCGGCAGCAACGAGAAGCATGCGGCGATCATCGGTGACAACGTCTACATCGGACCGAACGTATGCATCGTGGAAGATGTCAAGATCGGAAACAACGTGACGATCGGCGCAGGAAGCGTCGTCACCAAAGACATTCCGGACAACGCTACCGCGGTAGGAAACTATGCCAGGGTCATCAACTACAACGACCCGGGCAGGTACATCCTGAACCGCTGGGAGTAAATGATTCGAATTGAGAGCCTCAGGCTCTTTTCTTTTGCGCATCGTGTGTCATCTTACAGGAAACATAGTAAAATGGTGTTGTGTTCAAGAGATTACTGTTAGTTGCGACATTGCTGCTGGGAGTTTCAGGCATCTGGAACGGCTATTACCAGACTACCGAAGTCACTTTCGTGGGGATCCATGAAACCTGTTACGGGACGCTGCTGTCAAAGAAGTCCGAAAGCGGCACCTGGTCCTATCAGCTGGAACTGGATCTGAATGCTCCTGAAGAGGCCATGAACTTTTTCAAGGAATACCGGGATGCCGATCATTTCTTCTATCTGAACTATTTCCAGGACGTCACGGATGGCCTGCTGTACTGGCCATACTATCCGCCGGAAGAATTCAAGATCCTTCTGTATTTCCCCGATACGGGAGAGATCATCGTTTCCGATCCGCTCAGCAGATATTCATTAAGCAGCCCGTTCAAAGCCGTCATCAGCAATGATCTCATGAGAGTCGAACGCAATTATGACTATTTTAAAATGACAAGGATCACCTTCTACAGAGCTGTGATCCTCACGATCGCGGCAGTCATTACCGCAGTCCTGTATGCCCAGCCCTACAACAACGAGATCCGTTATATGATCCTGGGCAATTTCATCTATCAGGCCATACTCAATACGCTGATCGCTTTCTACAGTTTCAAGAATGGCTTCAGCTATGTCGAGTATATTCTGATAATGTGGCTTCCTTATCTACTCTGGTTCCTGCTGCAGGGCTATCTTCTCAGCAGACACGCCAGGGGCGTTTCCATGCCTTACCTGTGTTCCTTCTTCAGCAATGCGGTCGCCTATTTCGCGGGACTGCTGCTGGTAGACGTGCTGCCTTTCCTGTATACGATCCAGTAGAACCTCTAAGCGGGTTCTTTTTTTATAATATGAATCATTCTTTTTTGCTTCGGATGAAAGCGCTATAATGAAAGAGAGTTAAGGAACAAATCATATGGGAAAGATACTGATCCTACATACAGGCGGCACGATCGGAATGACCTGGTCAAGTGAAGGATACAAACCTGACGGCAGGAGCTTCCGTGATGCGATTTATCATATGGATTCTTTGAAGGCGTACTCCATGCCGGAATGGGATTTCATGGAGACGGATCCTCTATTGGATTCGAGCCGGATGACCGTTTCGCAGTGGAACATGATCGGACAGATCGTCGCCGATCGCAAAGATGACTATGACGGTTTCGTGATCCTGCACGGCACGGATACGATGTCCTATACCGCTTCGGCTCTGTCGTTCATGCTGAAGGGTCTGAACAAACCGGTCATCCTGACAGGTTCCCAGATCCCTCTTTGCGAGACAAGAAGTGACGGCAGAGACAATCTGATCACTTCGATGATCATTGCCGGTGAGGGAAAAGTCAGGGAAGTCTGCATCTATTTCGGCGGACTGCTGCTAAGAGGAAACCGGGCGATCAAGTATTCCGCCAACGGCATGCGGGCGTTCGAAAGTCCGAATTATCCCACTCTGGCGACCGCAGGGATCGCCATACGATACAACGAGTCAGCTTTCCTGCCTGTGAACGATCATTTCAGATTCAAACTGTTCAAGGAGATCCCGATCGGAGCCATCACGATCTTCCCGGGCTTCAAATTCGAACTGTTCGAATCCATCATCACCGAAAAGCTCAAAGGCGTCGTGATCGATACCTTCGGCTCGGGCAATATCCCTGCCGACAACGGGGTGCTGCTGCCGATGCTGGAAAAGGCAAAGAAAAACAACGTCGTTGTCGTCGTATGCTCGCAATGTCCTCAGGCGTCGATCGATATGAACGTCTACGAAGCCGGCAGCGTGCTGAAAAAGGCCGGTGTCATCTCCGGCAAGGACATGACCAGCGAAGCGGCGATCACAAAGCTCTATTATCTTTTGAGCAACTATGACGATATCGACATGATCAAGCTGAAGATGGAAGACGATATCTGCGGCGAACTGACCCTGTAATCAGCGCATGCATCCAAAGCATTCAAAAAGCTCCGTTGAGGAGCTTTCGTGTCATTATACCAGTTCGATGGTTGCCATCGGGGCAGCATCGCCTTTTCTGATGTATGTCTTGGCAACACGCGTATAACCGCCATTTCTGTCCTTATAGCGCGGAGCCACTTCCTCGAACAGCACCTGCAGAGCAGATTTGCCGTCTTTGGTTTCGACATCTCTCAGATATGCAGCGACCTGTCTTCTGGCCGCAAGGTCATCTTTCTTGGCAACAGTGATCAGGTGATCTACGACACTGCGCAGTTCCTTTGCCTTCATTTCTGTTGTTTCGATCTTGCCTTTAAGAATTAAATCTGTAGCCATGTTTCTAAGAAGGGCTACTCTATGGTCAGCTGTTCTGCCTAACCTACGATTCCACATAGTCTGTTTACCTCCTTTTAGTCATCGCTAGATTTGAATGATAGATTCATGGCCTGAAGTTTCTCTTTGACTTCCTTCAAGGATTTCTTGCCAAGGTTCCTGACTCTGCTCATTTCTTCTTCGGTCTTCTGCGTCAGTTCATCGACTGTCGAGATGCCTGCACGTTTGAGACAGTTGTAGGATCTTACCGTCAGATCGAGATCATCGATCGTCATATTGTTTTTCTTGGCGTTGCCTTCATTGACATAGTCTTTCATCACGGTGCCCATCTCGTTGACTTCCGCATCGACTTCCGTCAGAAGCTCAAGATGAGAAACCAGGATCTTCGAAGCCAAGGCAATGGATTCTTTCGGATCGATCGAACCATTGGTCCATACTTCCATCGTCAGTTCATCATACTTCGCAGACTGACCGACACGCGTCGGTTCTACGCTGTAATTCGCCTTGACGACCGGCGTATAGATGGCATCCGTATAGATCGTCCCAATGCCCTGAGATGAGCCCTGATACAGGAGCTTGTTTTCATCGGCTGAGACGTAGCCTCTACCTTTTCTAGCTAACAGTTCTATTTCCAGTTCTCCGCCCTTGTCAAGATGAGCGATCTCCAGTTCAGGGTTGATGACCTCAACACCTGCCGGAACGATGATGTCTTCTGCTTTTACCGTGCAAGGACCCTTAGCGGAGATCCTTAACGTATAAGTATCTTCATCCATGATATCAAGGATCAGATCCTTGATGTTGAGGACGATCATCGTGACATCTTCTCTGACGCCCTTGATCGAAGAGAATTCATGATAGACTCCGTCGATCTTAACTGAATAGACAGCACCGCCAGGCAAAGATGAAAGCATCGTTCTTCTTAAAGCGTTCCCTATCGTCGTACCGAAACCTCTTTCCAGAGGGGAAATGACGAACTTCCCATAATGATCTGATTCCACATACTCACTTACTTTGAATTTCGGACGCTCAAATTTATTCATATGTTTCCTCCTTATCCTCTAGGTTTCTTCGGTGGGCGACAGCCATTGTGCGGAACAGGAGTCACATCGTTGATCGCTGTGATCTCCAGGCCGGCTGTAGCGAGTGCACGGATCGCAGCTTCTCTGCCGGGTCCGGGTCCCTTTACATTTACCTCCACTTTTTTCATGCCGTGGTCCATTGCGGTCTTGCCTGCAGCTTCAGCAACCAGCTGTGCGGCATACGGCGTAGACTTACGTGAACCTTTGTATCCCATAGCACCTGCAGATGACCAGGAAATGACGTTTCCTGCTTCATCCGTAACGGTGACGATCGTATTATTGAATGTTGAGTGGACATGTGCAACGCCACTGGCAATATTCTTCTTGACACGTTTTTTACGTGTTGTCTTTGCTTTCTGTGCCATTGTTTATCCTCCTTACTTCTTCTTGTTAGCGACAGTTCTTCTCGGACCTTTTCTCGTTCTGGCATTGGTCTTGGTTCTCTGTCCTCTTACAGGCAGACCCTTCCTGTGCCTGATCCCACGGTAGCAGCCGATTTCCATCAGACGCTTGATGTTCAGCTGCGTTTCTCTACGAAGATCACCCTCGATCTTATAATCATCCAGTGATTTACGGATTGCATTGATCTGATCATCAGTCAGATCCTTTACACGGATATCCTCGCTGATCTTGTTTTCAGCCAGGATCTTCTGTGCAGTCGATAAGCCGACACCGTAAATATAAGTCAGTGACACTACTACACGTTTATCGTTAGGAATGTCAACACCAGCAATACGTGCCATTTACTAATTTCCTCCCTTTTAACCTTGTCTTTGTTTGTGTTTAGGGTTTTCACATATAACCATGACGCGACCTTTGCGTTTGATAACACGACATTTATCGCACATTGGCTTTACAGATGGTCTTACTTTCATGTTTTCCCTCCCAGACACTATTTGTGTCTAAATGTAATACGCCCACGTGTTAGATCATAAGGCGAAATCTCTACTGTCACTCTATCGCCTGGTAAAATGCGGATGTAGTGCATGCGGATTTTACCAGAAACGTGAGCCAATATTTCGTGACCGTTTTCAAGTTTCACCTTGAATTGTGCATTCGGTAATGTATCTGTAACGATACCATCGATCTCAATAACGTCTTGTTTTGCCAATAGCTAATCCTCCTTTGTCAAAATCCTGCAACCATCTTCGGTGATCGCAACCGTATGTTCATAATGCGCAGCCCAGGAGTGGTCATAACTCTTCACGCCCCAGCCGTCTTTCAATGTGTAGCATCTGGCAGAACCCATGAAGACCATCGGTTCGACCGCGATACACATGCCCTTCTTTAAAAGTTCCAGAGTCCCCGGCTTGCCTACGTTAGGCACATAAGGATCCTCATGAACGCTCTTGCCTATCCCATGGCCCGTATATTCTTCAGGCAATGAGAATCCGAACGATTCCACATACGTCTGTATCGCATTCGCGATATCGCCGATATGATTGCCCGGTTTCACCTGCTCCAGACCCAGATACAGCGATTCTTCCGTCACTCTCAGAAGTTCAAATACCTTCGGATCCGTGACATTGCCGACCGTATAGGTCCAGCCGGAATCGCCGTGATAGCCCTTGTAGCAGGCACCGACATCGACTGTAATGATGTCCCCGTCCTTAAGAATCGTGTGATCAGGGATCCCATGGACCAGCATATCGTTGATCGATGTGCAGATCGCAGCTGGGAAACCCTGATAGTTCTTAAATGATGGAGTGGCACCGTTTTCCCGGATCACTTCTTCAGCGATCCGGTTCAGTTCCAATGTCGATATCCCCGGTCGTATCACCTCTTTCATCTTCTTATGGACACGGGCAACGATGGTTCCCGCATGATCCATAAGTTCGATCTCTCTTGGTGACTTGATTGAGATCATTTACACAATTCCTCCAAGATGTTCTCGATATCACCGAACACTTCCTGAACGCTTCTAGTCGCGTCCACGTGTCTGACGATACCCATCTTATCATAATACTCGATGACCGGCTGAGTATTCTTGTGATATTCCTCGAGTCTCTTGGTCAGACTCTCCAGATTGTCATCTTTTCTCTGGATGATTTCATGACCGCACTTATCGCAGATCCCTTCGACTTTCGTCGGGCTGAAATAAATGTTCGAGATATCACTGCAGTTAGGACATAATCTTCGACCTGTGATCCGCTTGACCAGCAGATCATCCTCGATATTCAGATTGATCACCTGATCGACCTTTTTCCCGGTCTCATCCAGGATCGAGGTGAGATCTTCGGCCTGTGCCTTCGTTCTGGGATAACCGTCGAACAGGAATCCCGCATCCATATCATCTCTCGAGAACCTCTCCAGTATGATATCATGGATGATCTCATCCGGCACCAAAGCGCCTCTGTTCATATAATCCTGTGCTTTCAGACCGACTTCCGTCTCATTTCTGACAGCTTCTCTGAGCATGTCTCCGGTCGAGACATGTTTCAGACCGTATTTTTCCAGAATAAGCTCTGACATCGTGCCCTTGCCGGCACCCGGAGCACCAATGATTAGAAGATTCATGTACCCTCCTACTTACCTACAAAACTCTTGTACTGTTTTGAGGTCATCTGCGACTTCATCTGCTTGATCGTATCCATAGCGACACCGACAACGATGATGATACCGGTACCGCCGACTGCCGCTCTCTGTGACAGACCGGTCACGATCGAAACGACATATGGCAGGATAGCGATGAACGTCAGCAACAGAGCACCCAGAACCGTGATCCTGTTCAATACCTTGGACACATAGTTCCTGGTCTCTGTACCGGGTCTCACACCCGGAATGTACTGGCCATTCTTTGACAGATCTTCGGCGGTCTTCTGCGGATCGATCTGCAGGTTCGTATAGAAGAACGTGAAGAGAATGATCAGTAACGCATAGAAACAAAGGAATACAGGGCTTGTGAAGTCAGCGAGATCCGACAGCCACTGATAGGCTTTCTGGTTGACCCAGGAAGCGATGATCTGCGGGCCCTGGATCAGTGCGGAAGCAAAGATGACAGGGGTGACGGATGCGGAGTTGACTTTCAGAGGCAGATGGTTGAGATCGCCCTTGGTCTTGTTCAAAGCTCTTGAAGAAGACTGCTGGATCGGGATCCTTCTCTCTGCCAGCTGCATCAGAACGACCAATACGATGATCGCCACAAACATGACACAGTATGCGATGAAACCGCCCATTCCCAGTTTCGATGTTGTGTTTTCTCCCAGGAAGGTCTCATAGACGGTCCTGAAAGTGGTAGGCATATCGGCGACGATACCTGCGAAGATGATCATCGAAGTACCATTACCGATGCCCTTGGTCGTGATCTGGTCAGCCAGCCACAGCAGCAGCATCGTGCCTGCCGTGAAGATGACCGAGATATACAGATAGGAAGTGAATCCCGGATTATCGATGAAGCCATATCCTGCATAGGCCTTGTCCAGATACTGGACGATGAAGTAGCCCTGAACCAGCGACATGACGACAGCCAGATAACGCGTGATGCGGTCCATCTGCTGACGGCCTTTCTTTCCGGATTTTGCCATTTCTGCCAAAGCCGGAATGATGTCCATTGCCAGCAGCTCGATAATGATGCTGGCAGTGATGTATGGTGACACACCCAGGGAGAAGATCGACATCTGTTCGATGGATCCGCCGCCCAGGATGTTCATCATATTGAGGAGTGAGTTTGCACTCAGTTTGATCACTGTCGTATTGACTCCCGGAGCCGGGATCGAAGACCCCAGACGGAAGATGAACAGGATCATCAGTGTGAAGAAAATCCTTTTGCGAATATCCTTGTTTTTGAAGAAATCTATGAATGTTTTGAACATCAGATCACCTCAACTTTACCGCCTGCCTTTTCAATAGCTGCCTGAGCAGACTTGGAAATCTTGTTGCATACAACGTTGACTTTCTTCTCAAGCTTTCCGTTGCCTAATACTTTTAAGCCATCAAGCTGTTTCTTGACGATGCCGGCCTGTTTCAGCAGATCGAACGTCACAGTGGTTCCATCCTCGAATCTGTTGAGATCGCTCAGATTGACGATCGCATATTCCAGACGCGTGAAATTGGTGAAACCTCTCTTCGGTAAGATCTTGTAGATCGGCGTCTGTCCGCCTTCGAATCCGATCGCGACACCGCCACCGGAACGGGCATTCTGACCCTTGTGACCTTTACCGGCAGTCTTGCCCTGACCTGAGCCCTGGCCTCTGCCTAATCTCTTGGTAGTGTGTCTGGCACCATCGTTATATTTCATTTCGTGTAATTTCATGACACACCTCCTTATCGTACTTCTTTGACACTGAGACCACGCAGTTTTGCAACGGAATCAACGGTCTTCAGTTCTTTCAGAGCCTTCATTGTCGCATGGACCTGGTTGATCGGGGTACGGGAACCGACACACTTGGTGATGACATCGGTTGCTCCGGCCAGTTCCAGAACGGCACGGACGACACCGCCGGCAACGATACCTGTACCTTCGGCAGCAGGACGCAGCACGACTTCACCGGCACCATATCTGCCTACGGTCTCATGCGGGATCGTACGGTAGCCATCGACCAGCGGCACTCTGACAACGCTCTTCTTCGCAGTCTCGGTTGCTTTTCTGATCGCATCCGGTACTTCGTTCGCTTTGCCTAAGCCATAGCCGACACGGCCTTTCTTATCGCCAACGACAACGATCGCAGCGAAACGCATCTTACGACCACCCTTGACTGTCTTGGAGACACGGTTGATCTGAACGACACGTTCTTCAAATTCCTTGACTTCTCTCTCGCGGTTGAAACGGCGATTGTTGTTCGGTCTTCTGTTCTGTCTTGGATTTTCTCTGTTTGTATTATCTCTGTTTGTATTTTCCATGGTAATACCTCCTAGAATTTCAAGCCAGCTTCTCTGGCAGCCTCAGCAAGCGCTTTGACACGACCGTGATACAGATAACCACCGCGATCGAAACAGACATTCTCGATACCCTTTTCTTTTGCTCTTTCCCCAAGCTTGGTACCTACGGTCTTGGCAGCCTCGATATTGCTGCCGTTCTTCAGTTTCAGTTCAACGGATGAGCAGGATACCAGTGTGTTACCCTTTTCATCATCGATGATCTGCGCATGGATATGAGCATTGGAACGGAAGACGCTCAGTCTAGGGCAAGCAGCCGTACCGGAAATCTTGTTTCTGATACGTTCATGTCTTCTTTGACGTGTTTTGTTTTTATCGATTTTAGAATACATATCTTAACTCCTTTCCCCTTAAGCCGCAGCGGTCTTACCTTCCTTATGACGGACGACTTCGCCTTTGTATCTGATTCCCTTGCCCTTGTAAGGTTCAGGCTTGCGGAAACCTCTGATCTGAGCGGCGACTTCACCGACACGCTGTTTATCGATTCCGGAAACGATGATCGTCGTTGGGTTCGGTACTTCGATGGTGATGCCTTCCTCGATCGGGAAGTTGATCTCATGCGAATATCCGAGATCCAGCTTCAGGTTGTTGCCCTGAAGTTCGGCCTTGTATCCGATACCGACGACCTCAAGCGTCTTCTTATAACCTTCGGTCGTACCGACGATCATGTTGTTCAGCAACGCTCTGGTCGTTCCATGTAACTGTTTGGTGTGTTTTTCTTCGTTTGCACGAACACATTTGACTTCTGTTCCGTCCACTTTGATTTCTACCAGCGGACTGAATTGACGTACTAAAGTCCCCTTAGGACCTTTTACCGTCACCTCATTGCCTTCAGAGATGCTCAGTTCGCATCCTGCAGGAATGGTAATCGTTTTATTACCGATACGTGACATACTGTTCTCCTTCTATTACCACACGTAGGCAACGACTTCACCGCCCAGATTCGCTTTTCTGGCGTCACGGTCTGTCATTAAGCCTTTTGATGTAGAAATGATTGCGATACCAAGTCCGTTGAGTACGCGAGGCACATTGTTGCCCTTCGCATAGACTCTAAGACCAGGCTTGGAAATCCTCTTCAGACCGGAAATGACTTTTTCCTTATCCGGTCCGTATTTCAGTTCGATCGTGATGATCTTATCTTTTGCTGTATCACCCTCAACCGCATAATCAGTGATATAACCTTCCTGTTTCAGGATGCGGGCAATTTCGATTTTCATTTTGCTTGCCGGTATGACGACACTATCATGTTCGGCAGAAATACCGTTTCTGATTCTAGTGAGCATATCAGCAATTGGATCTGTCATAGCCATTGAATTACCCTCCTTTACCAGCTGGCCTTCTTGACTCCGGGGATCTGGCCCTTGTAAGCCAGTTCTCTGAAGCAGATACGGCACAGTTTATATTTTCTTAAGACCGAGTGCGGTCTGCCACATCTCTCACATCTTGTGTAAGCTCTGGTAGAGAACTTCGCAGGACGATGTGCTTTGACTTTCATTGCAGTTTTTGCCATAAGTTCTCCCTCCTTATCTTGCAAACGGCATGCCCATCATAGCCAGCAGCTCTTTGGCATCCTCATTTGTCTTGGCAGTCGTGACGATGACGATATCCATGCCACGAACCTTGCTTACCTTGTCATACTGGATCTCAGGGAAAATGATCTGTTCCCTGATGCCTAACGTGTAGTTGCCTCTTCCATCGAACGCCGTATTGCTGACGCCACGGAAGTCTCTGACACGCGGCAAGGAGATGTTGATCAGCTTATCCAGGAACTCATACATCCTTTCACCTCTCAAGGTAACCTTGCAGCCGATCGGCGTTCCTTCTCTCAGTTTGAAGTTCGCGATCGACTTCTTGGCCTTGGTGATGACCGGCTTCTGACCGGACAGCTGTGTCAGTTCCGCTACAGCCTCTTCCAGGTTCTTCGGTTCCGAAACCGCTTCGCCGACACCCATGTTGATGACGATCTTGGCCACTTTCGGACATTCCATCGTAGACTTGTAGTTGTGTTTCTTGATCAGTTCAGGTTTGATCTCTTTGACATATTTTTCTTGTAAACGGTTCATTATTTCTTAGCCCCCTTTACATTCTTTTTCTTCGCAGCCTTCTTCTTGCTGTCCTTCTTCTTGTCGACAAGCTGGACATTGGAAGCGCTGATCGGCATTTCCTTGTTGACGATTCCGCCATCCGGATAAGCGTTGGAAGGTTTCGCGTGCTTCTTCTGCACGTTGACACCCTCGACGATCACTCGGTTGGATCTTGGAAGAGCGGCAACGACTTCCGCGACGACACCCTTGTCATCTCCGGCGATAACCTTTACTTTGTCACCTTTTTTGATTTTCATTGCCTATCCTCCTACAGTACTTCCGGTGCTAAAGACACGATCTTCATATAGTCTTTATCACGGAGCTCTCTCGCCACAGGCCCGAAGATACGGGTGCCTAACGGCGTCTTATCATCTTTGATGATGACGGCAGCATTGTCATCGAACTTGATGAACGTGCCGTTCTCTCTTCTGATGCCATACTTGGTTCTGACGATGACAGCCTTGACGACCTGTCCCTTCTTCGCCGTTCCGCCCGGAGTAGCGTCCTTGACGGAGCAGACGACGACATCACCGATATTGGCATACTTTCTTCTTGAACCACCTAAGCAACGAATCACGAGTAATTCTTTAGCACCGGTGTTATCAGCTACTCTTAATCTAGTCTCATTACTAACCATAAGTGCCTCCTATTAAACGATGACCGCTTTCTCGACCACTCTCACCAGACGGAAGTGGACTTCTTTGCTTAAAGTTCTCGTTTCCATGATTTCTACGACATCGCCGACCTTGGCTTCGTTGTTTTCATCATGCGCTTTGAACTTTCTGGTAAATTTCGTTCCTTTCTTATATAAAGGATGGTTCGTCTTTTCATTGATCGCGCCGACGATGGTTTTGTCCATCTTGTCGGAAGTAACTGTACCGATCAAGGTTCTACGTTTGCTTCTTTCCATTTATTAACCCTCCTTTACTTCGCTTTCTCTCTCATGCAGGACCGTCAGGACTCTGGCAATCGATTTCTTCAGTTCTCTGATCCGCATCGGATTGTCGATGGAACCAGTCGCTCTGGCAAATCTCAAGTCGAATAGTTCAACTTTCATATCTTCCACAGCCTTTTTCAGGTCTTCAGAAGACTTTTCTCTTACTTCTTTGATGTTCATGACTATTCTCCTTTCGTGACAAATTTCGCCTTGATAGGCAGCTTGTTCGCGCCAAGTCTCAGAGCTTCTCTGGCGACAGCTTCGCTGACACCGCCGATCTCAAACATGACACGGCCTTTCTGAACGACTGCGACCCAGCCCTCAGGAGCACCCTTACCGGAACCCATTCGGACTTCCAGAGGTTTCTTCGTTCTGGCCATCTGCGGGAAGATCTTGATCCAGACCTGACCGCCACGGTTCATATATCTGGTCATGGCGACACGGGCTGCCTCGATCTGATTGGACGAGACATATCCGCCTTCCATCGCTACAAGACCGTAATCACCGAAGACGACATCTCTTCCGGCTTTTGACTTACCTTCGTAAGACAAACGGTGAGGACGACGATATTTTGTTCTTTTTGGCATCAACATAATTATTCATCCTCCTTTACAGTTTCCTTGGCAGCTTCCGCAGGAGCTTCAACAGCCTCTGCCGGAGCAGCTTCCTTTTCTACAGCCGGACGATCGTTATAGTCTCTGCGCGGTCTTCTGTTGCGGTCGCGGTTGCCCATTGTCTTCGGCTTTTCCGGTTCCTTGACCATTTCGCCAGGCAGTACTTCACCACGGCAGATCCAGACCTTGACACCGAGCTTGCCATACGTCGTCATGGCTTCTTCCCATGCGTAGTCGATATCGGAACGCAGGGTATGCAGAGATACGGAACCTTCGGAATATCCTTCGGAACGGGCGATATCCGCACCGCCTAAACGGCCGGAGACTATCGTCTTGATACCCTTTGCACCGGATCTCATCGTCTGCTGGATGGCACGCTTCTGTGCCGTACGGAACGACTGTCTTTCTTCCAGCATCTTGCAGATCTTCAAAGCGACCAGTCTTGCATCCAGATCAGGGTTTGCGACTTCCACGATCTTGATGTTGATTTCTTTGCCGCCTGTCAGCTTTTCCAGCTGCTTCTTGATTTCTTCCAGTTTTGAACCATCAGAACCGATAAACATACCTGGACGAGCCGTTCTGATGATGATGGTGACACGATTCTTGCTTCTCTCGATTTCGATACGGGAGATCATGCAATCGGCACACTGTTTAAAGATAAGGTTACGGATGTTTACATCTTCCAACAATAAAGTGCCATATTCTTTTTCGGCATACCATCTGGATTCCCAATCACGGATGATACCGACTCTTAATCCTACCGGACTTACTTTCTGACCCATTGTTTTCCTCCTTATCTTTCTGCAACTACCACAGTGATGTGGCTGGTTCTCTTCATGATCGGTGAAGCGGAACCCTTCGCACGAGGCATATACCTCTTCATGGTGATACCCTCATTTGCATAACATTCTTTGACAAACAGCTTCTCTTCGTCCATCTGGAAGTTGTGTGTCGCATTCGCGCATGCGCTCTTCAAGACTTTCAGCGTGATTCTGGCTGCCTTGTTCGGAAGCAGACTCAGGATGCCTCTGGCTTCCTTGACGTCCTTGCCTCTGATCAGGTCCATGACCAGCTTCGCCTTGCGGCTCGTCACTCTGACCGTCTTGGCTGTCGCCTTCACATCACGAGGTTCAGGCTTGACTTCTTCTACTTTTTTCCTTGCCATAGAACCCTCCTTATGCCTTACGGTCATCGTCCTTGCCGTGACCGCCAAATTTTCTTGTTGCTACGAATTCGCCCAGCTTATGGCCGACCATATCCTCGGTAACATATACCGGAACATGTTCCTTGCCGTTATAGACAGCGAATGTATGTTCAACAAACGCAGGGAAGATCGTAGATCTTCTTGACCAAGTCTTGATCACTTCTTTTTTGCCGCTTTCGTTCAGAGCCTGAACCTTCTTCATCAGGTGTTCATCTACGAATGGGCCTTTTTTCAAACTTCTACTCATCTTTCTTCCCCTTTCTACTTAGTTCCTCTTCTTCTGACGATCAGGTCATTCGAAGCTTTCTTGTGCTTTCTGGTCTTGACACCCATGGCTTTCTTGCCCCAAGGCGTCATCGGTGATTTACGGCCGATCGGCGAACGGCCTTCGCCACCACCATGCGGGTGGTCTATAGGGTTCATCACGGAACCACGGACCGTCGGGCGGATGCCCTTCCATCTGTTGCGTCCTGCCTTGCCCCAGCTGACCAGCGTGTAGTCTTCGTTGCCTACGACACCGATGGTCGCTCTGCAGTTTGCAGGGACTTTTCTGACTTCCGTCGAAGTCAGACGCAGTGTGACGTACTTGTCTTCGATCGCCAGGATCTGTGCGCTTGCGCCGGCAGCTCTTGCCATCTGGCCGCCCTTGCCCGGTTTCAGCTCGATGTTGTGGACGATCGTACCTTCCGGCATGTTTCTCAGTTCACAGGCATTGCCGACTTTGATATCGGCCTTGGCGCCTGAGATCACTTTCATACCGACATTCAGGTCTTTCGGTGCTAAGATATATCTCTTCTCGCCATCGGCATAGAACAGCAATGCGATATTGGCATTTCTGTTTGGATCGTATTCGATCGCTTTTACGGTTGCAGGGATATCGTCCTTGTTTCTCTTGAAGTCGATGACACGATACTGTTTCTTATGTCCGCCGCCATGATGTCTGGTAGTAATTCTTCCTGTATTGTTACGGCCGCCTTTACGATTTTTGGAAACTGTCAAACTCTTTTCAGGTTTTGATTTGGTGATTTCTTCATTCGTCAGGGTGGTCATCCCACGTCTTCCAGGAGTTGTAGGCTTGTAAGCTTTAATAGCCATATTAGTTTTTCCTCCTTATGCAATTATCCGGAAATAGCATATTTCTTCCGATAGTTTTCCTTGGCTTATTTATCTGCCAGGATGTCGATGTTGTAACCATCTTTCAGCTTGACATAAGCTTTCTTGAGATGATTTGTCTTACCGACGTATCTGCCCATTCTCTTTGGTCTAGGCTTCTGATTGACGACATTTACGGATTCGACCTTGACGTTGAAGATCTCTTCGATCGCCTGTTTGATCTGAATCTTGTTTGTGCCTTTGGCTACTTCAAACACGACTGTGTTGTTCGTATCCTGGTTGCTTAATGTCTTTTCTGTGACAAGAGGACGAATGATAATGTCTCTAGCGTTACTCATTACTTAATACCTCCCCTAATTTCTGCGCAGCTGTCTTGGTCAGAACGAGCTTGTTTGCATTCTGCAGATCGTAGATATTCAGGCCTTCGACATTGACCATCGCGACATTGCCCAGATTTCTCAGACTCAGATATGCTTTTTCAAACTCTTCTTCCGTATCGACAACGAACAGCGCTTTTCTTTCGATACCGAGAGCCTTCAGGACCTTGGTGAATTCCTTGGTCTTGGCTTCTTTCATTTCCATGTTTTCGACACAGATCAGATCTTCATTCTGCGCTTTGAGCGTCAGACCGGAACGCAATGCCAGTCTTCTGACTTTACGGTTCAGCTTGAAGGTGTGACTTCTTGGCGTAGGACCGAAAGCGATACCGCCATGTCTGTACTGGACGGCTCTGGTGCTACCCTGTCTGGCTCTGCCTGTGCCCTTCTGACGGAACGGCTTCTTGCCGCCGCCGGATACTTCAGCACGGGTTTTCGTATCGTGAGTTCCCTGACGCCATGAGCTCTGCTGTCTGAGCAAAGCATCGAAGATGGCCTGTTCATTGACCTCACAATTGAAGACTGAATCATTCAGTTCGACAGTGCCTGTCTTTTTGCCTGTTAAATCAACTACATCCAACTTCATGATTATTCAGCCTCCTTAACTAATAACGCCTTCGGCTCGACATGCTTGACTTTCTTCGCAGTCGTCTTGACCATGACCAGACCCTTCTTCGGACCCGGGACATTGCCCTTCACCAGCATGTAGCCTTTTTCGGCATCGACCTTTATGACTTCAAGGTTCTGATTGGTGGTTCTGTAACTTCCATCGTGACCAGGCATCGGTGTATTCTTTTCGATACGGCCGTTGTTACGTCCGGTGGTAGCCAGCGAACCGACGTGTCTGTGCACAGGACCTGCACCATGGGTCTCCAGCAGCATATGCGCATGGTAACGTTTGATCGTTCCTGTGTAGCCTTTTCCTTTGGAGATTCCCGTAACGTCTACTTTGTCACCAGCGGAAAAGAGATCAACTTTTACTTCCTGTCCGACTTCATAGTCCATTTCGTCTGATCTGACTTCACGGATGTACTGTTTCGGACTTGTGCCAGCCTTCTTGACATGGCCTAATTCAGGTTTGGTAGCACGGTTTTCACTCTTGTCTTCGTAACCCAGCTGAAGTGCGACATATCCGTCTGTCTCTACTGTTTTCTTCTGCAGAACGACATTCGGCTGAACTTCAATCACAGTTACCGGAACAAGGTTTCCATCTTCGGTGAAGACCTGCGTCATACCAAGCTTTCTTCCAAGTATTCCTTTCATGATGTCACCTTTCTAACTACAACTTGATTTCAATATCCACACCACTAGGCAGTTCCAGACGACTCAAGGCATCGATCGTCTTGGCACTCGGCCCAATGATCTCAATCAGACGCTTATGCGTTCTGATCTCAAACTGTTCTCTGGAATCCTTGTTGACATGTACGGATCTCAGGACAGTAATGATCTGCTTCTCAGTCGGAAGCGGAATCGGTCCGACGACCTTTTTTACACCGCCATCTTCCGCAGCCTTGACGATCTTCTCGGTAGCTGCATCCAATGATCTGTGTTCGTAAGCCTTTAATTTGATTCTTACGTTGTTTTTTGCCATAGAATTTTCCTCCTATATTCCATTAGTCTCTTATATAATATATAGAGACAACTCACTCCGCGGGAGTTCCCTGGTTGTCACACTATTACACAGGTATTAGTGTGCCAGCAATCTTCCGTATCATCGCAAGCGCTCGTATATTATATAATTTCCTTTTTGTATTTTCAATCTCATTTTGCAAAAAAGTGCCTATTTTAAGCACTTTTTTTAATATCTCATATTCAACGGATGTTGGTGTTTCGTCTTTTTATTATATTTTTATAAAAAAGAGCTATAAAACTAGTTTATAGCTCTGTTTCTGTGTCTTATATTTCCCGGGTGATATGCATCTCCGCCCTCTCCGGGATCCGGAGTTTCACAGGCGGAACCGGACAGCATATAGTTCTCAATCCATAGAACTGCTCCGCATCTTGTACATGAATGCGTAATCTCACCATCAGCTTCTGTACAACTGGTTGCCGTCTTAGTTACAACACCTCCGTCATCGTTGTGGCCTAAAGCAGGAATTTCTTCGGTCGTTCCGCATCTGCTGCAATGTTTCGATCCGGAAGACTCGCAGCCCGGTTCAGAATCAACGACCCAGTCGTGGCCTTTGGCAGGAATCACTTCTACCTGTGTTTCGTTGCAGTTCGGATTCTTGCAGTATCTTGACTTTTCACCGGCTTCCGTACAGGTCGCCTCTTTGGTGACTTCCCAGTCGCTCCAGTCATGATTGTGTTTCAGTTCCCATCTTGCGTACAGAGTACATTCTCCGGTGATATCTGCCGTACTGGTGACTTTTTCGCCTTTGGTGTAATCCTTGTTGGTATACCAGCCTTTGAAGATATAGGTATCGCCATTGCTTTCCTTGACATCATTCATGCTCGGCAATGCTTTCGGATCATCTCCGGTAGTGACTGTGATGGTCTTCGGCACATCCTCTTTGTTGCCGTGGCCGTTGCGATCGAACTTGATGTCGTACTGACCGGCTCTGACCAGGACAGTGACATGATCATCGATCTCATCGATTGGCGTATAAGGTTCAGGTGACTGTTTCATGATCTTGCCGACCGGTACTTCCGCATCGTCATCGACTTCATACTTCACCTTGACTTTGACGTTGTATTTCTCGCCCCATTCCTTTGCCTTCTTCGCGCTGTGTCCGATAAAGTCCGGAACCATCTTCGATTCGTCGATGACATTCGGACCCATGACATAGATCGTGCCTGAAGGATATTCACTGACAAGCGAACCGTAACGGGCCGACTGTTCATAGACCAGACCGGCATAGTCCGCATCATAATTGGCATCGCCCTTCAGGATGTATTTGACAGACAGAGAAACGCCGTTGGCCGCCGCCCAGGATTTTGCCTGAGATTCCGTCAGACCGACCAGCGTCTGCCAGTAGGCAGGCATCGGATCCGGGGTGAACAGGAAGTTGTTGTCGTAATCAGACGAGATCAGATCCGGCCTGATGTATTCGTTGTCCATGGAGAAGATCAGGTTCCTGGACTGGGACATGCTGTTGTATCTTCCCATGACGTTGTTGATGTGTTCGAGCGAATCATCATAGGAACCCTGATAGACCAGGTAGACCCACAACGGAAGTCTCATGGAATAGCTGTAATACATGATGCCGCCATATCCGGTGATACGGGTATTGTCGAACTCGATCAGATCGAAAGTATCCAGTCCCGTATAGTTCCTGGTATTCAGCAGCATATTGAAGACGGTCGTCAGCTGAGACAGAGGCATGTCTGTCGACATCCAGTCGGATGCTTCATCCATCGCATTGAGTGCCAGCGTCAGGTCTCCGGAAGAAACCAGCTTCTTGGCGATCGCAATGATGACTTCTTTCTGATGCTTCTGACGGTCGAAGTCGCCGTTAGGCATGTGGTGTCTTTCACGGCAGAACTGCAGCGCCATCTGGCCATCCGCAAACACATGATCGCCAGCCGGCACATAAATGCCATCCAAAGTGAATTCCACCGGGTTATCGATATAGATGCCGCCGATCGTATTGACGATCTGAACCAGACCCAGATAGTCCAGCTCCATGTAGTAGTCCATCTCCATATCCAGGAAGTTTTCTACCGTTTCAATGAAGCAGGCTCTTGACGTCGAACGGCCCGAGTTGATCTTGTCGTATTCTCCGCCGTAGCAGGGGATCGGTACGAACGAGTCACGGGCGATCGAAGTCATGGACACGGTATAGGTCTGCGGATTGATGGTCGCCACAATGATGGAGTCGGCCAGTCCGACAGGAGATCCGATATCCGTTCTCGAATAACCGATCAGCAGTACATTGAACGGATCGGTCATGACGTTTTTGATCGTCTTATTGTTTTCGATCTTCAGTTCTTCTTCAAACGGATTGAAATCGATCAGATCCTTCATATAGATCGCAAACGGTGAAGATTCGCCTTCATCGATGACGAAACCTTCTTCGCCATCTTCCGTATCTTCCACTTCTTCCTCTTCCTCGACAGGAGCGGCAGCCGTATCCTCGCTAGGACCATAGATCTTGCGGTAGCCGGAGTTGATGACGATCGCATCGACATCGCCGTCGATCAGCGCCGTCATCAGTTCCGTATTCGTGTTGTAGTCAACCGTCGCATAGTCGATCTTGGCATCTGCCAGGATCTTCTGGGCAAGATAGGTGATGCCGTTGCTGGTCTCCTTCAGCATGCCCACTCTCTGGCCGGCCAGTTCTTCGACGGAATGGAAGGTGTTGTATCTGTTGTAGCAGACAAAGACACCCGAGAACGTCTCATATTTATCAGAGGTTCCATCATCGAAGACGTTGTTGACGATGGAATTGGTTTTTGCCAGATAATAGGAACCGCCGACTCCGCCGACCATCAGGAACAGAGCCAGTACCGAGGATATGATCTTCAGAGCCAGGTCATTATGATTGAAACCGACAAAAAAGATGATATCGATGATCAGCATGAGCAATAACAAAATTGCAGAAACGCAGCCGTACAGCGTCGGATAGATCGCCCGGTAGCGCCATGACCACCAAAGGATCAGAAGGATCGTGATATGCGCAATCACCAGAACAGCCAGCGCAGACAGAGTAAGGATACTGTTTCTGGTGAGTCGCGAACGCTTCTTCTCAGTCGTTATCGGAGTCTGTTTCTTCTTCAGATTCATTAACTTCTTCATTTGTCTTCCTCACATCAATCTCACCTTCACTGGCTTCGACGATCTGGAACGTGCCGTTGCGGTCGATGATCAGCAGATTGATCGAATTCGCAAACTTGTTCAGATCCAGCGGCGTTTCCGCATAATCCCAGCGACATTTGATTAGATAGGTCTCGAACTCGTGATCCTCACGGTAGTCGATCCATTCCTCGTTCTCATCCTGCACATAGGCGACATGCTCATTCAGCATGAACTTTTCGGATGTCTTCTGACTGCTGACGATCTCTACATTCGTGACTTCCAGGACGTTCTCCTGGCCGTAGTCATTGATATAGTTGTTGATGTACTTGTAGAATCCGTCCTTGGCGTTCAGATAGACATTGTCTCTGAAATGGTCGCCATTGAGATATTCTCCGTTAAACACATAATAAAGACCGCCCACATCATAAGAACCCTGCTTGTTGGTCCAGGTATAGAAATCCGCCACATAGTTCTTCGCTACCAGTTCCGCGATCTTCAGACCATTGAATTCTTCCTCTTCGACTGCAGTCTTCAGTTCCTTGAAGTAATCCTTCTGCAGATCTGTTGCATTCTCCCTGAGGATGTAACCCATGGACTCGATCTTGTTTTCGTCCTTGACTTCTGCGACACCCTGGGCCAGATTCTTGATGTTCATGACTTCTTTATAAACGATCGAACCAAAAAACCCGATTGCCACCAGCAATGGCAGAATCAAGAGAAACAGCAGGAGATAGCGTTTTTTCTTATCGGCAAACACTCCTGCTGAACGTTTTTTCTTTTTCTTCGGTTTTAATTCAATATCTTTTCTCATAATAATAGTAAAAAAGGATCATTTTAATCCTCTCATTATTATATTACAAACTGCATGCTCTAGCAAATAATCACATAAGTTCACATAAATGATCAGATGCCTTCGGTCGATTCCTTCTTGAACAGGATCTTGACTGTCAGAAGGATCAGCTTGATGTCATCAACCAGAGAATAGTTCTCGATATAGTAAAGATCCAGAAGAAGTTTGTCTCTTAAGGATGTGTTGTATTTGCCGTAGATCTGGGCATAGCCCGTCAGTCCCGCTTTCATCATCAGACGGTAACGGAATTCCGGCATCGTTTCATCGATCTCGTCATAGATCTCGGGACGTTCCGGTCTCGGGCCGACGAAAGACATCTCGCCTTTGAGGATATTGGCCAGCTGAGGAAGCTCATCCATGCGGATCTTGCGGATGAAGTTTCCCACCTTCGTGATGCGGTCGTCGTTTTCCTTGGCCAGAGTGACACCGGTGTGTTTCTCGGCATTCATGATCATGGAACGGAATTTGATGATCTTGAATTTACGCCCCTTCGTCGTCAGACGCACCTGTCTGTAGAAGATATCGCCTCCGTCTTCGATCTTGATGGCGATCGCGATCAGCAGCATGATCGGGCTTGTCACGATCAGAAGGAACAGCGAACCGAAAATATCGATCAGACGCTTGAAGATCCTTTCCACCTGAGACGGACCGAAATCATTTGTCTTCAGGATCGGCGTATCCGTCATATGCAGGATATCGCTGCTTGCCAGAAGCATGTCCGTGATGCTTGGCACATCGTATACCAGCAGTTCTCTCTCGTAGCAGGCTTTGAAGATCTTCTTCTTGTTTTCGTGATGCACATCCAAAGTGACGACACCGTCGACACCTTTCAGCAGTTCATCGATCTTTTTGTAGTTGATCTTCTTCAGATCGACCGTTTTCACGATATGAAGGGACAGGTCCCTGATATTGTTCAGCTTGCCGATGAGTTCATCATGGGAATCTCCCCGGATCGCGATCAGGCGGATCGGCGGATACTGGTTCTTGATGAAATGATTGCCCAGATACAGAAACAGCGCAGCCACAGCCATTTCGATCCCCTGCATTCCAAGAATAGGCAGTGCAGGCAGCATCCTCAACGTGATCAGGCAGAGGACCAGATAGATGAACGCATTGGTAAACAGCAATGTCAGTGAGTGCGAAAGAAAAAGATCCGTGGTCGTCGTCTCGCCGATATTCATCGCGCTGAAGAGCCTTCCGAATACGATATACAGTGCCAGATACATCAGAAAGAAAATGGTATAGCCATTGAAATAGTAAAAGAAATAATCCTGATAGCCTGTCATCAGGATCGCCAGATAGATGATCTCATACAGCAGGATCATTGCGATATTCAGCGCAAGTTTCCCATTTTCTTTATTGTTGAAGCGATCGATCATTTGATTTTGACTGCATCCTTCTTATTGGTGCGGGCAATGATATAATGCGGCCTGTCCTTGACCTCGAGATAGGTCTTGCCTACATACTGGCCGATGATGCCCAGAGATAAAAGCTGTATTCCGCCCAGCAGAAGGGTGATGCACACGATCGTCGCCCAGCCCTGGACAGGATCGCCATACAGAGCATATTTGATGACGATGAAGATGAGATAGATGAAGGAGCAGATCGTCGAGATCATGCCGAATACGGAAGCCAGTTCCAGTGGAGCGTTGGAAAAGCTCATGAAACCGTCGATCGCATACTGTACCAGTCCCCAGAAGCTCCAGGAAGTCTGCCCGGAAGCGCGGTTGACATTCTCGTATTCGATCCAGTAGGTCCTGAAGCCGATCCAGGAGAACAGTCCCTTGGAGAAACGGTTGTACTCCGACATCGACATCAGCGCTTCGACCATGTTCCGTCTCATCAGACGGTAGTCCCCTGCGCCATCCATCAGCTTGGTATCGGAAATCGAATTGATGATGCGGTAGAACAGTCTGGAAAAGAACGTGCGGATCCCCTTGTCTCCCTTGCGGTCCACCCGGCGGCAGGCTGCACAGTCGTATTCGTCGTTCTGCAGTGCGGCATACATCTTCTGCAGAAGGATCGGAGGATGCTGAAGATCGGCATCGATGAAACCGACATAGTCACCCGAAGCATTCGCCAGTCCCGCCAGCATTCCTGCTTCTTTGCCGAAATGACGGGAGAAGGACAGATAGGTCACATGCGGATCTTCTGCCAGCCGCATCAGCACCTTCAGGGTGTTGTCGCTTGATCCATCATCGATGAAGATCAGTTCATGATCCACGTCCATCTGCGCAAACACTTTATTGATTTCCGCATAAAAAAGATCCAGAACCTCTTCTTCGTTGAAACAAGGTACGATGATCGATATCAGTTCTTTCTTTTTCTTCATTTGAGTTCCTTTATCTGCAATACGCTTTCTTTTTCAATTGCCCGATTCTTTGAGGTATTCGAATCCCTGAAATACTTCGCATTCATTTCCTTCGAATATTCGCTCTGCAACGCCGTTCCCGGATGGAACAGCAGTTCCAGATCGCGTCCGTCATGATCCGCTTTTTCCTTCATGGCGGACCATAACACTTTTATTCTATCAAAATCCATATGCAATGACATAACTAATCCCCAAAGATACATCGTCTGTCTGTTCTGCTGATTGAGATATCGGTGGATCCTGTGAGAATAGAATCTTAGGATGCGGTTCTTGACGATATTGATCAGGCTGTAGGTCGGATACAGGCCTGTTTCTTTGAGATAGACGTTCAGCGGTTCCGATGGTTCCCGGATATATTCGACATCCAGCTTTTCTTCCTCGATGACTTCGATGAGACTTTCCCAGACGACAGGGATCGGATGCGTATGGATGTGGGAATCGATCCTGAGGCTATTCTGATACACTGGGACGCCGTTTTCCTTTGCGATGGAAATGCATCTGTCGATGACTTTCTGCGTCTCAGTGAGCTGTCTTTTGATCTCCTGCTTGAGGATGGCTTTATACTTTCTGCGCTTCAGGCTGTACGAAGCAAGAAAGAGCTGTCCCCAGGACATCGGCAGTAATTCGCTGCTTTGGAAGCCTTCGCACAGATTCAGATGGACCGACAATAGAGGCAGATGATCGAACGAAGGGATCGCTTCATAGAGAAGATCCATGCATTCTTTGAACTGAGAGGTATTGCAGATGATCGAAATGCTGTCAAGAGCCCCGCAGGAAAGACATTCCAGGATATCCCTGGAAGTATTCACGGAATAGGCATAATCGTCTGCGTGGATATCGATCTTCATTTTTCAAGCTCCGCCTTTTTCATGGATATCAGATAGATGAACGGTGTGGCATAGACACCGTACTTGTTGAGGACGATGCTCAGCATCGTGACAGCAAAGATCCCCAGCAGCGCCAGTCTGTAGTTCTGCACTGCCATTGTGTCTTCTTTTGTGGCCTTATACACGTTATGCACGGTCGCCATGAACAGATAGATCACTGCGCTGAGGATCAGCAGAAGATAATACACGATATCGGACATCTGTCCGTAAACATGGGCCATTTCGATCGGATAATGATCGCCGCTCCACAGAAGATAGAATTTGTGAACGATCAGTCTCAGTAACGTCACAGGATGGGTCAAAAGATACCTGTACTGTCCAAGGAGTACGGCTTTCATGCCGGTAAGATAGTTTTCATTGTTGTATTCCAGGCCTTCTTCAGCCAGATAGAGGCAGGTCTGTTCATGAGGATAGCCGTCGACCTGTTCCCCCAGAGCATAGGGGTTCGATCCGTGGATCAGAATGGTATAGGTATTCGTCGCCGTTTTATAGCTGTTGACCTCCAGATACCGGTCAAGAAAACGCGAACCGAGAAGAGCCAGCACCAGAATGGCGATGACTGCGATCTTCTTCTGGGGGATTGTCCTGCTTAATACGGCGATCAGCAGCAGGATCACATAGATGATGTAGCCCACCGGATTGACGAAGACCGCCAGGATCGTAAACAATGTGCACACTGCAGCAAGCAGGATCGTTTTTCCTGTATCTTTGCATTTCAGCAGCTGATTGATGAAATACAGGAAGGCTGACAGATAGAAGTAGAGAAATACTTCATGGGTCGGGCAGAAACTGTATAGGATCGAGGAAGGCATCAGCAGGTAGATCGCAAACAGAAGAAAGCTTTTTTCTTTTCCGACGATATCCGTGAAGCTCAGAAAGTTGATCAGCGTCCCCAGGAAGAACGGAAGAAACATGCCGTGCCGGATCGGGATATGCAGAAGCTTGAACGGCACGAAATGCAGAGCGACCGCAAACAGATGGGAGATCGCCTTGGAGCGCAGGGTGCCTGATGCGATGATCTGATCGGCGATCTGGTCATAGAGCTGTGTATCCCCGCCTGTCGTCGCATCGAAATCAAACAAGACCGTATAAAGGATCCTGAAAATGATCATCAGCGCTGCAACGATCAGAAGCAGCGTCTTTTCATCATATTTCTTCAGGCGATCAAGCAGGCTTCCAAGAACGCTTCTGATCCTGTCCTTTCCAAAATGGATCACTGCCAGATAGAACAGGATCAGCACGGCATAGATCACATAACGGAGATAACCTTCAAAGGTGCTGGTAAATACATAGAGCGTTACCGCGGGAATGAACATAAAAAAGAGATCCGTCAGGATTCCGATCAGTTTATTGAACCATCCGTAATAGTTATTCTCCATCATTCATCTCTTTTAAATATCTTGCCAGAGCATCCTTCCAATCAGGCAACGGCGTAAAACCGCTCTCGATCAGTTTATGCTTGTCCAGACGGGAATTGAAGGGACGGACCGCCTTGCTGAGACCGTATTCCGTGGTCGTCACAGGAGTCACTTTAATGTCTACACTGGCCTGTCTGTAGATCTCCTTGCAGAAGTCGTACCAGGAGATGTAGCCGCCTTCGTTGGTCGCATGGTAGTAGCCATATTTCTCTGTCTCGATCATGTCCACCAGAAGTCTTGCCAGATCATAGGTATAGGTCGGCGTGCCGATCTGGTCATTGACGACTCTGACTTCGTCATGATTCTTTGCGACTTTCAGCATCGTCCGTACGAAATTGTTGCCATGCAGTCCGAAGACCCAGGCGATACGGACGATAAAGTATTTCTTCAGTGTACAGACGGACAGTTCTCCTTCCAGCTTCGTCTGCCCGTAGTAGCACAGCGGCGCATAAGACTTGTCGTCAGGCTCCCAGGGACGTTCCCCCTGTCCGTCAAAGACATAATCCGTACTCAGATACAGAAGTTTGCAGTCCAGTTCCCTGGCGGCTTCCGCAAGATTCTGCGTGCCTGTCACATTGACCGCGTAGACCTTGGGCTTGTTTTCTTCGTCTTCTGCCGCATCCACTGCCGTCCATGCCGCGCAATGGATGATCGCATCCGGAGCGATATCGACGATCTCTTTCACGCATGACGAAGAAGTGATATCGATCAGATGATCGACATCACCGGTAATATCCGTCGTGATCGGAGTATGCCCCTGTTTCTTTAAGCGATCGGTCACATCATGGCCGAGCTGACCGTTCGCACCTGTAACTAAAACTCTCATATTCATTTCTTTCGTTGAAGATTATAACACAGTGCCCTGAAGGCTATCTGTTCCCGTACATCTGTTCGTAGTAGTGAAGGTAGTCGCCTGAAGTGACTTCATCCATCCAGTCCTGGTGATCCATGTACCACTGTATGGTCTTCTTGATGCCTGTATTGAAGTCGTAGACAGGTTTCCAGCCAAGTTGCGTTTCGATCTTGTTAGGATCGATCGCATATCTTAAGTCATGTCCCTTGCGGTCTGTGACATAGGTGATCAAAGATTCAGGCTTGCCCAGTTCATGAAGGATGGTCCTGACCACTTCGATGTTGGCTTTCTCGTTGTGTCCGCCGATGTTGTAGACCTCGCCGTTTCTGCCGTTTCTGATGATCAGATCGATGCCTGAGCAGTGGTCGTAGACATGCAGCCAGTCCCTGACGTTGAGTCCCTGTCCATAGACAGGCAATGATCTGTCATGTCTTGCGTTGTTGATCATCAGGGGGATGAGCTTCTCCGGAAACTGGTAGGGACCGTAGTTGTTCGAGCAGCGGGAGATGGTCATGTTGAGTCCGAAGGTCCTGTGATAGGCCATGACAAGAAGATCTGCGGAGGCCTTGGATGCACTGTATGGGGAGCTTGTATGGATCGGAGTGTCTTCCGTGAAGAAGAGATCCGTTCTTTCTAAAGGAAGATCGCCATAGACCTCATCGGTGGAGACCTGGTGGTATCTCTTGACTCCGTACTTCAAGGAGGCATCCATCAGCACTTCCGTGCCGATGATGTTGGTGCGAAGGAAGAGCTCGGGATCCTCGATGGATCTGTCCACATGGGATTCCGCGGCGAAATTGACCGCGATGTCGAAGTTCTCCTCTTCAAAGAGCTTATAGATATTCTCCCTGTCGCGGATATCCATCCTGACGAAACGGAAATGCTCGTTGTCCTTGCAGCCGTCAAGATTCTTGAGATTGCCGGCATAAGTCAAAAGATCCAATGCGACGATCTCATCCTCGGGATGCTTCTCAAGCTCATAGTAGACAAAGTTGGATCCGATAAAGCCGGCTGCTCCGGTGATTAAAATCTTCATACAAAAAATACCTCCTGTCAGGACACCTCTATTCTAACAGATTAAAAACCGCTCTGTGAAGAGCGGTTTTGAAGCACTTATCTTATACCGATTTCTTGACTTCGCCATATTCGCCAGCGTTGGTCAGCGCCACGATGACCGTATCGGCATGTCCGGCATCCTTGATCTTCTGGCGGTCGAAACGCATCAGTTTGTCGCCTTTCTTGAATTTCGCTCCGGAATCGACATAGGTTTCAAATCCTTCGCCATTCATCGTAACCGTGTCGACACCGACATGGATCAGAACCTCCATGCCTCCTTCTTCGGCTTTCAGTCCGATGGCGTGTTTCGTCGGGAATACCATCAGGACTTCGCCATCGAATGGCGCATAGACGATCTCGTCTTCCGGTTCGATACCGACAGAAGGTCCCATCATTTCTCCGGCGAAGGCCGCATCCGGAATTTCGCTTGCGGAAATGACTCTGCCGTTGACCGGATTGGTGATCTCGCCCTTTTCTGTCGTGATGATGACCTCGCTTGGCGCAGTCTTTTCAACCTTTTCCATCTTCTTTTCTTCCTCATGCCAGAAGAAATAGGTCAACGCGAAAGCGACGCCGCCGGAAATCGCCAGCAGGATCGTATAAGGAAGGGTCTTGTTGATGATGAGATAGCCAGGCAGACCGGTGACGCCGTAGGAAGTCGCGCCCAGGCCCATCCATGAGCCGAACATCGCACCGATCGCTCCGCCGATCATGCCGAAGATGAACGGTTTCATGTAGCGGAAGTTGATGCCGAAGATCGCCGGTTCGGTGATGCCCAAAGCGGCAGACAGAGAAGACGGGATCGCAACGGCTTTGGTTTTGGCGTTCTTTGTCTTCAGGCCGACGGCCAGGCAGGAACCGAACTGCGCAAAGTTGGCTGCCGAAGCAATCGGCATCCAGATATTCAGATTGCCGAATTCTTTCGAAGAAAGAAGACCTGCTTCGATGGCGTTGTACATGTGATGCAGGCCCATGACGACAGTCCATGGATAGACCGCACCCATTGCCAGTGATCCGATGCCATAGCCTACCGTGATCAGCCAGGACGCGAAGCGCAGCACATAGGATTCCGCGGTCGAGAAGACCGGTCCAATGATCGTAAATGTCAGGAAGGCTGTCACAAATACCGTAACCAGCGGAGTGACAAAGAGATCGATCATCTCCGGTACGTGCTTATGGAGCCATTTCTCGATCGTACACATGACCCATACGGCGATGATGACCGGGATGACGTGTCCCTGATAGCCGGTCTGTGTGACGTTGAAGAACAGCAGTTTCCAGCTTGGCAGAATGTCATAATTGCCGACATTCCAGGCATTGATCAGATTCGGGTGGATCATCAGCAGACCGATGACCGCGCCAAGATAGACGTTGCCGCCAAAGACCCTGGCCGCGGACATTGCGATGATGCCAGGCAGGAATACGAATGCCGCATTGGCGATCATATCAAGATAAGAGAACCAGTCGGAAGCGCCGAAGCTCGGGATCGCTTTCGCCAGAGATTCGACGATACCCATCATCAGTCCGGAAGCGACGATCGCCGGCAGGATCGGTACGAAGACATCGCCCAGCGCCTTGACCAGACGTTTCGGCAAAGGCTGTCTGGCAGCTGCCGCAGCTTTGACTTCCTCTTTGGTTGCGGCTGTCACGCCGCTGACAGCGATAAATTCATCGTAGACCTTGTTTACCGTACCGGTCCCGATGATCAGCTGCAGCTGGCCGTTGGAATCGAACAGGCCCTGAACCCCTTCGACTTCCTCCAGTTTTGCGGTATCAAGCTTGCTGTTGTCCGCGATCACAAGACGCAGACGCGTTGCGCAGTGCGCGGCGCTGATGATGTTGTCTTTGCCGCCCAGACAGGCAAAGATCTCTTCAGCACATTTGCGATAATCTAGTGCCATATTCTTCCCCCTTTATGTGTTTGTACCTATATCAGTTTCAGCAGTTCAAACCCTTCTGCCAGACCGTCTTCTGTCACGGACGGAAGGATCAGATCGCTGATTTCTTTCAAAGCCTGTGCGCCGTTTCCCATGCACAGAGATGTACCTACGGTCTCGATCATTGTCAGATCGTTCATCGAATCGCCGAAACCGATCGTATCGCTGATGTCTGCACCATAATGCTGCGCGACCAGGCGGATCGCTTTCCCTTTGTCGAACGAACGATGGATGAGTTCGCCATTGAGACAGTTACCGTGTTCCTTCACTTCCTGTATCACGAAATCATATTCCTTCTCATAGCGCTCTTTCGCTCTTTGCAGCTGTGAGAGACGGTTGCACATGATGACGATCTTGTAGGCAGGAGAACCGTCATAATCCTTCATTGGCCGGATGTCCAGTTCGCTCTGCAAAGCTTTCCGCCAGCGTTCAATCTCGGAATTGTCTCCATCCGCATGAGAGAGAAAATCAGAGAGATTCTCATCCCCATAGGTCCTGTCTTTGGTTTCTACCGTGCAGAACACGCCGTCTTCATGCAGGATCTTTAGCAGATCCCTGAAATCCTTCTGATCCATCGGCTGATCATAGATCACTTCATCCTCCACAAGCACATATGCGCCGGCAAGGGCGATGATCCCGTCAAAGCCGTAGTCCAGTACCGGTTTAGCCATGCCGATGTTCCTGCCGGAACAGAGAAAGACTTTGTTTCCTTTCTGTCGGGCCTTACCGATTGCATCCAAAGCAGAAGCGGGCGGCGTATTCAGGCCTGCTTCGACCAGTGTTCCATCAATGTCCAGAAAAATGAGTTTCACGATCCGTTCTCCTGTGTCTGATATTTATGATGATTCTATCGGGTTATATCTGATTTCATTATATCTGAAAACGGTCAGAAACAGGATACGCTCCCGGTTCTTTCCGACAAAAAAAGGGTATGGATATACCCTCATTCGTTCCAGGATGCATAGATCCCGTCGACCACCGCCTGGACATAATCGTCCCTGCCGTAGACGGAAGGATACAGTGTCGTGGTATAGGTGTGATTCGTATGAAGGATCAGTTCGCCGAGATTGTTGAGATGTTCCCCGGCAGAAGTCAGGACCACGCCTGTGCCGTCCTTATTGGCGACCGCTTCCCCGGAGATCTCCGTATGGGAATGTGCATCAATGACCACGTCGATTCCCGTCGTGTTGGCAATCAGGTCATAGGAGCTGAAACCCTCGGTCACGCTGTTGGAGCCCAGATGGGACAGGACGATCACATATTCCGCCCGGTTGCGGACCTTGTTGACTGTCTTCTGGACCTGGTCATACAGTTCCTGTCCTTCATCATGTTCATAGAAGGAATAGACAGGCTGGCCATCGACCGTGATCGCATCATAGGCCGGCTTGTCCGGGATCAGTGTTTCCGGGGTCGTTACGCCGATAAAGGCGACACGGACTTTTCCGAATTTTTTGATGAAATACGGCTTGACTGCCTTCAGAGGATCTTTGCCTGATCCTTTGTACAGAAGATTGCAGCTGACATAATCGAACTGGGAATTGCCGATGTTTTCCTTCAGATGATCCAGTCCGACAGAAAACTCCTGATTCCCCAGTGTTACCACATCATAGCCGACCGCATTCATGACGGTCACGATATCGGCGCCGCAGCTCAGTACAGAAATATCCCCATCGAAATAGTCTCCGGCATCGACCAGAGCCACAAAAGGATGTTCCGCGAGAAGCTGGTCCTTATAGGCTTTCACGCCTGCATAAGAGACGCCGTTGTTCATGGCGCTGGCAACATCGTTGGTAAACAGGATATAGATGTCTTCTGTCTGTTCATGGGAACAGGAACAGAGGAACAATATCAATAAGATGAAACTAAATATTTTCTTCATAAATGAAATTGGCATTGCATTCTTTGAATGAAGGAGCCGCCTTGTCTTTGTCCGACAGGATCAGTTCCACATCCGTCAGTGAACCCCAGTCGATCTTGAGATCGGGATCATCATAACGGATCGCTCCTTCGGCTTCTTTGTGATAGAAGTTGTCGCACTTATACTGGAACAGCACTTCATCGCTCAGTGTCATAAAGCCGTGGGCCATGCCTCTTGGCAGGAAAAACATGCGTTTGTTTTCTTCACTGAGGACGCAGCTGGTCCATTGTCCGTAAGTCGGGCTCCCTTTGCGCAGATCGACTGCAACATCGATGATCTCGCCTCTGATGCATCTGACCAGTTTTGCCTGGGCATAGGGATCCAGCTGATAATGCAGACCTCTGAACGTGCCCTTGATCGCGCTGTAGGACAGATTGTCCTGTACGAAATCATTCGTGATTCCCAGCTCATGGAATTTCTGTTTCGAATAGGTCTCCATGAACCAGCCGCGGTGATCGCCGAAGCAGTCGCTCTCGATGATGCAGACTCCGGGAATCTTCGTATCGATCCTTTTCATCATTCTCTCCCTTCGGCAACCGCTTTCAGATGCTCGCCGTATGGCGATTTCCCATAACGCTGCGCACTGTCCAGCAGTTCTTTCTTGCTGATCCATCCATATTTGAAGCCGATTTCTTCGGGAGCGGAAATGACATAATTCTGTCTCTTGGAGATGATCTGAACAAAATTGGAGGCTTCCAGAAGCGAGTCCATCGTTCCGGTATCCAGCCAGGCGAAGCCTCTTCCCAGAAGCTGCGCATCCAGCTTTTTCCTTTGCAGATACATGTCGTTCAGAGTCGTGATCTCCAGTTCGCCTCTTGCGGATGGTTCGACTTTTTTGGCCATTTTGGAGACGCCTGACGGATAGACGTACAGACCGGTGATGCAGTAATTGGATTTTGGTTCCTTCGGTTTCTCTTCGACGGAAAGGACTCTGCCTTTCTTATCAAACTCAACGATTCCAAAGCGCTGCGGATCATTCACATGATAGCCGAAGATCGTCGCTCTTTTCTTTTCTTCAGCGTTAGCGACAGCCTGCTTCAGCACATGAGAAAAACCGTCGCCAAAAAAGATATTATCGCCCAGAACCATGGTGCATGCATCTTTTCCGATGAATTTCTCGCCCAGGATGAACGCCTGTGCCAGGCCATCCGGTGAAGGCTGTACGCAATAGGAAAGATTTACACCAAACTGATGTCCATCGCCAAGGAGCTGTTCGAATCTCGGCGTATCGTTCGGTGTGGAAATGATCAGGATATCCCTGATCCCTGCCAGCATCAGCGTGCTTAAGGGATAATAGACCATCGGCTTGTCATAAACCGGCAATAGCTGTTTGGATGTTACCATCGTGATCGGATACAGACGTGTTCCCGAACCTCCGGCTAAGATGATACCTTTCATGCTTGTTTACCTCCATGGGTGATGATTTCATTCAGTTCTTTATAGGCATCCTTCGATGGGAAAACGACATAGTTCATGTCTCTTTCCCCGTACTTGCGGATGAAGTGTTCTTTCAGTGTTTCGCTCTCGCAGACCAGGACATCGGCTTTCGCGTAGAAGACTTTCTCGATGTCGTTGGTGACCATTTCGGTGTGGATGTTGGAGAGTTCACGATATTTTTCCGGAACGGCGCCATGGCTGTCCCAGATCGTCAAAACATTCGGAAGATCAAAGATCCTGTACATATCGCTGGAGATCTTTTCCCGTATGAAACGGATGACGCTGTGGATGACGCAGACACCGCTGCTTTGGATCATCGCCAGGATCGCTTCAGTCTGTGCCATATCGAAACTGTTGAACGCGATATTCGCATGGTCCTCATCGATAAAAGTGGTATTGAGATGCTCAAGACCGCGCGGTTCCCCATCCAGATAGATGCGGTAGCAATCTTTCAGGATTTCCTGGTCGAACAGGGAAACCTCTTTCCGGTAGTCGCTGTTTGTTTCATCGTGATAAGGCGCGATCACAAAGACCGTTTTCTTTTCCTGAATGATCTTCTTGAGCTTCTCGGTATTCTTGTGATACTGCCGGTTCTCTCTGTATTCTTCCAGCTTCTTGTCGATCTTCTTCTTCAGCCAGTCCGGGAAATCCTTTCCCTGTTCCTGTATCTTGCGGTAGACACGCTTGAAGAAGAACAGCGTTTTCGCAGGCAGGAATCCGGGGATCCTTCCATAGCTTTCTCTTGCCCTGAAATCACCGGTCATCTTCTGATAGTAATCCGGAGCAAGTACCCTTAGGGAATATTTCTCATCGGCTTCCTTGAGGCATTCTTCAGAGATCTTCTTGCGCAGTTTCGTATTCTCGATCAGTTCGCTGATCGCATCCACCCATTCTTCGGTCGTGTTGTTTACCAGGAGGCCATTCTCGCGATCCCGGATGCCGAAGACATAAGGTTCGCAATTCGTATAGATCCCCGCGATCCCGAAGGATGCGTATTCCACATACTTGTTGAAGTACTTGCAGCGATGGAACTCGCTTAAGGGCATCGGCGCCAGCCCGATATCCCAGTTGCAGCGTGCCATGAAAGCCGTATAGGCATCATAGCCGTCCTGGTACGGAAGATATTTCAGATTCAGTTCTTCCAGAAAATCCGGTCTGGCTCCCATGAATTCGATCTCGATCGAATCACCGTATTTCTCAACGATCCTCCGTATCGCCTCTTCCAGGATCACGTTGACATCCTGAGCCCGGTCGATCGAACCGGCAAAGCCGATCTTGACCTTGTCGTTTGTTTCTTTCTGATCGATGCGGTTCAGTGACGGTTCACTGATCAGGTGGCAATGTTTAAAACCGTTGCCGTACTTTTCTTTCAGTATTGGTGAAGGCGTCAGAAAAGTATCGCAGCAGGACATCGTCGCACGGATATTCTTCTGGGTCGAAGGAAGCAGATAATATGGCGCACTGCTCAGATACGATGGAACATTCAGTATATCATCATCCAGAAAATAGACCAGATGTTTTCCGGCTTTCCTGGCGATCTTTGCGACATAGGCATCGATATCGGTATCGCTTCGTCCGAAAACGATGACATCCGCCCATTCGACGTTCTTTCTTTTGACGAAATGCGACGGGACGAATTTATAGTTGATCGTGCCCTGTTTTTCCATATAATCCAGCTGGCAGTGTCCGCACAGCAGGACAGACGGAATAAAGGTCGTTGACAGCATCAGTACGTTCATGAATCCCTCTAAGACTTGCGATAGGCTTCGCAGACCTTCCTGGTCTTGCCTTTCATGACGACTTTGCCCTTGTCCAGCCAGATGACCTGGTCGCACATTTCTTCGATCTTGTCGAGATCGTGGGATACAAACAGAACTGTCGCGCCGCCGCTCATCAGTTCCTTCATGCGGTTGTAGCTCTTCTCCTGGAAGGCTACGTCACCTACCGCCAGGATCTCATCAACGATCAGGATCTCGGGCTGTACCACGGACGCGATGGAAAAAGCCAGTCTGGCCATCATGCCTGATGAATAGTTACGTATCGGCATATCGATGAATTCACCGATCTCCGCAAAGTCGACGATCTCATCGAACTTGGACTGCAGATACTCTTTGGAATAACCCAGAATGGCGCCATTGAGATAGATGTTCTCTCTGCCTGTCAGTTCCAGGTCGAAGCCCGCTCCCAGTTCCAGCATCGGGACGACATTGCCGCGGACGATGATGGTGCCTGTGGTCGGTTTTAAAATACCGGAAATGAGCTTCAGCGTTGTGGACTTGCCTGCGCCGTTCTTGCCGATCAGCCCCAGGGTCTTTCCCTTCTCCAGATCGAACGAAACATCGTCCAGAGCCAGGAATTCGTTGTATTTCAGTTTGCCCGACAATGCCGTCGTAAAGATCTCCTTGAGGGAGTTGATCGGCTCATCGGACATCCGGAATTTCATTGATACATTTTTAACTTCAATCATCTTTTCTGCCATAGGACACCTCTACAGATACAACGCGAAACGATCCTGCGTTTTCTTAAACGTATAGGAACCGATGATCAGTGAGACCATTGCGAACAGGAAACAGTACAGGTAAGCGGAAGGCTCCGGCGAAACGCCGTTGATCAGACAGGTCCTCGCATTACCGATAAAGTGATACAGCGGATTGATCCTGACGATGAATTTGAATTTGTCCGGAATGATTTCCGCCGGATAGAAAATAGGAGTCGCATACATCCAGATCTGAGTCAGCACGGTCCACAGGAACTGGATGTCCCTGAAGAACACCATCAGCGCCGACAGGAACATGCCTATTCCCAAAGCGAACACGATCAGGCAGGCCAGGAAATAGAAGAACAGCAGCGCCTGCGGACGGATCGGTACACCCAGGATGAGACAGGCCAGTACCAGCGGTACCAGCGAGATCGCCAGGTTGATGGAAGAAGAAATGCTTCTTGACAGCGGGAAGATGTATTTCGGGATATAGACCTTCGTGATGAGTCTCGCATTGGCGCTGATCGAAGACAGGCACATCGTCGTACATTCGCTGAAGAAGCTGAAGCAGACGACACCGCTCAAAAGATAGACCGGATAATTCTGGGTATCCGCCGTAAAGAAGGTCGAGAATACCAAGAACTGTACCGTCATCGTCATCAGAGGATTCAGGAAACTCCAGAAAACGCCCAGGATGGATCTCTTGTATTTTGATTTGAAATCTCTCAGGACCAGCTGGGAGATCAGGAAACTGTATTTATAGACTGCCAGAATTCCGCGGATCAGATAGTTGAACCTGTCATTCACATAGGACTTGTAGGAAACATAAAGCAGGACAGCCAGCGCGGTCACAAGTGCAGCCGCCAGGTACCAGTAGTATCTGCCGATCCAGATCTCATCCGAACCGTTGACCGAGAAGCATAAGGAACCTTTCACAGATCTTCCGTCGACCAGGATCGTTCCATCCGAGAGCCCCTGATTCATCATGACCGCAGCGGCAGATCCTTCCTGAGAATCCCCATAGATGCGCATCGTGACCGTTTTTCCCCGCTGATTGCGGATCGGCCTTACGATACGCAGGAAAAGTCTCTGCTGCTCAGGAATGTCATCCATATCGAAAACCTGCTTGAACAGGAGGCTGGCATCTTCTCTCAATTCGATCGTGACCGTTCCCTTTGCTTCCTTGTAGAATTTCGTAAAGACGATACCGATCTGTTCGATCTTGTCCATCTCGCAGACAAAATCCTGACTGATCACCCTTCCGGAAATCAGTTCATCGCTGACCGAATCCGCATCCTGCAGATCGATCGGATGAACGGTGCTCTTATAGACCAGCTGATCTCCGGCCAGAAAATAAAAAGCTCCGACCATGACCATAAAGATCAGCTCGGTGATCAGGAATAAGCGTTTGATCGTCTTTTTCATATCAGTTTCCATAAACCGCAAAACAAATCGTTCCTTTCAGCGTCTGGCCATCGAGCCGGTAGTATGCTTCGGTTTTTTCATCGATCATCAGCGCGAGACCGATATCGCTGCCAGACGCGATGCTCAGCGTAAGAGAATGCCCCTTGACTTTGCTGATTCCCACAGGAATGCGGGTACGGTGCTGGTCGGAGATCTCTCTGACAGGAAGCGTCAAAGAGAAGATGATATCCTGACCTTCCAGTAAGCTTATGTTCACATCCTCTTCATTCGTGTCATCGGTCTTATTGAAGATGATCACCAGTTCTTTGATCGTGTCATAGGGACAGGTAAAATCCTGACTGACTTCCGTGCCTCTTCCCAAAAGAGAGCTGACAGTCGTCGCGTCATGGATCTTGGTGACATCGAGCGAATCATTTCCGTTCAGACGGGAATGCCAGTGTTCTGAAAACATGAAGACGAAACTGACGGCAACGATTGCCAGCGCAGCAACGATCAGCAGGTTTTCTTTACGACGTCTGTCCATAACTATTTAATTATATCAGTTTTAGATATAGTTTACTAATACCAGGATGAGATAGAAGAGATCGTTAATGGTATGGGAGCGGAAGCGTTTGTCCCTCAGGAGCACTTTCTTCAGTTTTGGATCTTCACGGTATCCGGCGACTGCTTTCAGTAATGCCAGCTTTTCTTCGGAACACTGATCGCCGTAGACTTTCAACAAGGAACGGGCTGTCTCGCTGCGGTAATTGCGGATCCTGCCATGAAGAAAACGGTGTATCCTTCCGGCAAAGGTCTTGAAGACATCTGCGGTCATGCCGATCTCATTGTTTGAGTGCTGACGGTAATAAAGATAGGAATGCTCATCCAGGATCATCCTGCCGAACATGGTGACGACTTTGTGGATCAGGGCGTCATGGATGACGAAATATTCCTGATCGACGTCATACGGCAGCAGTTTTTCTCTGGCGGCATGATTGAACACAAACGTACAGCCCGGTGCCGTGTGATACAGCAGGGCGTGCGGGAAATCGGAAAAGTTATAGAGAGAGGACACCTTGGAATCGATGGGATTCAGGTTTTCATCCGTCAGTGTGAATTTGGAACAGTACAGCAGTGCCTGGTCCTCATCTTCCTGTTTCAGGGCAGCGATCGCCTTTTCCAGCTTCTCAGGCATCCAGACATCATCCTGATCGCACAAGGCATAGTAATCCGCTTCCTCGCAGGTTTTGATCAGTTCCCAGAACGACCTCCCCGCTCCCAGATTATTGCCACGGTAATATGAAATGCATTTATTCTTCTCGGAATATGCTTCCAGGATATCGATGGTTCCGTCGTTCGATCCGTCATCGCGGATCAGTATCCTGTCCGGCTTCAGAGTCTGGTTCAGTAAAGAATCCAGCTGCTGTGCCAGATACTTTTCTCCGTTATAGGTAGACATCAGAACGGTCAGTTTCATTGCAGTACCTCATCGATGACCTGAAGGCATTTTTCTTTGAAGATCGCTTTACTGAAATTCTGCTGATAGAACGCATAGATGTGTTCATTGTTCTGACGCAGCTGTTTCAGCTGCTTTGCGGACACGATGGAATCTTCGGCGACATTGATGCCAAGATCATTCTTTTCGACCATTTCATAGGTATCGCCCTTGATATTGTTGATGATCGGCAGTCCATGCCCGAAATAATCGATGCATTTGACAGTCAGTCCGATATAGAGGCCGTCCTTGTAGATATTGATGCCGGCATGGCATTTGGAAAAGATCTCGCTCTTGCGCTGTTCATCCCGGATCTCTCCGTAATAGATGACTTCACAGATCCTGCTGAGCTCATTGACGAACGCCTCTCTGCTCTCTCCGTCTCCTACCACATGCAGCGTGACGTGTTCATCGATGTGCGATATGATTTTCGCTATGGCGTCGATATCGATGATGTGATTGATCGAACCCAGATACAGAAGAGACAGTCCATTCCCCGACAGACGGTCAGGCTGCCGGACAAATTCCTCATCTTTTGCCCAGTGGATCGTTGTGATCTTTCCGCTGTATTCTTCTTTCAGGATCTGCTGATAGAAATCGCATTCGCTGACCAGATGATCGGCACAGTAGAGATGCTTCTTTCGCACATTGCGCCAGAGACTGAACGGAAAGGCGTGCATGTCATATCTGAGCGGCAGAGATTCCGGCCACATGTCGATGATATCGATGATGATCGGTGCATGAGGATGTTTGCGCTGATAGCGTGCCGCTTCTTTGATCAGGGAATTGGCCGGAGCGATGACCCACAAAAGATCGGCATCTTCCTGTCCGATCAGATCGAAAGCGTCTTTCGCAAAGCGGCGATGCGATAAAAGACGTGTCAGAGAAAGATTGCGGTAGTAGGGTTTTGTTCTGATGGCATGGTATCCTTCCGGAATGCTGTTGCGGACCGTCTTGCGGACATGCGAAAAATCCGAGGTGATGACTCTGACTTCATACCCTCTTTCTTCACAGGCCTCTTTCACGAAAGCGACCCGTTCCTCGTTTGATTCATAACAAGTTACGATCGTTACTTTCATGGTTTCAATCTGTTTATATATCCCTGATTCCGGCAATTTCGCAATAAAGACTGATCGCGTTTCTGACACACTGATCACAGGAACACAGCGGTTTCCCGTCGGTCATCTGTTTCAGATCCCGGCATTTCGTCGCTCCCGACAGTTCTTTGAAGCCTTCGATCAGTTTCCGGGAAGACAGCAGTGTTTTTTCTCCCTTTGTGGATAGGCCGAGGATCATGTTTGCGGCAATCAGAGAACCGCAGGTCGCTTCCATGTTTCCCATGCCTCCGCCAAAACCGGCACCCAGCTGATGCAGCGTTTCTTTATCAAGATCCGTCTGATCTTTCAGCGTCTCCAGTATCGCCTGCGCACAGTTGCAGCTGCCGCTTTTTCTCAAGGCGGAAGCCTGTTCCATCCGATCCTGTACCGTTCTATTCATAAATCCCTCTTTCATCAGTTCATGAATGTATATGACAACACATATACGACGACTTCATAGACCAGCAGGATGAAAATGTAGATGATGTAAGGTTCGAACTTCTTGCTGATCTTCAGTTTCGGATTATGCAGGATGATAAACAGATAGGGCAAAAACGGACTGAAATAACGGCCCTGGATACCCTGAATGATCGGCCCTCCGTAATCTTCGATGACCACCTGTTCGACTTCCGTCCATGAGATCAGCATGCCTCCGACCATCATCAGACCGCCAAAGATGCAAAGCAGGAAGGTCACGATCTTGAAGGCCAGCGATTCGCAGCGTTTTTCCTGAATGATCGACGAGCCGATCAGCACTGCAAGCAGAGAGTGTACGATCCATGTCGGCAGGATCAGCGTGCTTCCTGAAAGAGCCCGGCCGAATGCCGCATAGAACCAGGTCTTGATACTGTAGCGGACGGTACGAAGGAAGAGTTCGATCATCTCCAGAGGATGAGACAGAACATCATCGAACGTATAGACGACGCCATCGACATGGAAAGGCTGGATGATATCGTTCTGGACAGCCGTTTCCGCTTTCAGCAGATGATATACAGATCCCGCAGCTTCACCGGACAGCGCTCTGAAAACCGCTTTGAATACACGGATCGTCAGAGGTCCCAGCAGCCTGACCAGTTCAAACATCGCCGGGAAAGTGATGATCAGGGTCATGAGGATCTTCTTTTTCCTGGAACCGAAGTTCTTTGCCGGAATGAACCAGTACATCAGCGTAAACAGACCGTAGACGACTTTGATCGGCGCGATCATCAGATTGGCGATGAAAGCCAGGATGAATTCCCTGATACTGATCGGCTCTTCCTGATGCATCCATTTCAAAAGATAGGCGATGATCACAAAGGTCAGACCATTGATGAAACAGTCATATGAAAAGCTTGCCGCCTGCTGCATGAAGATCGGCAGGGTCGCAATGATGCCGAAAAGCACTTTATGAACCGGCGTCTTCTTGATCGCCGTATAGAG
>JAFRVK010000016.1 GCA_017441765.1 Erysipelotrichaceae bacterium
ACATCGTGATCGGATCAGCCGTCAGAAGGTCCTTGTAGAATTCTTCCGTCATCTGTTTTATTTCCTGTCTGTCGGTGACTGTCTTGTTTCCGCTGCAGGCAGTCATTGTCGTTACAAGCAACAGGATCAGCGCTACTATAAAACATTTCTTCATTTTATTTCTCCTTGCGTCTCAAACACAATACCATTATAACAATTCTTCCTGCCGTTAGAGAAACGTTCCTGTTCTTTCAGACGATATGTAATAAAGATGATGACAGAAGACAGAAAACACACTTTTTCAAGTGTGTTTTATTTGATTTATTACACTTTTTCAAGTGACCTATTCCCACTCGATCGTGCTGACCGTTTCAGATGGATCCGCAAGGAAGCGTACAGGCGTTTAGTCCGCAGATATCACGCAACGAAATGATCGTTCTTTCCCGTTTCCAGCTCATCCAAGAGCTCTGTGAGCTTCTTCTTCGTGATCTCGATCATCAGGATATTCTTGTCATTCAAGGCGTTCTGCAGCGTTTCCACAAGTTCCTCGATCTCTTTCCTGTCTTCCGAAAGAGACTCTTCATAGACCCTGTCTGCCCTGAGCATCACCAGCATGTTTTCTTCGTCTTCGCGGGGGTTGAATTTCAGGTATTCCAGACGTTTCAAACGGCTTGCTTTCTCGCTTTCGCTTTCTTCACGTTCTTCGTCGTGGATGACAACTTTCCTGGTGACGCCGGTAGAAAGGACTTTGACTTCCGCTTCCAGCAGCGCATCGATGTCATAGGTGTAAGTCACCTCGATCGCTTCCTTGCCTTTCGGCCCCGGCGGCACTTCCACCGTCAATTCCCCCAGGAAGAGATTGTTGGCGGCGATCCGGCTTTCTCCTTGCAGGATCTTGACATTCACATAGCGCTGGTCGTCTTTCGCGGTATAGACGATCTGTTTCCGGCTGACCGGGATGACCGTGTTGCGTTCGATGATCGGCAGATAGACTCCGGGGATCTCGAACGAGCCGTTGTCCCGGATGACTTCCGTTCCCAGCGTGAACGGACAGACATCGGTCAGGATGACTTCTTCGATCTGGGCATCCCTGTCTTTCATCGCGCACTGCAAGGCGGCGCCGATCGCTACGGTCTCTTCCGGATCGGCAAGCGATACCGGTTCCATCCCGCAGTTTCTCCTGACATAGTCCTTGACGATCGAAAGCCTCGTTCCTCCGCCCGTCAGCAGGATCTCGTCCAAGTCATTGAGGCTGATCCTTGCGTCATTGAGCGCCTTCTCGATCGGTTTGCGCAGCCGTTCCAGAAGCTCTTTGCAGCGCAGTTCATATTCGCTCAGCTGGAAGCTTTCCGTGTATTTCTTCGTTCCGATCGTGACGTTTATTACCGCGACATCGCTTTCAGAAAAACTGCACTTGCACTGTTCGGCTGCCTTCAGAATGAACTTGAGATCACGGAAGCTGATCGCTTCCTGATCCAGCCCGCTTCGTTCCATAAACATCTCAAACAGGATCCTGGTAAAATCTTCTCCGCCCAGGAAATTATCACCAGCGATCGCATAGACCTCCATGATGTTGCGATAGTATTCCAGTACCGTCACATCGAAAGTGCCGCCGCCCAGATCAAAAACCAGGCAGCGTTCGCTCTTTCCTTTTTCTCCGACTCCGTAGGCGATGGCCGATGCGGTCGGTTCGTTGATGATGCGGCTGACCTTCAGTGCTGCGAGTTCTCCCGCCTTGACCGTCGCTTTCCGCTGCTTGTCGTTGAAGTAGGCAGGGACCGAGATGATCGCTTCCTCGACCTTCTCCCCGAGATATTCTTCGGCATCTTCTTTCAAGGAACGCAGCACAAAAGAAGAAAGCTCTTCCGCGCTGAAGCTGTGTTCTCCCACATCGAAACTCTTCGACGTACCCATGGCGCGCTTGAAAACGGCAGCCGTCCTCTCCGGATGCAGGATGCCATATTCTTTCGCTGTTTCGCCTACCAGGACATGATCGTTCTCATCGATGCTGACGATCGAAGGCGTGATCTTCTTTCCCAGACGGTTCCGGATGATCTCGACCTTGCCGTTCCGGTAGCAGGCAGCCAGCGAGTTTGTCGTTCCCAGGTCAATGCCTATCTTCATTCTTTTTTCCTTTTTTTGTCATTCTGCTCAAGGTGACAGCGAAGTCTTCTTCGTCCGGCCACCGTTCGATCCCCTGCCTTGCCAGAGACAGGGCTTTTTCTTCGTCTCCAAAGATCTCGGCCGCCTGCATCTCGAAGGCATCCAGGTCTTTGCAGCTGCAGTAGGAACAGAAACTGCACAGCGGCATCTTCCGTATCTTTTCCGCCAGCTCTTCCGCTTCCTTCTTTCTTCCCAGCAGCGTCAGCAGCCGGTATTTCCTGGTCTGATACAATGTCGTATCCAGTGAATATTCCTGCAGCTTTTTCTCCAGTTCCTCCAGACCCATCTGCGCATATCTATGCTGTTTCTCTTCGTCCTTCTGATGGAAAGCGCAGTAGGACAGATGCCCCATCACCTGCGAAAGATCGACGACTTCTTTTCCGTCTTTCGGTTTCAGCCACTGATCGAGATATCTTTCTTCCTTCTGATAGTCTTCTTCTTCGATCGCCAGAAGATGACACAGGATCCGGCAGCGGAAATCATCGATCTGTCCGCTATGCGTCTCCATGATCTGCCGCGCCTTCCGGTATTGACCCCTCATGATGCTGAGTGTCATCAGGGCATCGTAATAATCGCCATTCCATTTCCAGCCCCAGAGCAGTTTCTCCGCCTGATCATACATACCGAACTGCATATAGATATCGAAGATCGTCTTCTTGGCAGGATGATCGTATTTCTCCTGTATCATCTTGAGTACTTCGATCGCTTCTTCCGGTTTTCTCATCCTGCGCAGTATCCTGACTTTTCTGAGATAGTAGCGGGAAACGTCGTCCTTGCGGTCTTTCACCAGTTCAAGAAGCTTATCGATCCGATCCAGGGCTTTATCGAGCTCGTTCTTCATCTCATAGACGCCGCTTAAGCGCAGATGCGGATCGATCGTGTTCGGTTCTTTCTCTTCCAAAAGAAGGAAATGATGCTCCGCCTCATCGAGGTGACCCAGATACATCTCGCACATGCCGATATAGAAATGCGCTCCAGAATCATAGCCCTTCTCCAATGCTTTCAGGTAATAGTCTCTGCTTTCCCTGGCCTTGTGTTCGAGATCCTGATAATATAGGTAGCCGATCTGGGAATCCACATAGCCGCTGTGGTTCTCGTCATTAGCCAGATCGAGATAGATCTTCAGCGCCTCATCATGCTTCTTGTCTTTCATCAGGAGCCAGCCCTTATATTCCAGCAGGTCCTTGTTCGTAGGACGGCAGGATACGCCCTTTTCGCAGAGTGCCATCATCTTGTCGCGGTCTTCTTTTTCGTTGCCGTTCAGGCTCTGCGCTTCCAGACACAGAAGGTGGTAGCAGAGATCATCGCTGAACTCGTAGTTCCCCAGATCATCTCCCATCTTCTCCATCGCCTGCCTGTAGCAGTCCTTCGCTTTCTCCTTGTTGCTGTAGCCGCTTTCCGCAAGAAGCCCCTTGACATAAAGCACGGACACATCCTCCTGCAACCCGCAGGAATCCAGATATTCCAGGATCTTTTCTGCTTCTTCAAACGCGTTGTTGCGTATCAGTATCCGCAGTTTCAGGATGAAGAAACCCAGATCCGAACCATCCATCTCGATCGTCCTGCTGATGGTGTCATAGGCGGCCTGATCGTTGTGGCGATAGAAATACGCATAAGCCAGCAGATTGTGTCCGTAAACGGAATCCGGCTTTTCCCTGACCAGCCGTTCGGCATACTCCTGGGCCCTTTCATAATCTTCCCGCATGAAAGAGCTCTGTACCATGGACACCAGGATCCCCGTCTTGTTCTCGGAGACCTCCAAGGCTTTTTCATACGCTTTCATCATGGCATCTTCGTTCTTCAGCATCTGATAGAAGTACGCCATCCGGTTATACATCTCGTCTTTTCTCTTCTTGCGCTTGATATTCTTTTCGGTATCTTCCGGCAGCTCATCGATCGCTTCGATCAGCTTATGCAAAGCTTCGATCCCTTTTTCGTAATCGTTCAGATAATAACTGATCGTCGCCAGCATGTTGTAGTAATCAAACGCCGGTGTCTTCTCCATGTCTATCGTATCGAAGAATTTTGCCGCTTCCTCGTTCTGATCGTTTTCCAGATAAGCCCAGAACAGATCGATCTTGGCCTGCACATCGTCAGGATCCTCCTTAAGATGCTCTAGCTTGCCGGTAATGATGAAAGGACTGATCTTCTTTCTCCGCTCATCCAGATCCACCAGTGTCCGGTTGTCTCCTTCCGCCATCGACATCATCTCATTGATCTCTTTCATGGCTTCATCATATTTGCCCTGCGCTTCCAAAACATCCGCATAGAAGACACGCAGCCTCATCTCGTTCTTATGCCGTTCCATCAGCCTGTCGCAAAGGGCTTCCGCCTTCGCATGATCGCCGGAAGAATAGTATTCTCTTCCCAGGGTCAATGCGATCGTCAGGTCGTCCTGATAAGTTTCTGCCAGCTTTTCCAGCTCTTCCATATATTTCGGATCTTCGAAATGGATCTTCCAGCAGCAGATCAGCGCATCTCCGTAAGGATGGCTCTCCTTCATGTTTTCAAGCGCCCGAACCTGTTCTCTGCGTCCTTCTTCCATCTGGATATCGAGGTAGCCATCCAGATACTTCTCGCATTCTTCTCCGTCCTCTCCCGGTTCAAAGAGCGTCATCGGCAGGATATCCGGATACAGGATCCCGTTGACGATGATGCGATCGATGAAATCCCGCGGATAAGTCTTGCAGAGTTCGTCTTTTCTTTCCAGGAAAGAGAAATGCCTGTCCATGCAGAGCCAGACATCATGTCCGATGAAGAAATGATCCATCAGGAAGCTCAGCAGTTCTTCTTCGATCCGCATATGACCGGAGATGCTTTGACAGATCTTCTTAGAGAACAGCTCTTCCCAGCATTCCACCTTCTTGCGTCTGGAAAAATCATCATAAAGATCCTGCAGATCCTTCAGCCACGCATCGACGTCGCCATCCTGTCCCTGAAGCACCTCCGGCTGCTTTACGTAGGCAAGCGCTTCTTCATAGGCGTTCCTGAGCTCCTTGAATTCCTCCGGCTTGTCCTCCGGATTCGTATCGGAAAGCTTCTCGCGGTAAGCCTGCCTGATCTTTCTTTCGTCCTTCGTTCTTTCGATTCCCAGGATCTCCCAGGTCCTGTTTTCGTTGCTATCCATATGCTTTCATTATAAAACAGAAAAACGGACTCGTATGCGCAAGCCTGATGTCTCCATGCAGAAGGATGACCTGTCTGATGTGGTGTTCAAAGTCAAGCGAAGCATCAGAAACGATGAAACGATCCTGCATTTCCAGGAACTGCAGATAGATGGAAAAACGGTAGATCCTGCTTATTATCGGATCAGCGAAGGAAGCCTCGTTCTTCTTCTTGGCAAGTCATACATCGGCCGGTTTTTTTCTGGCATCTGGTTTGTATGCTTTTGCCTTCACATCTTATCTCAAGATGTTTTCTTTTTATTTTAGGTGTTATAAACTTGATTTGAAAGAATTATGATGGAAGACTTCAATATTCTTATCGGTCTGCTTCAGATGCTTGCGGGCATCGGCATCTTCCTGACGGGATGCGACATCATGTCCAGCAATCTTGAAGCCTCCAGTTCCGATAAACTGAAAAGACTGCTGTCAAAAGTATCCAACAATAAAATCGTTGGCGTTTTGATCGGTGCCGCAGCTACGATCGCAATACAGTCATCCAGCGCGACCACCGTCATGGCCATCGGCTTTGTCAATGCCAAGATCATCTCCCTGCAGCAAGCCGCAACGATCATCTTTGGCGCTGAAATAGGCACGACCATTACCGGACAGCTGGTTGCCTTGGGAATGCTGGGAAGCAGCCATGTCAGCATGAGCGTGATCTTCTCTGCCCTGGCCGGCCTGGGCGTGTTCGTAACGATGTTTTCCAAGCGTGATAACATCAGGCTCATCGGCAACATCGTGACCGGTCTGGGACTGCTGTTTGCGGGACTGGACGCAATGTCAGGCGCAATGAGCGGATTTGCCCAGTACCCTCAGCTCAAAGAATTCATTGCAGATCTGGATTCTTCCCTTTTGCTGATCATCATCGGAGCGATCCTGACGGCGATCATCCAGTCTTCTTCGGCGATCACTTCCATCTCCATTACGATGGTCGCATCAGGCCTGATCAGCATCTCTCAGGGCATCTATCTGACGCTCGGTGCAAATGTCGGCACCTGTCTGACCGGCATGCTTGCGGCAGCCAAGGCAGACGGGGTCAACGCCAAGAGGACATCCCTGATCCAGCTCTTATTCAATATCGGCGGAGTCGTTCTGGTTTATCTGAGCGACCTGCTTCTTTCTTTGTTCTCCGGCGGAGAAATCACATATGGGGCATTATTCTCCGGAATGTTCCCCGGGCTCCCTCATACCCAACTGGCGATGTTCCACACCGTTTTCAATATCGCTTCTGTCGTGATCGTCCTTCCTTTTACCAGCAAGCTGGTTGCCTTCGCAGAAAGGCTGATCGAAGACAAACTTACAGACAACAGCATCGAACACTTCTACTATGTCAATGAAAACATGATCTCTACTCCTTCTATCGCCGTCGAACAGATCAAGCAGGAGATCATAAACATGTCCAACATCGCCATACAGAATTTCAATATCTCGGTGGACATGATAAAAACGCTGAACTTTGACAGGAAAGATGATTTTGTGAAGAACGAAAAGGAGCTCAACTTCCTGAATGAAAATCTTGTCGGTCTGGTCTTAAAGATCGTTCAGTCCGGCAAAGTCAACAAAAAGGATCTGAACTACCTTTCTTCTACTTACAAGGCTATTTCCGATCTGGAAAGGATCGGTGATTATGCCGAAAACATTGCCGGTTATGCCCGTAATATGGCAAGCAACGAGTCCTCTTTCTCGGCGAAACTGCTTGCGGAAATGGAAGCTATGAGACAACTCATAAATCGTCTTTATCTGCTTGTGCTGGATTCTTACAAAGACGGGAAGAAAAAACCGTCTACAGACATCAAAGGACTCGAAGCGAATATCAATGCCTTGTCAGGACACATGGTGAATATCTATGTTGAAAGACTGAATCAGAACGAATTGACCGGGGTTTCCGGAACGGACTACCTGAAGTTTTACAATGACACGGAACGGATCGGGGATCACCTCATCAATCTGATCGATAAGGATTACATCCTTTCACATTGATGCTTCCCGGATAAGACTCATATAAAAACCTCCTCATACATAAAGAGGAGGCTTTTTATCAGGATGATTTAAAATCGTTCCCACTCGATTGTCGAGACGCTTCTTTCTTCTTTTTTCTGATCCTATTATACAGTCGGTTTGAAAGAAACCTGCGTATCATGATCTCGATATCTGTATCACTGTACACAGTTCACTGGATAAAGTCTATAAGCCTGCAAATTATAATGTTGGAATGATCTTAGAATATTTTTCAATTCTTTCGTTATTCAATTTGTCTCCGATGTCAGTATTACCGCTTACGAAGATTGGAGGGTTGTATCCTCTTTCAGCACATAATTCAATTGTGCGTGTTGAGATCATTTCAACAACCATCATTCCAAGGACTGTAGATGTTCCACCAAATTTTCTTCTACACCCTCCATTTCTAAACACGCATCTCCATAAACACATTTGATATCAATAACTACATCTGCGAAATCTTTTAAATTCTTACCGCTTGAATGACGTGATGTAACCTTGCTAGAAAACTCTTCTGATACTAAAGCTACAACTTTCATACCGATTTTCTTTGCAGCAATTGCCATATCAATAACCGCAGCATTTCTTCCTGAAATAGAAGTAATGATCATCGTATCCTTACAATCGGGATTGCAGTTTACTAAGAATTTATCAGCTAGTCCTTCTTGTCTTTCTACAGCTGAAGAAATTCTTGCTTTTGGAACTAAAGAATAATGTGGATGCAAGATCGCATTAACGGGTACTAAACCACCTGAACGATAAAACATTTCTTCACCAAACATTTGCGAATGCCCACAACCAAATGCGTGAATGATTCTGTCGCTGCATATAGAATCAGCACAGAATTGTGCAGCCTTTTCAATGTTTTCTTCTTCTTCTTTTGCTTGTCTTTCTAATTGCGAAACGACAGTATTGTAATATTCATAATTCTTTTTCATAATATCCTTCTCTAGTGTAAAAATATGAAATATTGTTCCTTTGAAGAATGCTCCATACTGTTGTTATTGTTTAAGTTTCCTGCAGGTTATCCCATCGATGACGAGACAGTTGTCGCCGAAAACGATCTTTACCATGCCTTCAGCCCTGCCGAAAACATTCTCTCCGATCGGCAGCAGCTTGAACTCAAAATAATCCTCGTCCGGGTCGTTGCGTGCGAGTCCAAAAAGATCGCCGTCCTGCATCCAGACTTTTTTGAGCTTGAATGCTTCGACCAGTTCTTCGTATTCACCGCAGAAATCAGGCCAGCAACTCTTATCCGGATCTTTGATCATGAGTCGCTGTGCCTCGTTGATCCAGTAGTACACATATTCGTAGTCAAACTCATAACCCAGTTTTTCCGCCACATGTACTGAGATTTTGTTTGCAGCATCCCAGACCGGTTCCAGCCCATCCTCAAGACAGGAAAGGATGAGCTTTGCTCCGACGGCAGTCGCAAGGCCTTTGCAGCGTTCCGCTTCGGCGGTATCGATCTCGATCTCGATTCCGTTAGGGTAGCAGTATGCGGTCGATGCACCAGCTACGACCTTGCCATCTTTCATTACGACAAAGCCGCGCCCTTTCTTTAGAAACTCTTCTTTCGTCTCGAACTCGCCTGTCAGATCCTCCACATCGTCGTCATCAGACGAAACGATCAGATCATAGATCTCGCCGTCTATGCGTCTGATCTCATAGCCCTCCGGCAATGCGTCAACAAACGCCTGCAGCTTCTCCTTATCGAAATTTCTGCAGTGCTTGATCGCATAACGGGTCGTCGGTTCCGCTTCCGGATAACACTCCCGGATCAGTTTTTCCCACGCTTCATTCAGCGGAAAAACAGCATCGTCACCGAGTTCCCTGTATTCGGCAAGTTCTCTGTCCGGTTCTCCACCCATGAATATCCCGTCATACGAAGAATACAACAATGCCGAACGCGGTGCTTCCGGATCGGTCACGAAGACTCTGATCTCTGCACCGACAGCGTCCATCACATCGATGTCTTCGAACAGATGTTCTACCTTTAAAAAATCTTTTATTTCATATACCATATACTTTATCTCTTTCCTGTTAATTGTGATTTATAGTTTCTTGCAGGTGAGGTCGTCATACATTATGCAATCCTCGCCGAATTTCAGTTTCAGCATGCCGCGTTTCCTGCCGAACTCTTTTTCACCGGTAGGATAGAGACGGAACGTAAGGCGGTCGCCGTCCTCGTCGACTGCGGTCGCCCAGAGATCTTTATCCTTCATGAAAACTTCTTCAACGACGAACTCGGCATCTTCAGGATGTTCGTACTTTCCGCAATAACTCTCCCACTCAGACCTGTCTGGATCCTTGATCATGATATCCTCGATGGATACGACAGGTTCCGGTTCTTCGCCGCGGATGATCTCTCTCATGCCATCCCAGAACCTTTCGGCTGCTCTGATGTCCTGATAGTCGCGGCAGTTGAGGATGACAAGCATCTTGTCCTCGTCGACAAAATGTTCGAACCACGTTTCGAGTCCCGGCATGCCGCCGCTGTGCATCACGACAAGGCCATGTTCATCGTCATTTTCAATTCCCCAGCCCAGTCCGTAACTCGATCCTTCGTCATCGTCATAGCCGATATCCTTGCCGTTGTTCAGTTTTCCCGGGGTGAACATCAACTTCTGTTCCTTATGAGTAAGCACCTTTTCTTTGCGAAGAGCTCTGTCCCATGCGAGCATGTCAAAAATTGTAGTATACAGATAGTCGCAGCCGTTCAGACCGTCCGAACCGACCACATAAGGTGCTGCTTCTGAAAGATCCGAAGGAATGTATTCGTTGTCTTCTTCATTATCTTCCAGCACCATGTTACGGGCAAAGCGATCAGAAGGTCTGCCGTCTCTGCGGGTATGGTAAATGGCGGAATCCTTCATGCCTGCAGGTTCAAAGATGTTCTTTTTAAGATAATCTTCAAAGCTGGTGCCGGAGAGTTTTTCCACCAGGTTGGCAAGCAGACAGTAACCGATGTCGGTATACCTGAATGTTTCTCCCGGAGCATGTGAAGCCTTTTCGCCGCTCTTATTGATGAAGCTGATGATCTCGCTGCAAGGCGGGATCCTGTTTTCTTTTTCCCACGCCGGACAGACCCAGTTCTCAGTCTCGAAATCATCAGGCATTCCGCTCGTGTGTGTCAGAAGGTGTCTGATCTTGACGCCCGCATACGGATAATCAGGGAAGTATTCCGCATATTCATCATCAAGGCTCAGCTTTCCTTCTCTTGCCAGAAGCATGATTGCTGTAGCTGTAAATATCTTCGTGACCGAGGCCATCTCGAAGATGGTATCTTCTTCCATCGGGAGCTTATCGTCCGCATCGCGGAAACCATAAGCACCTTTTGATACGATCTCACCATTCTCGGCATAAAGCCAGGTCCCGTTGAAAGCGCCTTTTTCATACGCCTTACGGGCTAAATCTTCCATCTTAGTCTTCTTATTCATTTTCTTTCCATACTGCTCTGTGAAGCTGTTTATCCTTTCTATATATGTCTATAATGACCGGACCATTTATATTTATTTTAAAGGATTTTATCAATGTTATATAATTTACCAACATTTATCTTGTTCCTTTCAATCTGGAACGATACATTTCGGGTTCCTCCGCGATATGTTTTGATTCTCACACAATAAAAAGAAACAAACCCTGAACGAGTCCAAGGTTTATATTCGTTTCTTCATTCCCACTCGATCGTGGAAACAACCGTTATAAAGGTTGCTGATCCGAGATTTGTTTTTTTTTATTCGTATTCGATCGTGGAAACAGGATTTTATAAAGGTTGTTTGATGGTTTTGAACATCCTATCGCTTATTCTTCACCGATAATGATTAATGAATCATTTTCACCTAATTCGATCAGGTCATTCGTATTGGTTAATATCTTGAATTTCTCATTGGCTTTTTTAATGCCGATCAGGATATAGTCATAAGCGTATAAGAAACA
>JAFRVK010000017.1 GCA_017441765.1 Erysipelotrichaceae bacterium
AGCAGCACGATCCATGTCGTGATTGGAAATGAACGAGATCTGCATTGCGTCTTTATTGATCTTATTCAGTGAATCCTGATAGGTAACGACATAATTCGTATACGTATTGATATCACCGCCTTTGGCTGCATTCGCAATGAAACCTTCGGATTGTGCAATGGCAAAATTGAAACAGTTCATTGCTTCGATATACTGATTGATCTCGCTCTCACCGGACCAGACCTCGCCAACAAGATAGATATCTTCCTTGATCTCACGAAGTCTGGAGGTATAGTCTTTCCAGAAGTCGATGGAAGAATAATTGTCACCGTAATAGACATATTTTGCCGCATCAAAGCGGAAACCATCGATACCTAATGCCAGATAATACTGAGCAATATCCAGCAGTTCACTGCGGACATACTCATTATCGAAATTCAGTTCCGGCATATCATATGAGAAGTTGCATTCGTATTTTTCATCCGTTCCCAGAAGATCACAGAAATGACGGTTCGATCTGTTTTCACTCTTCGGGATATAAACATAATAATCATAGTAAGGATCATCGGTATTCTTCGCCTTATGCGCATCCGAAAATTTCTTAAACCATTCATGCTGGCTGGAAGTGTGGTTGATGACCATATCCAGTATTACAAGTACATTGCGTTCATGGCACTTCTGGATCAGATACTTCAAGTCATCCATCGTTCCGAATGAATCATCGATCTTATAGTAGTCCGTGACGTCATACTTGTGATAGGAAGGGGATTCGAAGATCGGTGTCAGCCAGATTCCCTGAATACCTAACGCATGCGTCGAATCGACATCGCCGTCATTCAGATAATTAAGACGGTTCACGATGCCGTTAAGATCGCCGATCCCATCATTATTGCTGTCGGAAAAAGAACCGACAAAGATCTCATAAAAGACACGGTAATTGTCATCGGTAAGATCCGGAGTCTTTTCTTTGCTCCCTGAACACGAGAAGCAGCAGAGAATAAGAAGTAAAACAAGTATTTTTTTGAACATAGATCATTCCCCCATATAATTCAAGATCGCCTGATCGATCTTTCCCCAGGCTCCATTGTTTGCGCCTATGCATTCCACATGAATGCCTACCGATATAGAATCGGTTCCATTATAAGTGAAACTGATGTCGGCAGTATCCCAGTTATTGTAACTGGTGATCTGCAGATCGTCTTTAGCGATGATTTCATCATTCATTTTCACATAAGCATAGATGCTGCCATCAGCTACATCGCCACCCATGATCGAGATGGAATAACGATACTGTCCCGCTTTCAGTTCTTTGACATTCTGTTCCAGTTCAAAACGGATCTGATGGGCATTATCAGACCAGAAATGGTAATGTTTCGTACCATCCAAGGAATCGGTCATTTTTTCTTCGACATAAGTTTCATTTGCGTATCCATATTCGCTGAAGACCCAATAATTCGGCGTCTTACGGCCGTTATCGTCTTCTTCAAAAGAAGGATTCGACAGATAATTGAAATTGATGATAGACACATGGCACACAGCATCCATGTTTTCGCAATTTCCTTTGACCAGATAATCACCAACCTGATCAGTATTGATCTTAAGAAGATCATCTTTATCCCATTCCACATCCACAAGCTGGTGGCTGTTGTCATTCATTATCGCATTGATCCTGTCAGGCATGATCAGTTCATCGCCAAGATTGACTGAAACATGAACATCTTCGATTGCATCGGGTTTGACAGGGAGAATGTTTCCATTTCTGCATAATGCGAACAGTTTCAAGGATTCCAGAACATTCCCGCTCTTATCAAAGAACGCCTGGTTATCGACGGCGGATCCTCCATAGTATTTGCCTGCATCTTTCGGATCATATTCTTTCGCATAGCTGCTTGCCCAGCCTGATCCATAGGTCTGCCATAAACGGCTGTTTTCTTCCCAGGATCCTGTTCCCACAGAGATCCATGCGCCTTCCCAATAACAGACGCCGATGCCGTTTTTTGTATGGTTGGCAATCGTATCGATTACATCCAGTACGGCATTGCATTGGCCCTGTATGGTATAAGGATAGTTCTTCGTCACAAGCGATTCATCCGAAATGGTATTGCCATGAAAATCCGTATCTTCCGGGGTATATGCATAAGATGTCTCCATCACCATGACTTTCTTGCCATATTTTTCAGCGATATGTGATAGGACATCAGACAGATTTTCCAAAGTGCCATGCCAGTAGGGGTAGTAGGATGTCGCAAATACGTCGTAGTCAAGATCGTAATATGCCAGTTTCGAAGCATAATCGAGATAAGCGTCCCTGTTTTCCGGATTGGCAAAATGGACGGCAATCAGCGCCTTCGGGTAGACTTCCCGTATCGCTTTGGCGGCATTGTTCATAAGATGATAGATGATATTCATCCATACAGTCTCACCGGCTAAAGCGCCATTGGTCTCATTGCCGATCTGAACCATCGATACAGCGATTTTTTCCTGCTTGAATCGCTTCAGGCTCTCCAAAGTATATTCATATAAGGCAGATGCTTTTTCTTCGATCGGAAGGCTTTTCCAGGCTTTTGGTGCCATCTGCTTTCCAGGATCCGCCCAGAAGTCGGAATAGTGGAAATCCAGGATCGCTTTCATTCCGTATTGATTGGCTCGTTTCGCAATCGCCAAAGCCTTATCGATATCACAATTGCCGCCGCCATAGCCATTTCCATCGGCATCATAAGGATCATTCCAGATCCGGATACGGATATTGTTTATGCCGTTTTCTGCCAGGATCTTAAACAGATCGGTTTCATTGCCGTCAAAGTCATAGAAAACCACACCGCTCTCTTCCAATGAGATTACGCTGCTTACATCCATTCCGAAAATAAAATCATCAGAAAGATTGTCTATCTTCCTTACGTAAAGAGAATCCGAAGAATCAGAAAGGACAATATCTGATTTCTGACACGATGTCACCAGAAAGAGTGCTATGATAAGTAAAATTAATGTTTTATGTTTCATAAATCTATTATAAAATAGAATAAAAGATATGACGATAAAAAGAACTTCCGGAATCCTATTGCCGATATTCTCCTTGCCTTCTCGTTACGGAATAGGTACTTTAGGCAAGGAAGCATACAAGTTTATTGATTTTCTGGTAGAAGCGAATCAGTCTTACTGGCAGGTACTTCCGATCGGACATACCAGCTATGGCGATTCTCCGTATCAGGCTTTTTCTTCGTTTGCCGGGAATCCGTATTTTATCGATCTTGATCTGCTGGTACAGGATGGCCTGCTTAAGAGAAAAGAACTGAAAGAGATCTGGATCGAAGATCTGACACGTATCGATTACGGATATCTTTATGAGAACAGGTATCCGATCCTGTATAAAGCATATGTCAGAGGAATCGAAAAATACCGCAAAGGATTCGAAGTGTTTAAAGAAGACAATAAATGGCTTTACGATTACAGCATGTTTATGGCGATCAAGAAGCACTTCGATATGCATTCGTGGCTGGAATGGCCGGATGAAGCGATACGTCTTCGTGAAACCAAAGCTCTGAAGCAGTATGAAGAAATGCTGAAAGATGATATCGAATTCTATGCTTTCTTACAGTATCTGTTTTATAAACAGTATCTGGAACTGAAAAAGTATGCGAATGATCACGGTATCGGAATCATCGGCGATCTGCCGATTTATGTATCGTTAGATTCCTGTGAAGTCTGGGCGGAACCGAAACAGTTCCAGCTGGAGATAGAAACTCATGTACCGAAAGAAGTTGCTGGCGTACCACCTGATTATTTCTCCAGTGACGGACAGCTTTGGGGAAATCCGTTATATGACTGGGATTACATGAAGAAAGATCACTATTCATGGTGGAAGAAGCGCCTGGAAGGAGTGGGCAAATATTTCGATGTGATCCGGATCGACCATTTCCGCGGTTTCCAGGCATACTGGGCAGTTCCTTACGGCGCAAAGACAGCGAAAAACGGAAGATGGGTCGATGGACCTTCAAAAGATTTTGTCGATGTATTGAAAAATGATTTCCCGAATATCCAGTTCATCGCAGAAGATCTGGGCGATATCACCGAGGATGTCATGGAATTGCTGAAGTATTCAACCTTTCCAGGAATGCGCGTCCTTCAGTTCTCGATGGATCCGAATGGAACGAGTTTCCACAGTCCGCATCATCATGTACCAAACTGCATCTGCTACATCGATACGCATGACAATGTGCCGATCATGGGCTGGGTCAGAACTGCCAAGAAAGAGGAACTGAATTACGCAAAATCCTACTATGGTCTGAATCAGAAGGAAGGTTATAACTTCAGTTTCATCCGTGCAGGAATGAATTCGGTTGCTGAACTGTTCGTCTGTCAGATGCAGGATTATCTTGGTCTGGATGAAAAAGCGACGATCAATGTGCCTGGAACCTTAGGCAACTGGAAATGGAGACTATCTGGAAAAGAATTGAACAAACGACTGGCCAAAAAGATAAGCAAAATCGTTCATGGATGCGATCGCGATCGGAAATAACTATTGAAACGGATATTATTTTATGTAATAATATTTAAGCATCGTTTCTGAGTTGAAACATTCTCCGAATTTCAACACGGATACGATCGATAAAAAGAAAAAAGGAGAGAAAAAATGTTAACAAAAGAAGAAAAAGCCGCTATCGTCAAGGAATTCCAGCAATTTCCTGGTGATACGGGATCTGTTGAAGTGCAGGTCGCATTACTGACCAATCAGATCAACCGTCTGACGGTCCACATGCAGCAGCACAAGAAAGATTTCCATTCCAACAGAGGTCTGCTGAAGATGGTCAGCAAGCGTAAGAGCCTGCTGGAATATCTGAAGAATGAAGATGTCAACAGATACAGAGAACTTGTTTCAAAATTAGGTTTAAGAAAATAAGATCTCGAGCCATACGAAAGTATGGCTTTTTCTTTGCCATATCAGTAAACTTATGTTTATTATTTTGTTATAATACTGATGTGAGGTGTTATTATGGCACAGTTTTTAAAAGAAGAACAGCGTCAGGCGATCATTCAGGCTGCCAGACAGGAATTGGCTGAAAAAGGTTATAACGATGCTTCCATGCGTTCGATCGCGGCAAAAGCCGATATGACTGTCGGAAATCTATACCGTTACTTCAAGAATAAAGAAGAAATACAGGAATTTATCGTCTCTGATGCTAGAGATGAGATCAATGCCACACTGAGAGAATTGACGGTAGAGACGGTTTCCAAAGAACCGAGAGTTTTTAACGTCAAACCGGATGTGAACGAATTATCTGCGCTGCTCGATAAGATGGCTGAACGGCTGGTATACATCTATCAGCGTTATCGAAACGAATTCCTGATCCTTCTGACTAATGACCGGATGAATGACAGTATCAAAAACTGGTTTTCGCGTACGATCCGTTCCCTGGTCGACCAGCATTTCCTTTTCGATGACCAGCAGCAGGAAAGAGAGATCCTGACAAGATCCTATGCATTAGCGATAAATACCGGCATGAAAGAGATATTTTACAGTGAAGATATTTCCGCTGAAACCTTACAGTCGATCCTTCAGATCTATCTGCATTCTTTTATCATCATGCTGGATTCCGATCTAGCACAGCGCAATGACGGATATTCTTTCTATCATATCCCCACTCCGGAGCAGTAGCTATGCTGATTCTGAATGATCTAAAAGTACCGATCGATGCCGATGATGATCAATTGAGACAAATCATCGAAAAGAAACTGAAAACCAGGATCAGAACTTTTATGATACGCAAGAAATCCCTGGATGCCCGTAAAGAACCGCATTACGTATGCAGCGTTTTGGTCGATGTAAAGAACGAAGAACGTCTGATTCGTAGAGGATATAAGAGATATCTTCCGGAGCAGCTTGATCCTCCATATCAGGAAAGAAAAGAGACATGCATCATCATCGGCTATGGACCCAGCGGCATCTTTTCTGCCTGCAGATTGCATTTTGCAGGTTATAAAGTCATCGCATTTGAAAAAGGAAAACGGATCGATGAAAGAGCAAGGGACGTAGAAACGTTCTTTAAAACAGGCATTCTTGACCCGCAATCGAATGTACAGTTCGGTGAAGGAGGAGCAGGGACCTTTTCCGATGCCAAACTGACCACGAGGATCAAAGACAAATATATCGACTATATTCTGGATCTTTTCATCCGTTTCGGAGCGTCCGAGAAGATCAGATATGAAAATCATGCCCATATCGGAACCGACGAGATCAGAAAGATCATAGCTCGTATCACGGATCATCTGATCAAAGAAGGAGTCGAATTCCATTTCAGCGAACCTGTGATCGACCTGATCATGAATGACCGACATGAAGCGATCGGCGTAAAAACGTCTAAAGGAAGATATGATGCCGATCATATCCTGCTCGGAATCGGACACAGCGCACAGGAAACCTATGAAATGTTGAAGAGACAGGGCGTTCATATGGAAAAGAAAGATATCGCACTTGGCTTTCGGGTCGAACATCCCCAGTCTTTCATCGATGCAAGACAGACAAATGCGCTTGTCAAGGAAGCAAACGAATACTTCTTGCGTTACAAAGGAGAGAAGGGTGTCTATTCCTTTTGCATGTGTCCGGGAGGCATCGTGATTCCGGCCATGTCGGATGAATCTAGCATCGTCACCAACGGAATGTCCTATGCCGCGAGGGATTCGGGCTACGCAAACAGCGCCATCCTGATCCAGGTATTCAAAGAAGAATTCGAAGATGGACTGGAATATCTGCGTTCCATAGAAAGAAACGCTTATGACTTCTCAGGATCATATCGCGCATTAGCCCAAAACATCAAAGATTTCATGAATAATGAATTATATCCGTTGCAGTTCGATTCAACATATCCTTTAGGTACGGTCTTATATGATTTCAATCGGTTCTTTCAACCGGCTGATCTTCAGATTTTGAAAGATGCTTTTCTAGATTTCGATCGAAAGATCCCGGGATTTATCGAAAAAGGCATCATGATCGGTCCGGAGACCCGTTCTTCCAGCCCGATACGCATCAATCGCGATGAGACCTGTCAATCCGTGAATACGAAAAACATTTATCCGATGGGAGAGGGTGCCGGCTATGGAGGAGGCATCATGTCCTGCGCTTTGGATGGCATCAGGATCGCAAATGCGATACTATGGAAACATGAACAGATACAGCAGAAACGATGATACATCTTATTGTCTGGGGATGTCTCTGACTGTGGAAGCTTTGAAACATCAGAGCATTCAAATGAAAGAAGTCATCCTATCGGAAAAAGTCATCCGCAATCAGGAATCAGCGGCTATGTTTTCATTGTGCGATAAGAACAATATTCCATACCGATACGATGATCCATTGATCGATAACCTTTCTGTCAAAGAAAACTGCTACTGTATCGGCGTATTTCATAAATATGAAACTATGCTGCATGATAACGAGCACCTGATTCTGTATCATTTCAATGATCTTAACGATCTGGGAACGGTGATACGTTCCGCGGTTTCTTTCGATGTTAAGGATATCGTACTGATCGGCAGTGAGATCGATCTGTTCGATCCTGCCTGTATCCGTTCTTCGATGGGTGCTTTCTTTCAGGCTTCCATACGGAAATATGACGATCTTTCAGCTTATATCAGGGACTATCCCGAACATCATCTCTATGTGTTCAGCAACAAGGGAAACAAAGAGCTGAATGAACTGAAATTAAAAGAACCATTCAGTCTGCTGATCGCGCAGGATCCGCATGAGTTGAATGGTTTTGAATCCGATATCTATACGATCGCCCATCATCATTTCGATGACATTTCTTTAGCGATCCGTTCTTCGATCATTCTGGAACGGGCTTATGAATTGAAACGTGTCCGGTAGCTGCATCTCTTGCATAATTCTGAACTGAAGCGATGCTGTTTGAATTCATTCAGATAATTCAAATAGTTCTCAGAAGAAAGGATCTTAGACAGTTCTTTTTCCTTTAGGTTTCCGATGGAATTATAGGCCTTCGGATCCAAGCAGCACAATGTCACGTCATGATGAACATTAATGGCGATCATATCGATCGCACCATGACAACTTCCTTGTTCAGAGACAAAAGGAGCCTCTATTTCAGGCCATTGGAACAGTTCGCTGAAATAGACATAAACATGATTTTTCAGGCTGTATGAGCCTTCTTTTGACGTTTCTTTGAATCCGTATGTCTCTTCCAGATGTTTCAGATAACCCTGAAGATGTGCATCCAGCTGTTCCCTGGCATAGAAACGCAGTTCGATATTCTTGCCAAGATCGTTTTCAACAAGACGATCGATCGTTTTAAAATAATCATCTGAAACTGTCATATGATTGACGCTATGCATGGAAACAGACAGTTTACGCAGACAGTCGTGTTTAAGAAGATCCGGATGTTCTTTCAGTAAAACGCCATTTGTAACAAGCTGCAGAGACATCATTAGATCGTCTAAAAGATCGAGAATCTTCTCGAAATCCGGGTGCAACAAAGGTTCTCCCAGTATATGAAGATAAATATAGTTACAGAATTCTCTGATCTGCCGGATATGGTCTTCGATATCCGAAAGATCCATAAATGAATCACCTTTCGGATAGGTGCAGAAAGGGCAGTTAAGGTTGCAGGCATCCGTGATTTCCAGATAGACACGTTTCATGTTTCTATCTTAACAGATTTGCACATTCCCGATAAACATCGCAAATGATTTGTATTCTTAAAAGATATCTGTTAAAATATGCACATATGTTAAATAGTGACGAAGTGCCTTTACCGAGTAGCAGCACCTTAGAAATGAGGTGTTTTCATGAATAATAATGATATATTGATGGTCCTGATCATCCTGGTTCTGTGTTACAGCTTTTTCAGTGCGTCAGAAACGGCGTTCAGTTCATTGAATAAGATACGGCTGAAAGCCATGATCAACACCGGAAACGAAGGTGCAGAAAAGACGCTTGCTTTGGCAGATGATTTTTCAAAACTGCTCACAAGCATCATGATCGGCAATACGATCGTAAATGTCGTTGCTGCATCGCTGGCTACAGTACTGTTTACGAACATCTACGGCGGAAACGGCGTAGCGATCTCTTCTATCGTCATGACTTTGGTGATCATGGTGATCGGTGAGATCCTGCCGAAAACCATGGCAAAACATATCCCGGAAAAATTCGCTATTTCCGTGACACCTTTCCTGCGGCTTCTGGTCTTTCTGCTAACACCGCTCACGTTCATCTTCCATCTGCTGGAAAAACTGGTTTCCAGATTCTATGAAGACAATACGGAAACCTATTCCAACGATGAGATCATCACGATGGTCGAAGAAGCGAACGAAGAAGGCGAAATGGAAGATCATGAAGCGGAAATCATCACCAACGCCCTGGAATTCAATGACCTCGATGTCGGAGAGATCCTCACGCCTAGGATCGATGTGATTGCGATCGATGTTGATGAAGACAGCCTTCAGGACATTGAAAAATACTACCGCGATTCCGGCTATTCCCGACTTCCTGTCTATGAAGATTCCATCGATAATATCATTGGTGTCCTTCATGAAAAGGATTTCTATTACCACCTCTTATACGAAAAAGATCTCGATATCAGAGATATCCTTCAGAAAACGATGTATACTTCATCACAGGTGAAGATCTCATCTCTCTTGAAACAGTTCCAGTCTTCCAAGACCCATCTGGCGATCGTTGTCGATGAATACGGAGGGACTGAAGGTATCATCACGATGGAAGACATCCTGGAAGAACTGGTCGGCGAGATCTATGATGAACACGATGAAGTCATCGAATACTACAAGAAGATCGATGACAATACCTATCTGGTCAAAGGTGATCTGGATATCGATGATTTCTTTGAACATTTCGCGATGGAAAACGAAGAAGATTTCGAATTCAATACGACGTCTGCCTGGGTCATCGATGTATTGGATAAGATCCCTTCCGTCGGCGACAATTTCGATTATAAGAATCTTCATATCGAAGTCACGGACGCAGATTCCAAGAAAGTCAATGTCTTAAAAATAACCATTAACGACGATAAAGCAGAAGACAAGAAGAAATAGTATAATATATCTATGCAGCAATTCTTCGTCGATGAAGTTTTGAATATCAATGATCATGTGAAACTGGATAGCGATATCCTTTTTCATCTACAGACCGTGCTACGTAAAGATTCGGAATATACCTTCCGTCTTTGTGATATGACAGGCCATATTTTCTTTGCTCATCTTATTGACAAAGGAACATGCATCGTCGACGATTCTTCCGATGAAAACAATGAACTTCCCAATGAGATCACTTGCATCCTGTCTCTGTTTAAGAACGATAAATACGAATTCTGTATCCAGAAACTGGTCGAACTGGGCGTGACACGTATCGTTCCTTATGAAGCATACAGAAGCATTGTGAAGGCCAGGGATGACAAGAAAATGATCCGTCTGAAGAAGATCGTAAAAGAAGCAGCGTGTCAGTCTCATCGGAACCGTATCCCTGAAGTCACGGAAGTTGCGGAAATCAAAGATCTGAAACAGTATATGAGCGATCATAACTATATCTGTTACGAAAACTATCGCGATGACAACAGTATCGACACAGAAGGGAACATCACATATATCATCGGACCGGAAGGGGGATTCGATCCGAAAGAATATGATAAGATTCTTTCTTATGGCTATACTCCGATCAGTCTGGGAAAACGCATACTACGTGCCGAAACAGCCGCGATCTATCTGACGAGCGTGATCGTCAGCAGGTGCCAATGAAAACATATGCAATGATGGTCCTGGGTTGCAAAGTCAACGACTATGAAGCGACCTATGTGAGAGAAAAACTGAACCGTTCTTATCAGGAAGTAGATTTCAAAGAAAAAGCCGATATCTACATTATTTTTACGTGCTGCGTCACGAATACTGCCGAAAGCAAGACCCGCAAATTCCTCCATGATGCCCGCAGGAACAATCCGGATGCATATATCGTTGCGGTGGGATGTATGAGTCAGATCAAGGGTGATTCTTCTGATTTTGATGATGCGGATCTTCTGATCGGATCAGATCAGAAAGATAAGATGATCGATCTCATACTTAATGAAACAAAAGGTTCCCGAGTCCATGAAAAAATCAGTACCGAATTTGAAGAACTGTTCGTAGAATCTTATCCGAAGAAATCCAGGGCATTTCTGAAGATCCAGGATGGCTGCAACCAGTTCTGCAGCTACTGCATCATCCCTTATGCTCGAGGCAGGCAACGCTGTGCAAGACATGAAGATGTCCTGAAACAGGCAGAGATACTCGCAAGAACCAATAAGGAGATCGTCCTGACCGGCATCCATACCGGACGCTATGACGATGGGGAATACGATTTACATCATCTCTTAAAAGATCTCGTGCAGATCGAAGATCTTCATACGATCCGTATCAGTTCCATCGAAATGAATGAAGTAACCGATGAAATCATCGGGCTTATGAAGGAAAACAACAAGATCGCCCACCATCTGCATGTCCCGGTTCAGGCGTTGAATGATACGATCCTGTCCAAGATGAACCGCCCCTATACATTGGAAGAATACATCGAAAGGATCAGTTTTATACATGAACAGATTCCTGGAATCAGCATCGGTACCGATCTGATCGTCGGATTCCCTTATGAAACGGATGAGATATTTGAAGAGTATCTGGATGCTTTGAAAAAAATTAGATTCGCTTTTGTTCATGTCTTTCCTTATGCAAGAAAGAAGGGAACCGTCGCGGATACGTTCGACCATCAGATTGACAATCACAAGAAGAAAGAACGGGTACGTCAAATCATCGATCTGCAGCAGAAACTGACAAAGGAACACAAGAAAACATTCATTGGAAAAACCGTGAAAGTGCTGATTGAACGGAATGATGAAGACTGTTCCTACGGCTACAGCAGGGAATATATCTATACAAAAGTGCCGGGAATCTATCCGGTTGGAGAAATCATAAATGTTACAATAGAGTCGGCAGAGAATGAGGTGATCGCATATGTTGCTGAGTGAACTATTCCATGGCGCTCCGGATGTGGAGGTCGAACAGCTTTCCGTAGACAGCCGTTTTCCTATGAAAAACGCGATCTTTTTCTGTCTGAACGGAATCAAGTACGACGGCCACAACTACATCAGAGAAGCCATCGAAAATGGCGCAAAAGCGATCGTTTACAGCAAAGAGATCCCGACGGAACAGAAAAGCCAGAATCGAGCCATCTATATCAAAGTTCCGAACGTAAACAATACCCTGATCGATATCGGAAACCGTTTCTATGAATATCCGAACCAGGGAATCGATAAATACGTCGCATGCGGTTCCTATGGAAAATCTTCGGTGACCTCTTTCATCAATTATTTCCTGAATACCTGCAGTTCCTGCGCATATGTAGGAATTCTGGGCATCAACTATGACAAGCGGCATCTCAGATCTTCATTTTCGACACTGAATATCCTTGATAACCTGAAGATCCTGGACAATATCCGCAAAGCAGGAATCAAAGCCGTGACCTTTGAAGCCGATGTCCGCTCCTTGAACCTGCAGAAACTGGACGCTGTCGTCCCTGATTTCTTCATCTATACCTGCACCAACAGTGATCATTCTTCCGATTATCTGAACAATCAGTATTTCGTACAGCTGAGAAGATATCTTTACACATTGGAAGACAGCTGCAAACTCATCCTGAATATTGATGATATTTCGTTTAAACAGATCTATGACTGTGTCAATAATTATGTGACCTACGGATTCTCCAATCTGGCGACCTATCAGATCAGGGATGTCGTCATGAACAAGAATGGCATTGAATACAAAATCAAATATCAGGATGAACTCTATCCTGTACGTTGCCGCCTGCAGGGTATGTCATCGTTATTCAATCTGACCGCTGCGATCGTCGCTCTGCATCAGAAGGGTTACCCTTTGGATCAGCTGATCGAAACATTCAGAGAGATTCCGGATGTGGATGGCGTCATGGAGCGGGTCGATAACGAGTATGATATCATCATCGACAGCGCATATGACCTGACTTCCATCCAGGCGATCTGCGATTACGCGAAAATGGCAAAACACAAGAAGAAAGCGATCGGCGTGATTTCTGTCAACTATTCCGATGGCGACAAACGTCTGGAAAAGATGATGCAGATCTGCGAAGATGCATTGGATGTCATCATCCTGACGGAAAATGAATCCGCAGAAGGCGCGGTAAGCGATATTCTGGAACGCTGCGACAGGTATCTAACAAAACACAAAGCTGTCTATTCCAACATGCGTTCCATGGCCATCGAAAACGCAGTCGAAATCATGAACAAAGGCGATGTCCTGATCATCATCGGAAAAGGCAATGAGAAATTCCTGGAAATGGGACTGGGAAAAGAGTATTATCATGGTGACAAGTACTATGCACAGAAATATATCAATGAGAGAAGGAGAGAAGAAAATGAAACTAGCTAAGTATATCGATCACACCTTGCTGAAAGCCGATGCTTCCAAAGAGGCGATACGTAAACTATGCAGGGAAGCCAAAGAGTATGATTTCAAATCCGTATGTGTCAATTCCAGCAACATTCCTCTATGCAAAGAAGAACTGGCAGGAAGCGATGTGCTGGTTTGCACCGTGATCGGATTCCCATTGGGCGCCTGCACGACGGAAACGAAAGTATTTGAGACGAAAGATGCCATCGAAAAAGGAGCGGATGAAATCGATATGGTCATCAATATCGGCAGATTGAAGGATAATGATATGGACTATGTCACGAATGAGATCCGGAAGATCAAAGAAGCCTGTGGCGATCATACATTGAAGGTCATCATCGAAACATGCTTGCTGACAGATGAAGAAAAAGTCAAAGCCTGTCAGGCGATCATGAAAGCGAAAGCGGATTTCGTCAAGACTTCAACCGGCTTTTCTACCGCAGGTGCTACCTTTGAAGATGTGAAACTGCTGAAACAGACAGTAGGAAACGAGTGCCTGATCAAAGCGGCAGGTGGCGTACGCAGCAGAGAGGATTTTGAGAAGATGATCGAATTTGGCGCAAACCGTATCGGTACTTCTTCTGGTACGAAACTGATCGAAATAGGCGAATAAGTATTCCTTTTTAGAAACAATTAGTATATAATTTTGACTGTTGACGGAATGGGGGTGAAATTATGGCAAGAGTCGTCGTGAAAGAAAACGAACAGTTGGATGATGCAATGCGTCGTTTTAAGAGACAGGTTTCCCGTAATGGAACGCTTCTGGAAGTCAGAAAAAGAGAATATTATGTCAAACCGGGCGTTAAGAAAAGATTAAAGAGAGAAAACGCACGCAAATTAAGAAGATCCAAATAGTAGAAAGACTGAGAAATCAGTCTTTTATTGTGTTTTATAATAGTAATATGAGTAAAGTGAATGTGATTGGAGCTGCATGTATGGATATTCTGATCTCTCCGGTGGATCAGGAATCTTTCTTTTCCGGAAAATATAAGGCGGAACATATCCGGATGCTGCCGGGCGGGGATGCTTTGAATGAAGCTCTGATCCTGAGCCATTTCAAAGTCGATACGAAACTGATTACGGTATTGGGCGATGATCTGCTCGGGCTGCAGTTATTGTCCGTCATAAAAGAAGGAAACGTTTCATATAATGACAATATAATGAAAAATGAAATCGAAACCTATATCTCGATCGTCTGTGTCGATGATGCAGGAGAAAGAACGTTTGTCGGAAACAGGAATGGCAGTGTCAGAAAGCTCAGACTTGAAGACATACAGATCGACGATGACGCTGAGATCGTCAGTTTCGCTTCCTTATTCATTTCCGAATATCTGAATGACCCAGAACTGGAGATCATTTTTTCAAAAATCAAAAGAAAAGGAAAGATCCTCTGCGTCGACTGTTCGACACCGAAACATCAGGAAAAGCTCTTTGACATGCATTGTCTCAGATATGCGGACTATTTCTTCTGCAACCGCAAAGAGGCAGAAATGCTGACGGATGAAACAGATCCTGAATCGATGTATCAATGTTTTGAAAAACATGGAGTCAACGCGATTATCAAGTGTGGAAGCAAAGGCACATATTATCGAAGCAGACTCTTTGATACAGAGCCGGTCATTCCGGTCGATACCACCGGTGCGGGAGACAGTTTCGTGGCAGGCTTTATTTCAGGCCTTCTAAAGAAGAAAACGATCGAAGAATGCATCAGTCACGGCAATCGTTTCGGAGCCAAGGCATGCGCCTATCTTGGTGCGACAGAATGGATTAAATACGAATAATGTGGTTTAATGAAAGCAATGGAATACTTATTCAACGATCTTGATAATGAAAGCATCAAGAATATCATAGGTGTCAACGACACTAATATCGGTCTATTGGAAGAACTCTATGGCTGTGGCATCGTCTATCGCGATAACTGTTTCAAGCTCTTAAGCGATGATGAACAGCTGTTTGCCCGATTCAGGAAACACATGGACTACCTCGTCAGTCACAGCAGAAATGAACTGATCGATCACGAACTGATCCGTCAGTCTTTTATTCATCTCAACGACATCGAGGATGTTCCTTCCTACAAAGAAGATATCATCAGCTATGCCTACAATGGAAAGCCATACAAGCCGAAAACCTATAACCAGTACCGTTTTGTCGAAGAAGTCAGAAAAAACGATCTGGTCTTCTGCAGCGGACCCGCAGGTACCGGAAAGACATTCCTTGCTGTACTTCTGGCAGTCCATTATCTGAAGAAAGAAAAAGTAAACAAGATCATCATTTCCCGTCCTGCCGTAGAAGCAGGCGAATCGTTAGGCTTTCTGCCTGGCGATCTGAAAGAAAAAGTTGATCCATATCTGATGCCGATCTATGA
>JAFRVK010000018.1 GCA_017441765.1 Erysipelotrichaceae bacterium
CAAGCGGAAAATGCGTCTATCCCGAGATACTGGAAGGATGCAGAAGGATCGCGCAACTGAACGAGAAATACCGTGACAGGATACAGTTCCTCCCGGGCGGAGGTGTCCGTATCGAGAATGTCCAGGATGTCTTGCGTATCAGCAATAGCAGACAGGTACATATGACATCCAAGAAACAAGCTGATGGAGGTTATACCTGTTTCGATGAGGATCAGTTTCAGAAGATCCTGAAAGAGATCGAGTCTTTATAAGAATCTCTATAATAAGTCATTTATAATAAAACTGTGAAGATCAAAATGAAAAAGCTGAGTGCCTATCGCAAGGTGAAGCTTGTTGCTTTGCTGATTTTTGTATTCGTTTCAGGCTATCAGCTGATGAATCTGACCATCCACATGAATGACTACGAGATCATTCAGGCTACCTATACGAAGAAATATGAAGTCGTATACCTTTATGACATGGATGGCGATACGGCAGTATTTGCTCTGGATGGCAAAGAAGTGACCTGCCGTTTTCTGGCTGTCGACTGCCCGGAACACGGCGATGAGGGCTATGATGCCTCCTGCAGTTTCACCCGGAAACAGCTAAGCAATGCCCGCAAGATCGTACTGGAACTGGACCCCCATTCCGAGGAATATGACAAGTATGACCGTCTTCTGGCCTGGGTCTGGGTCGATGATGAACTGCTGCAGGCGAAACTGGTACGCTACGGTCATGCGAGCATCAGCTATCTGTTTGGGAATTATCTGTATACCGATCAGCTGTATCGGATCGAGAAGAAAGCAAAAAAAGATCAGTAATTGTGACCTTAGATAAATTGATTACTAGTAGATGTGTGGAAGGAGGAAGAGATGGAGGATCTGAAAATCATAGAACTGTACTGGAACAGGGACGAAGAAGCAATCCGGGAAACGCAGAACAAGTATGGAAACTACTGCTATACGATCGCCTACAATATCCTCTACAACAATGAAGATGCCCAGGAGATCGTCAATGATACCTGTAAAGCGACCTGGGATGCGATTCCCCCTGCACATCCGCAGAATCTGAGTACCTTTATCGGCAAGATTACCCGTAATCTGTCCATCAACCGTCTGCGTTATCTGAAAGCGGACAAACGCGGCGGAGGCGAAGTCGCCTTGTCGTTCGATGAACTGGAAGGATGCATTGCCGATACGGATTTTGTTCATGAGGATCAGCAGAATCAGGAGCTGACAGAAAGCATCGACCGTTTCCTGGCGACTTTAAAGCAGGAACAGCGGCAGATGTTCGTATGCCGCTACTGGTATTTCGATCCGATCGAAGAGATCGCCGCACGTTTCAACTGCAGCGACAGCAAGGTCAAGATGAGTCTCATGCGTACAAGAGAGAAACTGAAGGCTCATCTCATCAAGGAAGGAGTAATCAATGAAGACAGATAAACTGATCGATGCCATCGGCAATATCGATGACCGTTATATCGAGGAAGCACATAAGATGAAGGAACGGAAGCGTTTTGCGATAAACTGGCCAGTCGTCAGTAAAGTCGCAGTAGCATTCGGCTGCTTCCTGCTGGCAGTGACGCTGCTGCCTAACATGTTCTCGCATGCAAGTTCCGGGTATAAGAGCGACAGCGCCGGAGGGGCCTATAACGACACATCCTATCAGGGAATGAATGGCTCAGCAAAGCCTTCTTATGATACGACTGAATACATGGTGATGGATGGAGAAGGCATCTATGAAGCGGAACCATCCGATTCCGGATATGAAAACAAGCCTGAGGAAACCGATCTTGTTACTGCAAACAAAAAGCTGATCGTCAAGGCCAGCATGACTACTGAAACGCAGAACCTTGAAGAGACGATCACAAAACTGACTTCCCAGGTTTCCGCTTTCGCAGGTTATGTCCAGAAATCTTCCACCTATGATGCAGGTTCAGCCAGAGTCTATGAGGCGACCTACCGTATCCCGGCAGACAGGTATCAGGCATTCCTGGATTCCATTCAGGACGCAGGAAACGTGATCAGTTACTTCGAAGAAACCGAAGATATTACCAACACCTATACCGATATCGAAGCCCGTCTGAATACCCTGAAAGCCCAGGAAGAGAGAGTCCTGGAACTCTACAAGCAGGCAGATTCGATCGAAGACCTGATGAAAGTCGAGGAAAGACTCTCGGATCTGCGTTATCAGATCGAGTACTACGAAGCACAGATCCGGAACTATGATCTGCTGGTCGCATATTCGACCCTGACCATCTCAGTAAGAGAAACGAAAGTTTATACTCCGACCAGCACAAGCTTCTTTACCAGATTGGGAAATGCTTTCCGTAACGGCTGGCATAACTGTCTTGACAGTATCGGTGATTTCCTGATCGATGTCGCCTACAACATCTGGACGATCCTGTTCCTCGCCATACTTGGCTATGTCGCTTACAGAGTCTACAGACATTTCAGAAACAAGAGAAACGGATAAACGATTCTTGAACACTATGATTCAAATGAAAGAGCCTTTACGGCTCTTTTAGTATCGGATCATTTCTTCAATCTTTCCATCATTCAGAATGACCAGCTTATCTTTCACGACAGTCAGTTCGATTTCTTTATCTTCACTCTTGAAGATCGCATACCAGGATGAATCCAGATCGTTAAGGTTGTCATGCACGATCTCTTTCAGATCATAAGTCTCGCCCATGACAGACAAGCCATCCTCGAAGCGATACATGTTCAGATAAGTGCCATTCTGCTTATTGTCCCAGAAACCGCGGAGAAGTTCCTGTATCTCTTCATCGCTGTTGATGATATCTTTCCCGGTATAGATCCTGTGCTCCGGATCATTGATATCAGACAAGAGATATGTTTCCATCAGTCTGCTTTCATCTCTGTTCGAGGTGAGGTCGTCTCTCAGTTTCTGCAGGATCGGATAACCCTCTTGAGGAATCTTGTCGTCATAACTGATGGTGAAACTTGTTTCTTTGTATCCGCCGATCGCAGAGTTGTCATAAAGCATATAGATATACGTGCTTGGCGCATCTAGAGCGATCATCTCGTCATCGAACGGGAGTTCGCTCCAGGCAGGAAGATTGTATTCCCGGATATACTCGCTCATCCTGTCCAGGATCGCTTCATCCGCTACGGAATATTTATTGACCCGTATCGGCAGCGAACGGTCTCCTGTGATCTCTTCGATATAGACCGGAACACCTTCTTCAAGTTTCAGGTAGCGTTTCTGATGCGTATCCTCCATGCCTCCCATGACGTTGAAAGAGACTTCCAGAAGACGGTCATATGCCATTTCGACCTTCTGCAAGTCAGCGACCGTGATCTCTTTTTTCTTATCAAATAGCTTCAAACCGGACACGATGATACCTCCAATTGCGATGATAAGCAATACTATCGAAATTTTCTTTTTATCCACGTGTTACAGCTGTGCCACGCCTCTGCAGTAGGTCTGATGAACCTTGTAGTCATCTTCCAGCACGACGATATCTGCATCGAAACCGGCTTTGATCTGCCCTTTATGGTCATCCATGCCGACATAACGCATCGGATTGATCGTGCAGGAATCGATTGCCAGTTCAAACGGCACCAGAGCTTTTTCCACCAGGATACGCAGTCCATCGTTGAGCTTTAATGTTGAACCGGCCAACTGTTTCCTGCCGGTAGAGATATGTGCCGAACCATCCGGATAGATCTCGATATCCTGGCCGCCGAAATCGAAATGCGTGCCAGGCTCAAAGCCTTTGCACATGAGTGCATCCGAGATCATGATGCCATAGCCCTGTTTCTCTCTGAAGAAAATGTTCAAAGCAGCTAACGTGGAATGGTTGCCATCGCAGATGCATTCCGCATATGTATCATGGAAACGAAACGCCGCACCAACCGCTCCGTTTTCTCTGTGATTCAGGCCGGTCATGCCATTATAGGTATGGGTAAAACCCTTAGCGCCATTGGCGACCGCCAAAAGCGCTGTCTCATAATCCGTATCCGAGTGGCCGATCGAAGCGCAGACACCGGTCTTGGCCAGATACCTGGTCAGTTCAAAATTCTCATCATGTTCCGGAGCATAAGTGATGATCTTGATCAGATTGTCACAGGCATCCTGATACTCCTTGAATTCTTCTACGGTCCCTTTGACGATATATTCTTCCGGCTGTGCACCTTTGTATTTCACATCCAGATACGGCCCTTCAAAATGAATGCCCAGTATTTCAGCCCCTTCCGGGTTCTCTTTTCTGACTTCGCTGACTTCCGCTACGGCTTTCTTCAGCGTATCGTGTCCCTGGGTCAAAGTCGTTGGGAATACGCCGCATACGCCTTCCAGAGGCAGATCTTTCAGCCATTTCCTCAATCCATCCTTGCCTCCTGCTGTCGTGTCATAGCCATGGTAGCCATGTGTATGGATATCATAGAAACCGGGAACGACCCTGAGCTCGCCATAATCCTTATCCGTTTCTTTTGTGCCATAAGGATAAATACCCTTGATCACCCCATTCTCGACTTCGATCTGCGCCGGTGAAAAAGTGCTTGCCAGATAGACTCTTTTACTTTGAATAATCATTTTCTTTACCTCTAGTTTTATCATAGCACAAGAATCAGTGTATAATTTAGTTATGCCTAGAAACAACCTTAAACCCAAAGACCTTGTCGGTCTATCGATTTATCAGGATCCCAAAAAAGGAACGATCTGGTATGATTCAATCACCAAAAGAGCGTTCGTAATCACCAACAGCGATGTCAAGACCTATATGATCTACACTTCGATGTTTTCCGTCTGTATCCTCGCTGCATTCGCTGCCATGTCGATCTTCTCTTTGAACTATGTGGATGCCCTGATCGTATTTGTCGTGTTGCTTATTCTGTCGATGATCTTGTTCAGGATCTTCTACTTCTATAAACTGACCGAAATCGAAGGATACAAGCCTCCGAAAAGAGATGACATCGTCACTGCGATGGCAAACAACTATTCCCGCACCAGACTGATCGTACTGATCCTCCTGCTGCTGGCGCTGGCCATTCTGATGCCACTCTATGCGATCAATGAAAAGATGTCGGATATCAACCGTTATGGCAGTTTCGCTTTATCGGGACTGACTGTCATAGGGATCATCATATCTTTACTCGCATTAATCAAACAGCAAAAAAACAGCAAATAACAGACAAAAAAAGCTCACCAGACAAAGTGAGCTTTTCATATGCTTCTGTTTCGCTTATTTCTTCAGATTGTAGTAAGCGTCTTTGCCAAGATAGACAGCGCTTGGACCAAGTTCATCTTCAATCCTTAACAGCTGATTGTATTTGGCAATTCTATCCGTTCTTGACATAGAACCGGTCTTGATCTGGCCTGCGTTCAGACCGACAACAAGATCAGCGATCGTCGTATCTTCGGTTTCACCGGAACGGTGAGATACGACAGCGGTCATGTTGTTTCTCTTAGCCAGTTCGATGGCATCCAGTGTCTCAGTCAATGTACCGATCTGGTTCAGTTTGATCAATACAGAGTTTGCGCAATGGAGATCGATGCCCTTCTTGATGTATTCGACATTGGTAACGAACAGGTCATCGCCGACCAGCTGGATACGATCGCCTAAACGCTGGTTGAGTTTTACCCAGCCTTCCCAGTCGTTTTCAGCAAGACCGTCTTCGATAGAGATGATCGGATATTTCTGGCACCATTCTGCATACATTTCGATCATTTCATCAGTTGTCTTGGTACCCTGGCCGGATCTGGTCAGTTCATACATGCCTGTTTCCGCGTTGTAGAATTCACTAGAAGCAGGGTCCATGCAAATACCGAAATCGATGCCAGGTCTGTAGCCTGCCAGTTCGATCGCTTCGACGATGAGTTTCAGCGGCTCTTCGTTGCCTTCGGTGCAGTTTGGAGCGTAGCCGCCTTCATCACCGACAGCGGTATTATAGTCTTTTGACTTCAGGACTTTCTTTAATGCGTGGAAGACTTCTGCGGACCAGCGGATCGCTTCTGCGAAGGATGGAGCGCCATAAGGCATGATCATGAATTCCTGCATATCAACGGTAGAATCAGCGTGCTTGCCGCCATTCAGGACGTTGAGCATCGGAACCGGTAAAGTCTTGGCATTGACGCCACCCAGGTATTTGTATAAAGGCATGCTGTAGAAATCAGCAGCGGCACGTGCGCAAGCCAGAGAAACGCCCAGCATCGCATTGGCACCCAGATGAGACTTGTCTTTCGTGCCATCCAGTTCGATCATCTTGGCGTCGATCAGCGGCTGATCCGTGACATCGAAACCGATCAGAGCCGGAGCAATGATCTCATTGACATTGTTGACAGCTTTCAAAACACCTTTGCCGGAGAAACGATTCAGATCGCCATCGCGAAGCTCCAAAGCTTCTCTTTCACCGGTAGAAGCACCCGAAGGTACCATTGCTCTGCCGAATGCACCTGATTCTGTAGCGACTTCGACTTCTACGGTCGGATTGCCTCTGGAATCGATGATCTCACGAGCATAAACATCAATAATTGCAGACATACGTTTTTCCTCCTATTTAGTAGCGTCAATTATTTCCTTGAATGAGTCGACTTTAAGTGAAGCACCACCGATCAAAGCGCCATCGATATCTTCACAAGCCATATATTCTCTGATGTTGTCCGGTTTGACCGAACCGCCATACTGAACTCTGACGGATTCAGCAGTGGCTTCATCATAGAGATTCTTAACAGTTTCACGGACAAGTTTGCAACAGTCTTCCGCAATCTCTTTGGTAGCGGATTTGCCGGTACCGATCGCCCAGATCGGTTCATAAGCGATGACCATTCTTGCAACTTCATTCGCATCCAATCCAGCCAATGATCCAGCCAGTTGAGACTTGATCACATCGGCGGTCTTGCCTTCGTCATATTCTTTTTCCGTTTCACCGATGCACAGGATCGGAATGATGTCATCCGCAAACAGTCTCTTGCACTTCAGAGCACAGTGTTCATCTGTTTCGTTATAGTACGTTCTTCTTTCAGAATGTCCGATGATGCAGTAGGTAATCCCTACTTCTTTCAGCATCGGTACGGATACTTCACCGGTATAAGCGCCGGAATCCTTTTCATTGCAGTTCTCAGCAGCGATGATCAGATTCTTTGCGTTTTTCACGCAGACATCCAGGTCGACATACGGAGCGCCGACACCATAGTCCGCATTCTCTTCACCGGTCAGCACTTCTTCGATGCCCTTCATGAATTCCAGAGCTTCCGAAGGAGTCTTGTTCATTTTCCAGTTCCCAACAATAATAGGTTTCCTCATTTCGTCTCCTTATTTCTCGTTAATGATATCGACACCAGGCAGGCCGTTGCCTTCCAGGAATTCCAGGGAAGCGCCACCGCCTGTCGAAACATGGCTTACTTTATCGGCATAACCGAGCTGTTTGATCGCTGCAGCAGAATCACCGCCGCCGATGATCGTGGTCGCATCGGTCTCTGCCAGAGCTTTTGCTACCGCATTGGTACCGGCTGCCAGTGTCGGGTTCTCGAAGACGCCCATCGGTCCGTTCCAGACGACCGTCTTGGCTGTCTTGACCTTATCCGCAAACAGTTCCGCTGTCTTAGGTCCGATATCCAGACCCTGTTTCTCCGCAGGAATATGATCGACATCGACGACTTCCGTCTCAATCGGTCCATCGATCGGATCAGGGAAATGATCAGCTACAACAGTATCGATCGGCAACAGCAGCTCTTTTCCTAAAGAAGCCGCTTTATCCAGCATTTCCTTGCAGTAATCCAGTTTCTCATCATCGACCAGGGAACCGCCGATCTCCTTGCCCTGCGCCTTCAGGAACGTATATGCCATACCGCCGCCAATGATCAGCGTATCGCACTTTTCCAGCAGGTTATCGATGACCTTCAGCTTATCTGCAACCTTGGCACCGCCCAGGATTCCGACAAACGGTCTGACCGGATTCTCGACAGCATCGCCCAGGAATTTCAATTCTTTTTCTACCAAAAAACCAGCTGCACTTGGCAAATGAGTCGGAATGCCAACCGTGGAAGCGTGCACTCTGTGGACGGAACCGAAAGCATCCTCGACAAACAGATCGCCTAAAGAAGCCCAGTAAGCGCCAAGCTCCGGATCGTTCTTGGATTCACCCTTTTCATAACGGGTATTCTGCATCAGTACGACTTCGCCTTCCTTCATTTCAGCGATCGCGTTTTCCAGCGCTTCGCCTCTGGTCGCATTCACGAAAATGACCTTGTTGTCAGGCAGATATTCCTGCAGCTTTGCAGCCACGATGGACATATCATTCTTCTTCTTTGCTGCTTCGATTTCTTCTTCTGTCTTCTTGTAGTCGACCTTGCCTAAATGCGACAGCAGAATGACCTTTGCATTGTTTTCCAGCAAATACCTGATCGTCGGTAAAGCCGCAACGATACGGTTGTCATCCGTAATGACTTCACCCTTGTGTGGTACGTTAAAATCAACTCTGACGATGACTTTCTTACCACCAACCTCTAAATCTGTAACTAGCTTTTTAGCCATAGTAAAACTCCCTTCTAAGTACATATTCATTATAACATTACTGCTTTAAAATAAAGATATATTCTAAGATATAAAGCAAAGAAAAAGGCGATCATTTCTCGTCTTTGTCGCCTTCCTCATTTCTCTTTTTTCTGCCATTGCTTTCTTCGATGCCATAGATCTTACATTTCTCGGCATATTCCTTTTCGGCAGCATTCAGTTCTTTTAAGATTTCTTCGAGATCTCTCATATTCTTACCTCACAACATTTCTAATTCTAGCACAATTATCTTACAATAGAGTTATGTATTTGCAAGATGATCTCACAAGCACTTCAGTCATCGAAAAATCCCGTTTCATCTGTTACATGAAACATGTGAAGAGCGAAGAAGAGTACCGGGATTTCCTGAATGAAATCAGAAAGAAACACTATGACGCAACCCATGTGTGCAGCGCTTTGGTCTGTCACAATGTGCAGCGTTCCAGCGATGACGGCGAACCTGCAGGTACCGCGGGATCGCCAATCCTGAATGTGCTTGTCAGAAACAATCTGGATGAGACCTGCGCTCTGGTCGTGCGCTATTTCGGCGGAATCAAGCTTGGTGCAGGCGGATTGATCAGAGCTTACGGAAACAGCGTATCGCACTGTCTGGAGAATGCCGTATTTCTGGAAGATGTGGAATACGGGAAATACAGGCTCACTCTGGACTATGAGACCGCCAACAAGATCGATCATTTCTTAAGAAACAACACGATCGATCTTAAGACGGAATACGATGTGGATGTGACCTATACGTTCGCCATCAACAGCGGAGATGTCTTAAATAAGATCAGTGAATACACAAAAGGCTTGAAACCTGAATATATTGGCAAACAAATGATTGCAACTGTAGTAAAATAAAAATATGGATGTCTTAAAAATGATTTATATAACGGTATATTTCCTACTGACTGCTGTCATCCTGTATTTTGTTGTACGGCTTTTGGGCGCGATCCGGAAGATGATGAAAGGCGTCGATACGGCTTCGGAAGGAATCGGTCATATATCTGAAAACATGGCTGCCGTCGATGAAAAGCTGGGAACCATCAGGCACAGCGGTGCTGCATGGGAATTCTTTGCGGCATGGATCATCATTTTCAAGATCATCAAGGAAACGTTAAAAAACAATAAAGACGATAATCTGGGTCGTTCGTTCAGAAAGGCGCTGATTCATAACACAAGGAAAATATCTTCAATCAAACTATAGTGATATAAGGAGGAAAACATGGGCTATAAGTTGGTATTAGTCAGACACGGAGAGAGTGAGTGGAACAAGCTGAATCTTTTCACAGGATGGACCGATGTCGAACTGAGTGAGACAGGTGTCGAGGAAGCAAAAAAAGGCGGACAGCTGTTGAAGGATGCCGGTTTCAAATTCGATGTATGTTACACATCCTATCTGAAGAGAGCGATCCATACGGCGTACAATATCCTGGAACAGATGGATCAGGAATGGATCGAAATGATCAAGCATTGGCGTCTCAATGAAAGGCACTATGGCGCATTGCAGGGCCTGAACAAGGCGGAAACCGCAGCGAAATACGGTCAGGAGCAGGTCACTCTATGGCGCCGTTCCTATGATGTACAGCCGCCTGCACTGGAAGAAGACGACAAGCGCAATCCTGCAAACCAGGAAGCCTACAAGAATGTCGACAAAAAGGATCTTCCATTGACCGAATGCCTGAAAGACTGCGTCGCCAGAGTCGTTCCTTACTATGAAGAAGTCATCAAACCGGATATGAAATCCGGCAGACAGGTCCTGGTCGTAGCTCATGGCAATTCCCTGCGTTCACTGGTCAAGTATCTGGATAATATTTCCGATGATGAGATCGTAGGATTGAATATCCCTACCGGTGTTCCATTGGTCTATGAACTGGATGATGAATTCCAGCCGATCAATCACTACTATCTCGGCGATCAGGAAGAGCTGGCAGCCAAGATCAATGCGGTCGCCAACCAGGCAAACGCCAAGAAAGCATAAAACACAAGGTGGATACAGGATCCGCCTTTTATTATGAAAAGAAAAGCCTTATATCGGCTTTTTTAAAATCCTTCTTTCAATCTGGCAGTATACGCTTTGTTTATGTGCTCGTTCTGCAGTGCAGAGATACTGATATAGTTATTTCTGATCGCGATATAGTCGATGGACAGATCGTCGGAAGTTTCCATCAGACGTTCCGGAGAAGTGCTGAGACGGACATAGGTCTTTCCATTCTTTTCACACAATGAGATCTCGTCCTGATAAATGACATTGATCGTCTTGTCACAGATCCTGATTCCTTGGATCTCTTCTTCAGGAACATATGGAATATTGACATTCAGGATATAGTTCTGTCTGTCTTCTCTTTCGTAATAGCGTCTGACGATGTCCGCTCCCAGTCTGGCAGCCGTCGAGAAATCTTTGACTGTAAAACTGTTCAGGCTTAATGCGACAGATGGGATCTTATGAATGAAAGCTTCCCTGGCGGCAGCGATCGTTCCTGAATAGATGATATCCGTGGAAAGATTGGGGCCCTTATTGATTCCGGAAACGACAAGATCGATCTTCTGACCGATCAGATAATCGCAGCCGATATGGACGCAGTCCACAGGAGTACCCCATAAGGCATACGCCTTTCTTGCACCAGGCATTTCTTTTTCTTCAAAACGTAAAAGACCGCTCAAGGTCATCTTATGAGAATAGGCACTGCATTGGCTGTTGGGAGCGACCACATAGACATCGCCCAGGGACGCCAGCTCTCTGACGATCGCCTTCAGGCCCGCAGCTTTGATTCCATCATCATTCGTTACCAGAATGTTCATAACGTTCCTCTTTCGCCAGGATATCCAGCACTTCTGAGAGTCTGGAAATCCGATATCCCTGATAGTATCTGGATGGACGCTGATAATCGGCTGTGAACCACACCGGCAGCATTCCCGCTCTTACGGCTCCAAGGATATCCGTTGAAAAGACGTCCCCGATCATCATGCATTCTTCACATTCCACTCCCAGCTCTTTTGCGACCATCTCATAGATCTCCGGTTCCGGTTTCTGATAATCGTAATCGCCGGAAACGAAGATTTCATCAAAGTATTCCGCCAATGGCAGAGCATCGATCTTGTCGTGCTGGGACTTGGAATCGCCATTCGACAGGATCGCCATCCTGTATTTCCCTTTCAGCGCTTCCAGCGTCTCGATCACGCCATCACCCAATACGCAGTAATCACACATCTTTTCGTAATAGTACTGTGTAAAGTCTTTTTCAAACGTCTTAGGGAGATAATATCCATACTTCTCTCTGAAAGCGATCAGCCGCCCTCTTACCGGGATCGTACCGTTACAGTCATAGGTCAGAAGATCCTGCAGGACCGCCTCATATTCCATCTCATCAAAATCCTTGAAATAGGGTCTCAGATAATACTCAAAGACCCCATACGCATTCATCATACGATTCGATAAGGTCCCGTCAAAATCAAAGATCAGCGCTTTGATCATCTGTATCCTCCGCTTTTTTTATAATCTTCTTGCATTTCCGTTCAAATACCGGTCTCTCCAGCATGATGACATTCCCGCAGGCTTCACATTTGATCTTGATATCGACGCCCATGCGAACGATCTTAAAATAAGGCGATCTTTTCTCGCAGGGATGTTCTTTCTTCATCTGCACGATATCATTTAATCCGTAATTCTCTACCATAATTCTTCACTATTCAGCAGGATGGTCACCGGGCCATCATTTACCAAAGAAATCTGCATATTTGCACCGAAGATCCCTTCTTCAACCTCAAGATCAAGATCTCTTAGATATTGATTGAAACAGTCATACAGGTGTTTCGCCTCTTCACCTTTCAGGGCATCTGTAAAACTTGGGCGGTTCCCCTTCTTGCAGTCAGCAAGCAGCGTGAACTGTGAGATCGATAGAATCTTTCCTTTCACATCATAGATGGAACGGTTGATCTTGCCATCCTCATCATCAAAGATACGAAGCTTGCTTAATTTCTCCGCCATCCTTCTGGCGATCGCTTCATCATCGTTCAGCCCAAAACCGACCAGTACCATGTAGCCCTGATCGATCGCGCCGGTCGTCTGTTCATCGACGACACAGCTTGCCTGTCTGACTCTCTGTACGACAAGTTTCATTATTTCGTATTCTTTACCTTGACCCAGAGTTCAGAAATGATCTTCAGTACATCCTCGTTATTGTGGAAGACTTCGTCATTCTCATTCTGTTCACGCGGAATATACGCATCGTTGTCTTCGAAGTCGTTTCCGTCGATGACGATATCACGCAGCACTTCCTTATTTGCGGAACAGTATCCGACAAAGATCGCATTCTCGAACGCCGCATCATAATCGGAAATGTAGTTGATGAACTTGTAGGCGTTATCCAGGTTCTTGGCATCCTTATGGATGACCATGGCATCTACGAAGTAGTTGGTTCCTTCTTCCGGCGCATAATAGCCCATATCCTCATTCTCGCTGAGGATCAGTGCCGCATCTCCGGAATAGACCATTCCCATCGCCTTTTCGCCATAGATCAGTCCATCGATGATCTCATCTGTGACATAGGCAGGATCCATATTTTTTGCAATATCCGCCAGCCATTCATAGGCTTCATTCAGTTCGTCAATATTATCAGTATTCATCGAATAGCCCAAAGCCTTCTCTGCTACCATGAACGAGTCGCGGATCGAGTCATACATGTAGATCATGCCTTTGTATTTGCGGTTGCGCAACACTTCCCAGCCTTCGTTGTAGACATCTTCTTCATCAATCAGTGTGGTATCGAAACAGATGCCCGCATTGCCCCAGAAATAAGGAACGGAATAGTCGTTGTTTGGATCGAAATCCATACCAAGCACGGCTTCATCGATATATTCCAGATTCGGGATCTTGTTCTTGTCGAGCTTCTGGACCATTTTTTCATTGATCAGACGCTCGATCATGTAGTCGCTCGGAATGATGATGTCGTAGACCGTTCCGCCCAGAAGTTTGGTATACATCGATTCATTGGAATCGAACGTCGTGACATAGAGTTTCACTCCGTATTCATATTCAAACTGATCGATGACTTCATCTGAGATATACTCGCCAGGCAGAAAGATATAGAGTTCGCCATTCTCATAGTTATTGGACAGACAGGAAGTCAGAGTCGTCAGCAACAATAAACATACGGATAATACTTTAATAATTTTCTTCATGGGCACTCCTTTTCTGCCTGATCAGCGGAACAAGATTGGAGATGATCAGAATGATTGTGATCGCAGCGACGATGATCGTGCTCAGAGCATTCACACTCGGGTTGATACGCTTGGTCGTGGAATAGACGTAGGTGGAAATGTTGTTGATGCCGGGACCGGTCGTGAAATAGGAGATCACGAAATCATCGAAAGACATCGTAAAAGCGACCAAAGCGCCGGAAACGATACCTTCCTTGATCTGCGGAATGATGACCTTGTACAGAGCCTGAAACGGCGTACAGCCAAGATCCAGCGCTGCTTCGGCAATATTGTCATCCAGCTGTCTCAGTTTCGGCATGATCGACAGGATCACATACGGAATACAGAAGATGATATGCGCCAGCAGCAGGGTTCCGAAACCGGTCGGAATATTCATCGTCGAGAACAGCAGCATCAGCCCGATGGCTGTGACGATATCCGGGTTCAGCATCGGCAGATTATTCACCTGCGTGACGATGGTCCGGATCAGCTTGGAAGACTTGCTTAAGCCGATGGCCACGATCGTACCGACAACCGTTGAGACCAGAGTCGCGATCACCGCTATGACCGTACTGTAGTAGATCGATTCCATCATCGATCTGGTCTTGAACATCTTCTGATACCAGCGCAATGAGAAACCGGTAAAGTTCGTCAGTGATCTGGAAGCATTGAACGAGAAGAAAATGACATAAACGATCGGCAGATAAAAGAACGCCATGATCAGTAAAAGATAGATCTTCTCATAGACAGTTTTCTTTTTCATCAGATGGCCTCCTTGTCATAATCGAACTTCTTGGTAAAATACATCGAAACCAGAATGACGATCGTCATGATCAGGCTCACGGCAGAACCGAAATTCCAGTCGCCCGTCGTCACGAAATAGTTCTCGATCAGGTTACCTACCAGGACATAGGATCCTCCGCCTAAAAGCTTCGGAATGAAGAAGCTGGAAACCGCAGGCAGGAAGACCAGAGTGATACCGGAAATGATGCCGGGAACACTTAACGGCAAAGTGACTTTCAAGAATGCTGTTTTTTCATCGCATCCCAGGTCGTTGGCTGCCGTCAGAAGATCCGGATTCATCTTCGACAAGGAAGTGTAGATCTGCAGGATCATGAACGGCAGGAAGTTGTATACCATGCCGATATAGACCTTCAGTTCCGGAGAGAACGAAGTATTCAACAGGATACCTCTCCAGGCATAGGTCCTTACCAACATATTGATCAGCTGCGGCAATGTCACCAGCAGGACCATGATCTCCTGTTTGTCAGGATTCAGTCTGGCGATAAAATAGGCAGCCGGATATCCTAAAAGGATGCAGACGACCGTGGTAATGAATGCCAGCTTGATCGAACGCAGCAGGACTTCCATAAAAATGGAATCGGAAAAGAAACGGGCAAAATTCTCGAAAGAGAATAGAACCGGAATGACAGAATTGCCTTCTGTTGAAAACGCATAGAAAACGATGATCAACATCGGAAGGACGATCAGCAATCCTGCCCAGACCAGATAGGGATAAACCAGTCTTCTGAAGCTTTTCATCCTAAACTCTTCTCCATGACATGGATATCTTCCGGACCGAAATCGATGGAAACGAGTTCGCCCTCCTCATGTTCATCGGTCGTATGGATCTTATAGGTACGTCCTTCCGTAACGAATGTGACCTCGTAAGCACCTTCTTCGATCTCCATCGGATCGAATTCGAAACGGACATCGTCAATCTCGACTTCGTTTTCCGTTTCCAGATCCCATGCATAGGCATCCGCCCAGTTCTTCAAGTCGACGGAAATGGCCATGGATTCCTTGATCTCATCGATCGTCTTGTATACATCGAAAGCCTGAATACCGATCTTTTCCTTTTCATCCGCAATGACCTTCGGTTTGACGACATTCACATCGGCCCCGACCGAAGTGCCATTCGCCGTCTTGAAGACGATTGAATACTTTCCTGCTTCCGCTTTGATATCATAAATGACTTCGCTGATCGAAATCTCTTCTTCGCTTTCATCCGCTTTCCAGGCCTGTGCGTTCGCACGCAGGATCAGATCCTGAGACGTGATCGAATCAACGTCTTCGATGTCCATCGAGAAATCAGAAGCAGACATCTTTTCGTTGGCTTCTTCATTGTAGACATCCTGGTTGCCTAAAACGTGCAGAGTGACCGTTTTGGCAACGCCACGTTTGGTTTCGACAATGATCTCATAGTGTACGCCCTTAAACAGCACGGAAATGACCTGGCCGTTCATCTTGCCCTGATTCTTTTTCTTGATTGTGATATCTTCCGGCCGGATGACCACATCGACCGGTTCGTTCTTCTTGAAATCATGATCAACACATTCAAAATTCTTATCATCGAAACGGACCAGATACTCCTTCTTCATGACGCCATCCATGATATTGGACTGGCCGATAAAATTCGCGACATAACGGTTGACCGGTTCATTATAGATTTCGGTAGGTGTGCCGATCTGTTCGATGTTTCCATCTTTCATGACAACGATCTTGTCTGACATCGTCAGCGCTTCTTCCTGGTCATGCGTGACAAAGATAAACGTGATACCGACTTCTTCCTGGATCCGCTTCAGTTCCTGCTGCATCTCCTTGCGCAGTTTCGCATCCAAAGCGCTTAACGGTTCATCCAGCAACAGTACATCCGGTTCATTTACCAGTGCTCTGGCTATCGCAACACGCTGCTGCTGTCCGCCGGAAAGCTGGTCGATCTTCCGTTTCTGATAGCCTTCCAGACCTACCAGTTCCAACATCCTGTTGACCTTCGGCTCAATCAGGTCATTCGCCATTTTCTTGATCCTCAAACCAAACGCAACATTCTCATAGACATTCAGATGAGGAAATAACGCATACTTCTGAAAGACCGTATTGATCGGACGTTTGTAGGCAGGAACACCGCTGATCTCTTCGCCATTAAAGATTACCGAACCTTCATCCTGTTCCAAAAAACCACCCAATATCCTCAACAAAGTCGTTTTTCCGCAACCTGACGGACCTAAAAGTGTCACAAATTCATTCTCATAAATATCCAGGTTGATACCTTTCAGAACCACCTGGCCATCGAATTTTTTGACAATATTTCTAAATTCAATCAGCTTCTCCACGATCTAGCCCTCCAAATAAATATATTATAAGTTATTTTAGACATTTTTGATATACAAAAGAAAAGCGGAAATCTCTTTCCGCATCTTCAATGACAGATTGTTTCCGATCCCTACTGAAGCGAATCGTCGATGAACCTTCTGACACCCGTAATATCGGCATAGCCGATCATCTTGTTGAGGACTTCGCCATCTTTCAGAAGAAATACGGCAGGAATCGACATGATTCCGTATTTTTCAGCCAGTTCCATATTGTCATCGACATTGACTTTGACAAACGTCACATCGGGATATTCTTCATCGACCTGTTCAAGGACCGGACCAAGCATCTTGCAGGGGCCGCACCAGCCCGCAAAGAAATCGACCAGTGTCAAACCTTCTTTTACTGTTTCGTTGAATTCGTCTTTATTAATAATCTTCATAAAATACCTCCAAGCATATTATCTGCTGAATAACTGAAAACGCCAAGTAAAATGCTTATGCCGGCAGCGATGCGGCAACCTCATCAGCGATGACTGTCACATTCGGATGTTCCTGCAGGATAGAAGCAGGACGATCTATATGTGTGCTGCGCTTATCACATGATGATCATCAGGTATGCTACCGCCATGCCGATAGCAAGACAGCAGATATGCGAGGTCCCATCGACACCGGGAAGGATGGAGATCAGGATCATCGATACAATCGGTCTGACAAAGTAAGACAATCCCTGCAGACCGTAATAATACATAATCAGAAGCAGATAAGCGCCAAGCAGTCCTGATATCGGTCCGGAAGCTCCTAAAGATAGAGTATAGTCATCGTGATTGCCGTGACGGATCAGGATAGACAGGTACTTCCCTGCCAGCATGGAGATAAGATAGATTGCCAGCATCCTGATACTTCCAAAGGCATCTTCACAGATCGTTCCGATATTGTACAGGGAGATCATGTTCGATAGAAAGTGATACAGTTCTTCGTGGGCAAAAGCGCTTGTCAGAAGTCGATAATACTCCCTGTTGACAGAAACGGAATAATAAGACATGGCCATTTTATTTGCGTCCAGCTTGTTTGTACGGATCATCAGAAAGACCAACGTATTGATGAGAATCAGCAAATATGTCAGCATAACATGATTATAAACCATTTTGACATCACAGGAAAAAGTATTATAATGAAACAGTTGCTCTATGAAAAACCGAAACTGGAAGCAGCTATTGCATCTAAACATCGGAACCTGTGTTCCTGACCATATTCTTCAGAAAAGTTGTATGTTCCTGCTGGTTTGTACCGCGGTTTTTGTCATGCCGCATATGATCTATGCCTATACCAAAGGTGTTCCTGAGGATCAGATCGCTGAAGCTGAGGTACGGCTGCAGAACTATCAGGAAATCTCTCTGCGTGTTTTTGACGATCCCACAGAGGAGTTCATCATTGAAGATCCAACGATCCGCCCGGACTATCACAGCGACTGCAACTACTATCTGTTTTCCGGTTATTATACGCTTGGCCAAAAAATTACCAAGAGAGTGTGGAGACACGCTCAGGAGCTGTACCGTCAGGGACTGATCCATGGTTCTACCATTTCCTATCAGTGCACTTTGTTTACGCAGATGTGGTTCTATGATATCTATGGCTTCAATTCCACCCGCAACATGTCTTCCGGCAATGGCAAAGATGTCGCATACCGGGTCTATGCTGCAAATACCTACTACGATGAAGAAGGCAATCTGAAACATTATTTCAGATTATCTTCCACACCTGAAAGCATGAGTATCCTGTCGATCAGCGGGATCTCGAATCCCTATGGTCATGTCATGTGCATCGACGAAGTCGATCACGTGAACGGTACCATCACTTTCTCGGATGGCAATGTCACGAATCACGGCGATATCCGGATAAGAGTGACGATGACGATCGACGAATTCAACCGCAAGATTTCCGGTACGAAAATCTATGCCGTACCGACCGAAGAACTGCTGGCACTGATTCAGAATGACTGATTTTCTCTAGGCGTCAGCTGCAGTCGCAGATCCATATCCATGGCATCCGCCAGACGATTGGTGATCGCCAGCGAGGGATTATAGGCGCCATTCTCGATCTTGCTGATATTGGCCTGATTTGATACCGCTCTTGACCGCAAGCTCCTGCTGGGTCATCTGGCAAGCGTTTCTGGCTGCCAGCAATGCTTTCAGAATCTGACTGCTATGAGACAGTCTTTTTTTCTTTTTGGATTCTTTCTTTTTGCATGTTTTTCTTCTCCTTGTAAAAGATATGTTCTTTACATTATTCACAGGAAAAGACAGAATTCCTAACAAAAAATGCAATTTCTTGCATTTTTTTATTTCACGATACATTTTTCCAGCAGATCATGTTCCTTCAGGACTTCGATCAGGGTATCGCCGATCTGATCGGAGATCGGTGCGACTCTGACTCCCAGTTCTTTCAAGGCATCGATCTTGTCCCTGGCGGAACCGCCTTTGCCATTGACAACGGCTCCGGCATGACCCATGCGTTTCCCCGGCGGAGCGCTGACTCCTCCGATAAATCCTACCAAAGGCTTATTCATATGTTCTTTCGCCCATTCGCAGGCGATCTGTTCATCCTGTGAGCCGATCTCGCCGATCAGCACGATCGCATAGGTTTCTTCATCCTCGTTGAATGCTTTCAAGACATCCAGGAAGTTCGTGCCTTTGATCGGATCTCCGCCGATCCCGACTGTCGTACTCTGTCCGATGCCTTTTTTAGATAACTGCTTGATGGTTTCATAGGTCAAAGAACCGGAACGGGAGACGATACCGATATGTCCTTTCAGATGTATATCCTGAGGCATGATGCCCAACTTGCATTCATCGACAGAAATGATGCCCGGGCAGTTCGGCCCTACCAGACGGGTACGTGCGTTCTGCAGCCTGTCATGGACTCTGACCATGTCCAATGCAGGAATGTTTTCCGTAATGCATACGACCAGATCCAGATCGGCGTCGATCGCTTCGATAATGGAAGCGGCTGCAGCGACCGGCGGTACGAAAATGATGGAAGCATTCGCTCCTGTCGCTTCTTTCGCGCTCTTGACATCTGCATACACCGGGACATCAAAGATCGTCGTACCTGCTTTCTTCGGATTGGTCCCCGCTACGATTTTCGTGCCATACTTCAGCATCAGTTCGGTATGCAGCTTTCCCTGGGTTCCCGTGATACCTTGCACGATGACACGCGTATCCTTATTCACAAAGATGGACATCAGCATTCCTCCTTCAGGAGTTCCCTCATCTTCTCGCACGCTTCGATGCAGGAAGATGCAGGATAAATGTTTCCTTTACAATTCGCTATATATTCATGAGCCTCTATGTCCCCGTTTCCTTCGATACGGCAGACGACCGGGCCCTGATAATCCGTCTCCATGATCGCTTCTGTGATCCCTTTGGCAATCAGATTGGTTCTTGCAATACCGCCAAAGATATTGATGATGATGCCTTTGATTCCCTTTTCGCGGATGAGCAGCTTGAATGCCTTGTTTGCTCGGACATCATCGACCGAGCCTCCCAGATCAAGGAAATTCGCCGGTTTGCCGCCTGTATAGTTGATCGTATCCATCGTCGACATTCCTAAACCCGCACCATTGCAGATGCAACCGATATTGCCACCTAAAGAGACATAGGACATCCCTTCATCGGAAGCTTCCGCTTCCAGAGGATTCTCTTCCAGAATATCTCTGAGTTCCGCATTCAACGGCTGACGGAACAGTGCTCCGGAATCAAACGATACTTTCGCGTCCAGACAGATCGGTTTCTCATCACAGACCGACAAAGGATTGACCTCCACCAGGCTGCAATCTCTTTCGGTAAACAGTTTGAACATCTGTTTCAGGAGTACGACGAAATCTTCTGCCGTTTCATTCACAAAACCCAGTTTCTCTGCAAGCGATAGAGCTTCTTCTGCATCGACATCTTCGCTTAATTCCACCGGCATCCTCAGGATCGCTTCCGGATTCTTTTCTGCGACTTCTTCTATTTCCATGCCGCCTTCTTTGGAAGCGATGAAAACACATTTTCCAAGCCTGTTGTCGATCAGTAAAGAGAGATAATATTCCTTTTCATGAGGCGTCTGTTTCTCAATATAGAGCTTGCGGACCAGTTTCCCATCCGGACCGCTCTGTTTCGTATATAAAGTCTTGCCAAAAAGCTGTTTTGCCGCATTCATGGCTTCTTCTTCCGTTTCTGCCAAAAGGATGCCCCCGGCCTTGCCTCGGCCGCCGGTCTGTACCTGCGCCTTGACGACCACTTTCCCTTCAGGAAAACGTTCATCCATGATGTACTCGACATCCTTCAAATCAAATGCGGGATAGCCTTCCGGAACAGGAATCTCATATTCCCGGAATAACTGTTTTGCCTGATACTCGTGAATGTTCATGATTGTACCTCGTATCCTGCCTGAAAAGCCTTCAGGTTGATGTCCAGTATCCTGGCAGGCAATTTCGTTTTCAGAACACCAAGCATGTCTTCCGGATCGATCTTTAACAGTTTTGTCATGACTCCCAGAGCCACGATATTGGCACAGATCGTTTTTCCGGTCGTTTCCTTGGCGATCGCTGTCATCGGGACTTTATAGGTGTTGGGATGTGTTTCATCGGCATCCTTGACCAGGTCGCTGTCGACCAGAATGATCGTATTTTCATCGATATCTTCCGTATATAGGTGATAGGACTGTTCCGACATCGCCAGCAAAAGATCCGGACAGGTCACTGCCGGATAGCATTCTTCTTCATCGACGATCAGCTCACTGCGACAGGCACCGCCTCTGGCTTCAGGGCCATAGGATTTCAGAAGAACGATCTGCTTGTTGTCGATGATCCCATAGTAATATGCCATCAGATCTCCGATCAGCATCATTCCTTGTCCGCCGGTTCCGGCAAAACGTAACTGAAAGTTATCCATTCGCTGCCTCCTTCGCTTTGGCGATGTTTTCCGCATAGATGTCGCAGTATTCCTTACGGTTGTCCTTATTCACAAATTCGCCCCAGACGACTTTATTCTCAAGTTCTTCCTCAGATAACATCCGTGCCTTCTGTACACTGACCAACCGGTCTTTCCACCTCAGCATCATCTGCCCCGCATCACCCAGTCGGTTCAATCTGCCAAACAGGCTCGGACAGTCGCTGGCACAATCCACAAAGGATAAGCCATGATGCTGAAGCGCTTTCTTGATCAGTTCCTTCATCTGTAATGGATAATAAGTCGCTGCTCTGGCCACATAAGTCGCACCTGCGCTCTCTGTCAGCTTGCACAGATCGAAAGGCGGTTCATAGCTGCCATAGACGGAGGTCTTTGTCTGTGAACCGATCGGGGTGGTTGGCGAATACTGCCCGCCGGTCATGCCGTAGTTGGAGTTGTTCATGCAGATGATCGTCAGATCGATATTCCTTCTGCACGCATGGATCAGATGGTTTCCGCCGATACTGGCACAGTCGCCGTCTCCGGTCAGCACGATCACATGCAGATCCGGATTTGCCATCTTCAGACCTGTCGCAAACGCGATCGCTCTTCCGTGGTTGGTATGCATGCAGTCGAAATCCAGATAGTTGACCGCTCTTGAGGAACAGCCGATCCCCGAAACAAAGACGACCTTATCCCGATCCACATTCAGTTCATCCACAGCTCTTAAGATACTCTGCAGAACGATGCCGTTTCCGCAACCCGGACACCACATCGTCGGCATCTTATCCAATGCCAGATATTTCGTATAGATATCATTGTTCATACTTGTTTGCCTCGATAATCGAATTCAGGATATCGACATCCCGGATCGGGTTGCCATCATAAAGATTCTTCATGACCAGCTTCTGATTACGGTCGATATCTTCGGTAACGACCTGATTCAGCTGGCCGATATTCATTTCTGCCGTGACTACGGCTTTACAGACAAGATTGATTTTTGAGAAATCATGATGCGGGAACGGCCACATCGTGATCGGACGGAACAGACCTGCTCTGATTCCCATTTCCCGGGCTCTGCGGACTGCCGTCTTGGCGCTGCGTGAAGTGATGCCTACCGAAACAACGATGATATCCGCATTCTCCAGCATATAGCTTTCATATTTCTTGATATGTTCATCATATTCATCATCGATCTTCGCCATCAGGTGACCTAAAGTGATCTGCAGACCAGTAAGATCCTGATTGCTGATCGGGAAACCGGTTTCATCATGCGTCAGACCGGAAAGATGAAGGTGATAGCCTTCGCCAAATGCAGCCAGAGGCTGGACCTTGCTGGTCGCATAATGGAATGGCAGATAGTCTTCTTTCGATTCTTCCGGCTGAGGCCGGTCAATGACTGTGATTTCATCCTGGGATGGCACATAGATCTTTTCCGACATATGAGCCAGGATCGCATCATAAAGCAGGATCACCGGCTGGCGGTATTTCTCGCTCAGATTGAATGCACGTATCGTTTCCGTATAGATCTCTTCGACTGAATTGGGCATGATGACCAGATTCGGATGATCGCCATGGGTTCCCCATTTCGTCTGCATGATGTCCGCCTGGGCAGGCAGGGTCGCCGAACCGCCCGAAGGCCCTTTTCGCATGACATCGACAACGACGCATGGAATCTCATTCATATAAGCCCAGCCCAGATTCTCCTGCATCAGAGAAAAGCCCGGACCGCTGGTGGCTGTCATCGCCTTCTTGCCTGCACAGCTGGCGCCGATGACCGCACCGATCGAAGACAATTCATCTTCCATCTGCATGAATACCCCATCGACCTGAGGAAGCAGTTCGCTGCAGATCTCCGATATCTCCGTCGCAGGTGTGATCGGATAGCCCGCAAAAAAACGCATTCCACAGGCGATCGCCGCTTTCGCGCACGCTTCATTGCCTGTCATGATCTGATAACTACCCATTTTCATCTTCTCCTATCACGATCGCAAAATCCGGACAATGATATTCACATTGCCGGCAGCCGATACAGGCTTCTTCATTCTCAACCTGTACGGTTTCCTCCTCCAGCTTCAGCACTCCCTTGGGACACAGCGTCACACAGATACCGCAGCCTTTGCACCAATGCGTATTGATTTTTATTTTCTTCATATAATCACCATCGTTTCAGACCGAAGTCTTTATCATCATTATTATATCTTTATTCAACGATTTTGAACCACTTGCATATGATTATCTGTCAAAGAAACTTCATCAGCAGATAGATCAGCAGCAGATGTCCCGGATAAAAACAGTAGAACAGCCATTTGAATCCTTTTCCTCGCTGACCGTTATACAGAAAAATCGGCAGAAAACCTAAAAGACCGAAACGGTAGATGCCTACATTGCGGAAGGCATAATAAAACAGCATCGCTACGATCGTTCTGAGCCACAGCGGTTTCTTTCTGAGCAGATAGAACGTGTAGATCACGGCCAAAGCGATGATGTTGTAGTCGAGACAAAGAAACAAGGAACTGATGACAAACAGCAGCAGTATCAGCAAACCGGGAATGCTGAGTGTCTTATGATCCGCGATCTTCTCGTAGCACATCAGTCCAATGATCGCGTATGCGAACGTCATCATGATGTTCTGATGGGTAAACTCCAGAGGTTTCCCGAACAACACCAGATCGAACGGGATCTCGCTGATCATTCCCATCACAAGCATTCTAAGCAGATATTTCTTCCTGTCACGGGTATGGATATAACCTTCCGCAACCGCGAAAGCAAACAGCGGCATGGCAATTCTCCCGACGATCCTCATCCATTCCTGATCCGGAATGAAAATATCTCCCACATGGTCAAAAACCATGCTGACCATGGCCAGCAGTTTCAGTAATGTACCATCAAATAATTGCCAGGATTTCTTCATCTGTCGGATCTCCTCTATCAATAAATCTATTGTATCAGTAATTATTCCTGCCCGAGACACAAAGAATACGATATAATTGTATTGTCAGACCTGTAAATGAAGCCTGAAATGCTATTTTTTTAAATAATATGAAAATAG
>JAFRVK010000019.1 GCA_017441765.1 Erysipelotrichaceae bacterium
AAAGATCCGGAAGGCACAAATTTCGATCCTTCAAAGCAAAGCAACGGAACCGTCGCAGATCAGATGCAGGATCCCAATAGCATATTAAACTACTATATCAAACTGATTTCGTTCAGAAACCGTTATCCTCAGATCGCTAGAGGACAATATAAACAGCTGAACCTGAATCGTAAGGATATCGGCGGTTTCATCATTGAACACAATGGAGAAAAGACCTATCTGATTCACAATAATTCACAGGAATCCGTGACCGTCAGCAGCGATCTGTTCAGTCAGCTGATCGAATCGATCGGATTGAACGATGCAAAACTGAATGGCAGTGAACTTACAGTCGGTCCTTACACTTCTGTCATATTACATTAACTGGTGATTGAATCGTTACATAATAAAAAGACACTTGCGTGTCTTTTTTAGATTCTTGATTTGAAGAACGAAGGAATATCGTCCTCTTCTTCGTTGACGAATACCGTATCTTTCCGGCCGGTATCCTGTACCAGAACGGTATTTCGATTGTCGAATACTACATTGTTCGGATTCCCGGAAGAATATTTCGTATTCGGAATATCGAAACCGGTTGCGATCACGGTAACGATGATGGATTCGCCAAGCGATTCATTGATCGCGACACCATAGATGATATCGATATCATTTCCGGCTGCTTCTCTGATGTAGTCAACAGCAACTTTGGAATCCTGCAAAGAAATGCTTGCACCGCCTGTGATATTGATGATCGCTGATTTCGCGCCTTTGATATCCGCTTCCAGTAATGGAGAACGGATCGCACGTGCGGAAGCTTCCTTGGCTTTGTTGTCGCCCTGTGCCATGCCGATACCGATAAGAGCAGTTCCCTTTCCGGACATGACCGTTTTGATATCCGCAAAATCCAGGTTGATGAAAGCAGGCACGGCAATCAGATCGGTGATCGTCTGTACGCCTTGTCTCAGGATATTATCAGCTTCTTTGAAAGCTTCCTGCATCGGAATCTTGCCGATGACATTCAACAACTGGTTATTGGAAACGATGATCAGCGAATCGACATACTGACGGATCTGTTCGATACCTACTTTTGCCTGATCCATTCTGCGAGGTCCTTCAAAGTCGAAAGGTTTCGTGACGATACCTACGACCAGCGCATCGATCTCTTTAGCCATCTTGGCGAAAACAGGCGCAGCACCCGTACCGGTGCCTCCACCCATGCCGCAAGTGATGAAAACCATATCCGCTCCGGACATTGCTTTCTTGATGTCATCCTGAGATTCCAATGCAGCCTTCTGGCCGACGACCGGATCGCCTCCGGCTCCTAATCCTTTGGTCAGTTCCCTTCCTAATACAAGTTTATTAGGACATCTTGAAAGATTCAAAGATTGGATATCCGTGTTGCAGACATAGAAGTCAACGCCTTTGACACCATCATTGACCATACGATTGACCGCATTGCAGCCAGCACCACCGATTCCGAATACTTTGATTCTTGCTACTTGGTTATATTCCGGTCTGATCGTCATCTATATACCTCCTTTTTCAATATAATGCTTAAACAGATTTTTGATTTTTGTGGTGATCGTATCACCTTCCGAATCCAGCTGTTTCTGATCGATCAGTTCATCATATTTCAACAGATCGATGCATGAAACATTGAGATCATTCATCAGCGCCTTCTCACGATATACGATAAAAGCACCATACAGTGCGGTCATAGACGCATCTCTGATACCTATTGTATCAGGAAAATAATCGCTTATCTCACAATTGCATAACGTCTTCAGACGTTCTTTGAGGCTCTTCATCTGCTGTCCTTCTCCTGTCAGAACGATCTGCGCACCGGTAGAAAGGATCGGTTCACACATTTTCATCAGTTTATCACAGAAACTGTTCAATGGCGCTTCGATCGCTTCATTCAGCTGTTTATATGTCAGCACATTCGTATTTCCCTGACTGGTCCAGGCATAGACGGCATCATCGGGATAACGTGTATCCATATCGGCGGCATACTTGACCAGACGGATGATATCCGCATATGGCATATAGTAACGGCGATAGACATTATCGACCATTGAATTCAATCCATCGAAAATGATTTCCGTTGAAGCGAGACGTCCTTTGGACATCAGCGTCAGATAGGTATAAGATTTATGAACATCCAGAATGATGATATTCTTGGATAAGCTTTCCTCAAACAAAGAAGCTTCTTTGGCGATGGCATAGTTATTCAAAACGATATCAAGCACTTTGATGCCGCTTTCTTCAATGACCGATACATATTCATAGCACATCTGACGGTCTGCACAAAGCAGGTCGATATCGATGACAGCTTCATCGCCGTTTTCATTTTCAGGTATCCTGCGGGAAGTGATTCCGTTGACGACATATTTGGTGATGCATGGATCGACTACCATGACATCGGAGTCGACAACGGCAGTCAGAGAATTCGTTACCGCTCTGGCAACATCCGCTTTCTCAAGGACGTTGTTTTCTAATACGATCTGGCTCTTCAATGGAAAACGCTTGAAATTATAAGCAGGAACGATGAGAATCGCCTGTTCGATGTCAGAACCGATCTTGTTTGAAGACTGTTCGAAAGCCCGTTTCAGATCCTGAACCATCATATTTCGATCGGTAATACGAAAATCATTGATCGCTTTGGTTTCATAGCGATCGGAACGGATGATATTAAAACGGGTATTGAAATATTCTGCTGCCAGTATCCTTATTTCGTTCTCACAGAGTTCGACAGCAACATAAATCTGTTTGATCGACTTGCTCATACAAAGTAATTTTAGCATAATTGCAGTAAATTGAATAATATATTTGCAATTGCTTTTAAATAATGATATAGTAATTAGGCATGAAAAATGAGAAAGGGGGCAAGCTGTATGTCTAGAGTCTGTGAAATAACCGGCAAGAAGCCTATGTCTGGCAACAAACGTTCACATTCCCTTCGCGCTACACGCCGTAAATGGAATGTCAATCTTCAGAATGTTACGATGATGGTTGATGGCAAGCCACAGAAGGTTCGCGTTTCTGCCCGCGCCTTAAGAACTTTAAAAAATCAAGCCAAGGCAGCTTAACTTCCGTATGGAAGTTTTTTTATTCACAGCGCCGCAGTTTTGCGACGTTTTCTTTGATATCGCCATTGAATACGAAAGAACCCGCAACCAGCGCATCCGCTCCGCTGCTGATGATCTCATACGCATTCTGGTCGTTGACTCCCCCATCAATCTCAATGATGTAATTCAAGCCATGTTCATCCCTGTATTTCTTCAGAAACTGCAATCGTTCATATGCGGATTCCATAAATTTCTGTCCGCCAAATCCCGGTTCGACTGACATTAGCAGGAAGATATCGATCTTATCCAGCAAAGGAATGATTTCCTCGATCGCAGTTCCCGGTTTGATGGAAATCCCGGCTTTCAGATACATTCCGTGGATCTTGTCGATCAAAGCGATGCATTTCTCGATATCATGATAGGCTTCATAGTGAAAAACGATACTGTCGGCTCCGGCTTTCGCGAAGACATCGCTGAAAAAATCCGGATCTTCAACCATCAGATGCACATCCATAAACAGATCTGTATTGCGGCGAAAAGCTTTCAGGATATCTGGGCCGAATGTCAGATTCGGAACAAAATGACCGTCCATGACATCAAAATGAATCCATTCGACGCTCTCTTTTAGCTGCTGAAGCTCATTCATAAAATCGTCATAATGCATGGACAATACAGATGGCGCTATGATCATGGTTCTTCTCCTTGAGGTTCTTCATGGTTGGTATAGTAATAGACGAGCACGACATCATCGCTGTCTCTGTTATAGAGCGTTCCGGCTTTTGGGGTCATCCTAATGACGGTATCCACAGCAGTATCGATGATCTCTTCGCTGTCAAAGAAATCACGGTCTTTTTCAATCAGCTGGTATCTGATATCGAATTCCTCAAAATACTTTTTGGCATCTTCGATATCCATTCCCATCAGTCCCAGCGAAAGGATGATGCTGGATTCCTGTGAATATTTCAAAGTGATCTCCGGAGGCTGGGCGCTGTCATATTTGTAGCCCGGTTCTAGGGACTGATCGACGACCTTTCCCGGTTCTTCTTTGGAATCGACCGGTAAGAGCCGTACTTTGAAATTCAAGGCGATCAGCTCTTCCTGGGCAGTTTCATAATCCTTTCCTATATATTCTCCTAATACGGCATAGATGCCGCTGGAAACCGTCAGCTTGATCTTGCTGTTGCGTTCGACTTCTTCATTTGCGGCAGGAGAGCTTGAAATGATCAGGTCCTTCGGTGTCGAATCAGATAATGTCCAGACGATCCTGGAATCATCCACTTCCAGAGAATACTCTGCGAGAAGATCTTTTGCCTCCTGTACGGTCATATTGGTAAGATTAGGGACAGTAACCGTTTTATTTTTAGAACCGATGACTCCTGTAAAGAACAGAACCAGCAGCAATACAATGATAGAAAACAGCGAAACAAACAGCAGGAACACGACCGAAAACAAAGGATTTTCATCTTTCCTGCCTTTTCTCTTAGATTTATCGTTGCTGTCTGAACCGTTATCAGAAGATTTCAGATTGATCTTAGGATCATTGAGATGGCTTTTCTTAAGACATTCATTCAGATCCTGAAGCATCAGTGCGACATTCCTGTAGCGAAGATTTGGATTCTTGGCGGTCGCTTTGATGATGATATTCTCTACCGACTGCGGGATCTCGCTGTTTATTTTTCTTACAGAAGGAATGTCTTCCTTGATATGTTTCAAGGCGACCTGAACAGGGGTTTCTCCTTTGAATGGCACATCGCCTGTCAGCATTTCATAGAAGACGATACCTAATGCATAGATATCCGCCTGCATGGTGGCTTGTTTGCCTCTGGATAATTCAGGTGCCAGATAATGAACGGAACCTAAAACGGCATTCTTATGTGTGATCTGACTGGAATCATTCGCAACCGCGATACCGAAGTCAGACAGTTTTACGGTTCCATCATCCTTGATCAGGACATTCTGAGATTTCACATCCCTGTGGATGATATTGTTTCGATGCGCTTCCATCAATGCACCGGCAAGTTGTCGGATGACCCAAACCGCTTCTTTGACCGGCAGAGGTCCTCTTTTCTGTATCAGCTGTTTCAATGTATAGCCGCGCACATATTCCATGACGATATAGTGCTTATCGCCTTCATCGCCCACATCATAGACATCGACGATATTCGGATGCGAAAGCTTGGTGACAGCGCCGGCTTCCCGTTTGAATCTTTCCAGAGCCAAAGGATCATCGGCCATATCCGATTTCATGATCTTGACTGCAACTTCTCTTTTCAGGATCTCATCATAGGCAAGATAGACATCCGCCATGCCTCCCTTGCCTAACAGTTTCACGATCCTGTAACGATTTCCCATATATTCCGACATAATCACCTCTTAAATAATATGACGGTTATATTGTCATATCCGCCTTTTTCCAAAGACAGATCCTTCAACATATTTGTTTTTTCTTCCGAAGTCTTATTCTCATCCAAGATGATATGAAGCATCTCGTCGTTAGATACATAGGAATGCAGACCATCGGAACAGACAAGATACTGATCCATCGCTTCGATCTGATGGATGTCGGCATTGCAGTCCTCATAGATTCCGATCGCTTTTACCAGATAATGCTTCTTGGGATGATCCATAGCTTCTTCGTAAGTGATCCTGCCCTCATCCAGCATCTGGTTGACATAGGTATCATCCCTTGTTAAAGGAACGATCTGCCCATCAGAAATGCCATAGACACGTGAATCACCGCAATTGATAACGATATCACCCAGCGATGTGATCAGCACGCCTGTCAGAGTCGTGCCCATTCCTTCATATTCCGGATACTTCAAAGACATCTGCAAGACATGTCTGTTGACCGCATCGGCATGATATGCCAGGAAATTCCTGACATCTTCGATATCGCTGAATGGTCCGGAATCCTTAAAGATCCGCTCAAAATAAGCGACTGTCTCGATGCTGGCGACTTCCCCTGCCTTGCCTCCGCCGATGCCATCCGCAACCATCAGAAGAAGATCATCGTAAGCATTCGAAACCATCAGGAAAGCATCCTGATTCTTTTCTCTTAAGTTTCCGATATCGGTAATCCCAAAATATTCCATAGTTCTATTTTAGCTTATTGGCCCTTAGTTGGCCACAGGCAGCATCGATGTCATCGCCCTTCTTTGTACGAAGCGTTACAGCCACGCCTTCTTTCTTCAGCATATCATAGAAGCGCAAAGCCCGTTCTTCTCCGCTGGATTCGTAGTCTTTTTCTTTGACGGTATTATAGGGAATCAGGTTGATGTAAGCGTTCATGCCTTTCAGCAGCTGTTTCAATTGAAGAACGTGTTCCTTTTCATCGTTGATTCCTTTCAGCAGAAGATATTCGAATGTCAGACGGCGGTTATTGTCCTTACTGTAGTTTTTTAATGCCTTGAAAAGTTCTTCCAGAGGATATGCGTTATTTACAGGCATCAAGGAACTGCGCAGTTCATTGTTCGGAGCATGCAGAGAGATCGCAAGATTGTACTGAAGGTTTTCTTTGGAAAAACGATCGATTCCCGGCACCAGACCGCAAGTCGAGATCGAAATATGTCTTGCGCCGATTTTGAGTCCATACGGATCATTGATAATACTCATGGCTTTCATGACATTGTCATAGTTGTCGAAAGGTTCTCCTGTTCCCATGACGACGATATTTCCTAAACGGATGTCTTTCTGGTCCAGTTCTTTCTGTATCATCAGTACCTGCAGAACGATTTCTCCCGGAGTCAGATTCCGCTGTTTCTTCAGCAAGCCTGATGCGCAGAAACGGCAGCCCATATTGCATCCCACCTGGGAAGATACACATACACTGTAGCCGTAATCGAAAATCATCAGTACCGATTCGATCAGGCTTCCATCAGACAGTTCGAACAGATACTTTTCTGTTCCGTCTTTCGATACCTGTTTCTCTTTGATGACCAGACGGTCGATCGTGAACTCCTGCTGAAGCTTTTCCAGAAGATGCTTCGAGATATCGCTCATCGTTGAAAAATCATCGATGCGCTTGTCATAGATCCAGCGGTAAAGCTGTTTCGCATGAAATGCTTTCTCATCGTGAGTACTGAGATATTCTTCCAAATCTTTGAGTGACAGACTGTAGATCGATTCCATAGTTATTCCTTTTTTATCGTAGCATAATAGAACGCATCTCCAGAAGAATTGATCAGTATTTCCTCTTCCAGCAGATGATACTGCGGATTCTCTTGCAGAAAAAGGGATATCTGTTTCTCGTTTTCTTTCTTATTCAGGGTACAGGTACTGTAGAGAAGGATCCCGCCTTGCTTCAGCAACGGATCCATACTATTTAGCAGTTCTTTCTGCAGGATCTGCAGTTCGTCCAGGCTTTCCGGCTTGATGTGGAATTTCAGATCCGGTTTCCGTCCGATGACGCCTAAACCCGAACATGGCGCATCCAGCAGAATCTTGTCGAATTTCTTATCAAGCACGTTTTTCAGTTCTCTTCCATCCTGATTGAGATAATGGATCCCTTCATATCCCAGTTTTTTAGCCATTTTTTTAATCAGATCGACTCTGTTTCCATTCACATCGTTCGCATAGCCGTTTTCAGGTTTGATGACATCGAGGCAGTTGAAGAGTTTGGAACCCGGTGCGCTGCAGACATCCAGCAGGCTGTCTTTTTTCTGCAGCTGAAGATGCTTATACAAAGAAGCACTGTTGAGATCCTGGATATAGAAAAATCCTTTTTCATATTCTTTTGTTTTCAAAAGATTGTTTTCTGACGAGAAACTGTCTTCGTTGATGACTTTAATATCGAGATGTTTCAGATCCTCATAACTGCATCTGAGCTTATTCAGACGGTAATAGATCGTCGGAATGCTCTGGTACATCTGTATGATCTTGTCAAATGTTTCATCGTCGTACTGTGCCTTTAAAAGCCTGTAGATCCATTCCGGCAGGCAGGAATCAACATTCCCTACGCTTTGTTCAAAAGCATTGATTTTATGAAGGATCGCGTTAATGAATGACTTATCATAGCGGTTTTCCGCAAGTTCAACATATTCATTATTGACTACATAATCTTTTTCCTTCAGATAGAAACGTTCAAACAGAGCCATATTCAGAATGATGCGATTTGACAGAGAAGTTTTCTCATTGATTTCCTTCTTATACTGGTATTCCAGCAGTTCATACTTGCGTAAAACGCCATTCACCAGATTGGTTACAAATGCCCGCTGTATCGGTTCCAGCTGATTCAGTTCCTTGCGCATCAAAAGATTCGAATAGGATTCGTCGCTGATGGTTTTATATAGAATGTTGAAGGCGATCTGTCTCTGGTTCATCTTACTCAAGGTATAAAGGATCTATGTCTATTTTAATATGTGAAAGATTGTTTTCTGCAATATATCGATCAACGATCATCTGCATGTCATTCAGCATATCCCGGATATTCTTTCCCATGATCAGGATACGGTATCGTTCGAGTTTCTGCTGTTTCGGAAGACGGTAAGGACGATAAACTTTGTATGCCAGCTGATCGGTCAGATGACTGACAAAGGATAGCGAATCCTGCAGTCTCCTTTCATTCATGTCAGACAAAATGATTTCAATCAAATGAGAATATGGAGGGTAAGCGGTTTTCTGGCGATAGTTCATCTCGATATTGTAGAAATAGCTGTAGTCATGACTGATCACGGCTTTGATCGCATAATGATCCACATTGAATGCCTGAATGATGACTTTTCCCATGCTATCCGCCCTGCCTGAGCGTCCCGATGCCTGCATAAGAAGGTCAAATGTCATCTTGGCAGAATTGTAATCCTGATGCATCAGACCTGCATCCGCATTCAAAATCCCTACCAGTGTCACATCGGGATAATCGAGTCCTTTCGCGATCATCTGCGTTCCGATCAGGATATCGGTCTGGTGCTTTTCAAAGGTTTTCAGTATCTGAGAATGAGCACCTTTGTGATTCACGGAATCCCGATCCATCCGGTCTATATGAGCATTCGGGAACATTTTAACAAGTTCTTCTTCTACTCTCTTTGTACCGAATCCGTAATAGATCAGCTTATTTCCCCCACAGGATGGACATGATTTAGGGATATTATAGGTCCTGGAACACTGATGGCACTTTAATACATTCTCGTCTTTGTGATAATTCAAAGGCGTATCGCAATCCTGACACATCAGAGTCGTTCCGCATTCAGCACATTTGATGATCGGTGAGTATCCTCTTCGGTTCAAAAGAATGATCACCTGTTTATTATTATCTAAAGTCTCAGAAATCGCCTGTTTCAAGGGCTCTGAAATGATGTAGGAATCTTTTTTTCTTAATTGTTTCGTCAGATCGATGACATTGATCTCTGGAAGATTCAGATTGATGCGGTTTTTCAGTTCCAGAAGCTGATATTCTTTTTTTAATGCGCGGGAATATGAATCCAGAGAAGGTGTGGCGCTGGCCAGAAGCACTTTCGCATGATGCGTGATTGCCCTTTTGATTGCGACATTCCTGGCATGGTAGCAAGGGATGTTATCCTGTTTATAGGAACTGTCGTGTTCCTCATCGATTATGATGATCCCGAGATCATGGAAAGGAAGAAAAACAGAACTGCGCGTACCGACAATGATTCGCACCTCCCCTTCTTTTACCCTCATGTACTGTTCGTAACGCTCCTGATCGGATAATTCGGAATGATAGAAAATCACATCATTGAAACGTTCTTTTACCCGTTCGATCATTTGCGGAGTCAAGGAGATTTCCGGAACCATGATCAGAACTTCCTTATTCTGTTTCAGATAATAGTCTGCAAGATGCAGATAGACTTCGGTTTTTCCCGATCCTGTGACACCAAACAGCAAAGATACTACCTGTTCAGTTGAAATGATCCTGTCATAAGCGTTCTGCTGCTCGGCAGTAAGCGTTTTGAATCCTTTCCGTTCGATATCGGCATTCTCATACTGCGCTTCTTCTTCATATTCCGTTAATGCACCGATCGAGATCAGCTTATTAACGATCGATGCGCTCATCTTGCGCGCTTCTGCTGCCAGCATGCCTTCATCGATGAGATCATAGATCTCTCTCTGACGTTTCGTGAAAGTGAAATCCTCTTCAATTTTATGAAGTTTGTGAAGCATTTTCGGTCCTTTAAGAGACTTCGATGTCTTCAAGGCTTTCGGAAGCATCGCATTGAGGCAGCTGATGAATGGTGAGATGGTCGTTTTCGACAGCCAGGTAGCCAGTTCAAAAATCTCATCGGAAATGACCGGTTCCTCATCAATGACTTCTGTGATTTCCCGAACCTTGAAACCAAATGATCGATCGATCTCTTCTCTTGTCTTGTCTGTTTCTTTACAGGAAACGACGATCGCGATATTCTGGGACCGATTGAAAAGAACCTTTACTCTGACATATTTCTGTAATGGCTTGTCATAAACATAAGTAAAAGGCCTATTCACATTGAGACTGGAATTCGTTACGTATACTTCGATTAGATACATATCTATATTATAAGACTTAACCGATCGAACCTTGCATATCCATCTTCAGAAGCTGGTTCAGTTCGACAGCATACTCCATAGGCAGTTCTCTGGTAAATGGCTCCAGGAAGCCCATGACAATCATTTCGGTCGCCTGGCTTTCAGATAATCCTCTTGACATCAGATAATAGATCTCTTCTTCTGAGATTTTCGATACTTTCGCTTCATGTTCGATAATACCGAGATGGTTGTCATTGATATTCTTGGGAATCGTGTCAGATCTTGAAATATCATCAAGAATCAATGTATCACATTCGATTTTCGCTTTCGCATAGTCCGCTTTCCTGTTGAAATGGATCCAGTCACGGAAGTTGGTCACACCCCCATTGCGGGATACGGATTTTGAGATGATCGAAGATGATGTATGCGGAGCGAGATGGATCATTTTCGCACCGGAATCCTGGATCTGGTTCTTAGATCCGACAGCGATAGAAATGCACATGCCATGAGCGTACTCTCCCGCCAGGATGCAAGCCGGATATTTCATGGTAATGCGGGAACCGATATTTCCATCGACCCATTCCATCGTTCCATGCGCTTCGACTTTGGCGCGTTTGGTGACTAGATTCAGAACATTGGATGACCAGTTCTGTACGGAAGAATAACGGCATTTTGCGCCTTTTCCGACAAATACCTCGACGACCGCCGCATGCATGGAATCTTTGGAATACTGCGGTGCCGTGCAGCCTTCCACATAGGAACACTTCGCACCGTCATCGATGATGATGATGGATCGTTCGAACTGTCCCATGCTCTCGGAATTGATACGGAAATAGGATTGCAACGGCTTTTCAAGTTCAACATTCTTTGGAACATAGATAAAACTTCCACCGGACCATACGGCGCTGTTCAAGGCAGCAAATTTATTGTCCGTATAAGGTACGATCGTACCAAAGTACTTCTTAAAGATATCTGGATAGAGTCTTAAAGCGGAATCGATATCGATAAAGATGACGCCTTTATCTTCGACTTCCTTCAGCATATTGTGATAGACCGCTTCCGATTCATACTGCGTTGTGACGCCTGCCAGGAATTCACGTTCCGCTTCCGGAATACCCAGTTTTTCAAATGTATTCTTGATTTCTTCCGGAACATCATCCCAGGATTTTTCGGTATTCTGGGACATTTTTCTATAATAGGTAAAATCATCGAAATCGATTTCCGAAAGATCGGGACCCCATTCCTGCATTGGCATCGACGCGAATGCATGATAGGCTTTCAAGCGGTATTCCAGCATCCATTCAGGTTCATTCTTATAGGCCGAGATCTGTCGGACGACATCTTCACTGATTCCCTTGCCTGTATCGATGATCGAGTCTATATCGTCATGAAAACCGTATTTATAATCATCCTGCGAATAGATGGCTTCGGTTTCTCTTTTATTGTCACTCATCTTCTTTACCTGTTTCTTTCAGCATCTCTTCGACCGCATCCCAGCCGATGGTTGCGCACTTGATGCGATTCGCCTGTTTATATACGTTCTGGAAGACATTCGCTTCTTCCAGGATCTCCGGATCATATTCTTTATTGTCGATCATATTCAGATAGTTATGAATGATTTCTTCCGCTTCCTTGACTTTCTTTCCGATCAGCAAGTCGGACATGATCGAAGTGCTCGCGGTCGAAATCGTACACGCTACGCCATCGAAACGGATATCCTTGATCACATCATCTTCCACATCCAGCTGTACGGTGATATCATCGATGCAGCTGGCGCTGGCCATTCTTTTCGATGTGTATCTGTCGTTTTCCAAAAGTCCGTGATTATGCGGATATTTATAATGATCCAACAGGAGTTCTCTCATCAGATTCTGATCATTGAAATAATCTTTTATGCTTGCCATATCATCTCCTATAAGAAAATACTGATCGTTTCTTCCAAAGTTATTCTGGATACTTCATCGACGAAACGGTCGATCTCTACTTCTGTGTTATAAAGATACAAAGATGCACGTATGCTTTGATCAACGCCGATCAGATTGTGCAGGATCTTGGCGCAGTGGTGTCCGGAACGGACACAGATGTTCTTTGTGGACAGATACGAAGCAGCATCCTGCGCGAATACATCCTTGACATTGAACGATACCGGACCGCTTGGGTTAGCAGGATTATAGATCTCGATATTCTCCAATGGAAGCATCTTTTGAATCAGATAAGACCTTAATTCATTCTCATAGGCATGGATATTTTCTAAACCTATGTTCATTAAATATTCGGAAGCAGCAGCCAAGCCGATGACACCTTCGATATGCGGTGTCCCTGCCTCAAAACGTTCCGGAGCATCTTTCAGCAAGACATTTCCATCGATATCGAAGCGGGCATTCATGCCACCGCCCAAGAAGATCGGTTCCATCTTCTGAAGCAGCTCATATTTTCCATACAAAACGCCAACTCCATCCGGGCCGCACATTTTATGAGAAGAGAAGCCCAGGAAGTCCACATCCAGATCTTTGACATCGATCTTCAGATGTCCGATTGCCTGTGCGGCATCGACAACGACGAGTGCGTCATTTTTATGTGCGATTTCCGTGATCTTTCTGATCGGCTGGACGGAACCTAAAACATTTGTAACATAGGCTAAAGAAATGATTCTGACGCTGTCATCAAACATTCTATCCAGTTCGTCGATGATTACATTTCCTTCTTCATCCAAAGGAATATACCGGATATTGACTCCCAGTTCTTTCTTCAGACGGAACCAAGGCAGTACGTTGGAAGCATGTTCCGCATAGCTGATCAGGATGGTATCTCCTTTTTTCAGTTCACGGGAAAGACCAAAGGCGATCTGATTCAGCACTGCGGTAATATTGGCTAAAAATGCGATTTCTTTCGGTTTACAGTTTATCATTCTTGCGATGACATCACGCGTTCCTGCGTACGCCTGATCCGCTCTGATCGCTGTTGAGTATTCTCCACGTTCGACATTGCTGGTGTAATCGGTATAGAAACCTGTCAGTGCATCGATGACACATTGTGGCTTATATGTCGTTGCACCATTGTCAAAATAGATCAATTCAGGATGATTGACGATCATCGGAAAATCTTTACGTATCTTTTCTACATCATACATAGTTCGCTGATCTTCCTTTCCAGTTCTTTCTGCAAGGTTTCTTTGAGTGTTTCATCGCTGATTGTTTCCGTGATCGGCAAGAGATATCCCAATGAAATGAGCTTCGTGCATTCTTTCAGCGAAAGCCCCCTGGACATCATGTAGAAGAGATCTTTTTCTTCTACCTTGCCGATGGACATAGCATGGGATGCCTGTACATCGTTTTCATCGATCAAAAGTTCAGGCAGTATCGTTGCAGACTGTCCTTCTTCAAAAGACAGCGCACGGGATACCTGATGGCTTTCCGACTTCTTTGCGCCTTTCACGATCTTTCCTACTGCATCGATCATCAGCCTGCCTCCATTCAATACAACAGCGTAATTCTTGATCTGCGCATTCGTTTTCGGCTGATTGTTCGTTAATACGATATTGTATTTCTTTTCTGTACTGATAAGGCTGGCAGTGCTCAGCAAGGCATTGGAGTGCTCATGATCCAGCAGTACTTCTGTATTTCTTGTTGTTTTGGCACTGTTGCATTCGCCATAGGCAAGATTCAGATCGCATGCTGATAATACGCTATAATTCTCCATCGTTTCAATGTCTTCTTCGCTGTCGTTCCAGAAAAGGATGCTGCAGCTGTTTCTTATATCTGCATCGATTTCGATCTTTTTTGCTTTGATGATCCTGAAAAACAGTTCCGTATCGGCTGTAGAATCGATCCTGATGGCGATATCATGATCCGTATCGATCGTAATACTCTGATAGGTACCTGTCAGCTCGATAGTTGTATCATCCTTTATCAGCATCATTTCGGACCTTTCATCGTTTCGGCGACAGCACAGCTGCCTAAAGAAACACGTGTAAATTCCGGTGTTTCTTCCTCCTCTTTCGCAAGATCCAGCTCTTTATAGATCCAGTCATAACCTTCTTTGTCGATCCTGTCATAAAGCGAAGCATTTCCGGACATGACGATCTTTCCATTGATCAGCACATGGGTAAATGTCGGCTTGATCAGTTCAAGGAATCTTTCATAGTGCGATACGATGATGATCGCCATATCTGTTTCTTCCTGAATTTTCTTGATCGCATCGGCAACGAGCTTGATCGCGTCGACATCCAGACCGCTGTCGATCTCATCCAGCATCGCAAGAGATGGTTTCAGCATTTCCAGCTGAACGATCTCATTCCGCTTTTTTTCTCCTCCGGAGAATCCTTCATTGACGAAACGGTGTGCGAGATCTTCGGACATCTGCAGATCATTGATCGTCTTTTCCATCGTCTTGATGAATTCAAACAGCGAGATCGGTTTTTCTCTGCGAACGTTGATCGCGGCCCTCAGGAAATCGCTGTTAGTCACACCGGAAATCTCCTGCGGATACTGCATGCCTAAAAAGATGCCTGCCTTGCTTCGTTCATTGACCGGCAGACTTAGGATATCCGGGCCATCGTAAATGATCGATCCCTGATCGACCTGATAGGAAGGATCCCCCATGATCGCTGCCAAGAGCGTCGATTTGCCGTTGCCGTTGGGAC
>JAFRVK010000020.1 GCA_017441765.1 Erysipelotrichaceae bacterium
AGGATCAAACTCTCCGTTTGTTGACTCGTATTTTAAGAACCTGAGTTCTTATGTTTAAATGAATTGACGTTTTTGTTTAATTGCTTCTTATTTAGTTTTCAAAGATCAAATCTGCACTTTCGATGAGGCTTTTCTCAAGTTTTTCATCGGCGGTGCTTATTTATACTAACAGATTTACATAATGGTGTCAACACTTTTTTTAAAAAATTTTTCTCTTTTTTTCTTCACTGTTTTTTTCGTCATAAAGCAGCTCGAAATACTTCATGATATAGTCATTCGTAAAAGCAAAATTGAAGGGATCTTCTTTGTCTTTTACCATGCGTACCAGTTCATTCTGAGCGTCCAGACAGCGCTTTCTTATCGGATCAGAATAATGCATCAGCTGGCAATGGTAATTGAACTCATTCTGATCGAGCAAGAGATATTCTCCATCAGGGAAAACCTTGACATCCAGGTCATAATCGATGTTCTTGATCGCTTCGCCGTCATAGATGCTTGGGGACGCGATATTGCAGTAATAGTAGATCCCGCTTCTTCTGACCATGGAGATCACATTGAACCATTTGTTTTTGTAGTAGAAACAGATCGCCGGCTCTTTCGTCAGCCAGCGGCGCTGATCTGCCTCGACGACCCACGTATGATCCGTGACCACGACATAACAATCTTCCGTGATATCGATCACAAGCGCTTTGGACCAGATGCGATGCACCGAGCCGTCATGTTTATATGATTCAACAAATACACTGTCTCCTACTCTTAATTCGCGCATGTTACTATCCTACCATATTTTATAGAAGGATGAAACATTTATTTGGAATACTTTATCAATCTATCTTCAGTCTCTTCCATGCCGGCTTCAGACGTTCGCACAGCAGTGGAACGACAATGATAGCACAGAGCGTTGTAGGAACCATATAAGAAGCGTTGTAGACCAGAGAACTCCATAACGGGGTCTCCCATAACAAGGTTCCTGACAGGGTCGAAGACGCCAGACGGATCAGACTGGTGATCAGCACGCCGCTGTAGAAGTAGCCGTGATTCGGAAACAGTTCTGCAACGCCATAAGCGGCATATGCGATCAGATAATCCAGAAGAAAACTCCAGATCCCATAGAAACCGACCGAACCGATGACCAGCTGCAGGAAAACGGAAAGGATCCCGACCAGGAGCCCATTCTTCCAGCCCAGATGATAGGAACACATCAGCAAAGCGATCGGTCCGAAATTCAACTTTCCGCCTGAAGGCATCTGAAACAGATTCAGCAGGTCGCTGATCCGATCCAGGATCACGAATATCGCACAATATAAGGCCATGATGGCAATCATCTTCGTATTCAGTTTCTTCATAAAAAAAACACCTCCATAAAAGGTGCCGTTCCCTACGCTAGCATTACCTAGTTCAGGTCAATGGGTATGATCTCAGCCTTGCGGCACCCCATATTTATTATAGAACCATTTAATACAATTTTCCAAATATTTCCAGCGCATCCTCATAATGATAGAACTTGCGTTCTGCCAAAGATCCAGGCGCACCGCATGTCAGCAGAAGATACGGCTTATTATGATAACGATATAGGACCAGGATATTCTGTCCCGCTTCCGGTGTATAGCCAGTCTTGCCCCCCAGGACCTGCGTATCATGGTTCAAGACATTACCTACGCTTGAATACATCATCTGTCCATCTTCCATTTCGTATTCGAGACTGGTCAGTACTTTTCTGCCTTCTTTATAGTTCAAGGTATCCATCACGATCAGATAGAGATCATCGAGACTGCTGTAGTGGTTATCGTCATGAAGACCGGTAGTATTCATGAAATGGGAAGAGGTACAGCCCAGTTCCAAAGCGTGCTTATTCATTTCATCCACAAGATCCAGACCGTGCATCTTGAAATAGTTTTCCAATGCGACAGCCGCGTCTGCGCCGGAAGGCAGGATCAGGGCATACAAAAGATCTCTCAGGCTGTAGACATAATCTCTTCTGATATAGGCCAGAGAAGCGTCTTCCCGTATCATCGCCTCGACCTGTTCATAGGTGACGAAGGAAGTATCATCCAGATCCTCAAAGAGACTCAATACGGTGTCCATGGTGAGGACTTTCGTCAGGGAAGCGGGATAGATCTTCTCGTTGTTATGATCGCTGTAAAGGATGTCAAAATCCGTCAGATCGACCAGCAGATAGCCATAGGAATGAACGCCAAAAGGCAGAATCTCTGCTTTATCATCCAGGACATTGATTTCGCTGGGATCATAGGTACGCAGATTCTTCTGACAGGAGCACAACATTAATAATAGGATAAAAGTAATAATTCTTTTCATTAATATAAAGATCTGTAGAAACGATAGGTCTTCAGCTGCATATCGCTGTTAGCCAGGAAGAAATCAAGCAGGATCGTAAAATCTTTCATATCGATATCGATATTACTGATCATCTCATACTTCGAACGGTCGGCCCTTGCCAGAAGGCGGAACCGTTTCAGACGTTCTACCGGAAGATTCTCCTCTCCCTGAAGATGATTCTGACAAAGGAATCCCCCATGGCGGTTGGAGATGGCTACCACCTTCGTGTTACCGCACAGGACACAGTGATCCACCATCGGTGTCACGCCGAATTCTTTCATCAGAAAAGATACATAGATACCTCCTAAGAGATACTTATTCTGATCATCGATATGATTCAAGACAAACAGCAGTTCATCATAAGCCGGGATCTCGCTGTTCTTCATCGTCAGTTCCAGCAGGATATTCTTGAAATTCAGCAGATCGAATGCAGAATCACTCCAGTAGTCCTTCAGGAGCTTGCTGCCGTGAATGGTATACATGGTATGGCCGTCTTTGTAGTCAATGATGAACTCATAGAGGCAAAGCGGAAAGAAATGATTCTTGCTGTTGAGCTTCTTGGCCGCTTTCCCGACAAAAGACAGGATCCCATACTCTCTGGTCAGCGCCTTCATCATGACATCATTCTCATGATAGTCATTCAGAGACAGGACCAGCCCATTCACTTTATCATTCATCCCGGTCTCCGTTGAAATAGCCCAGATCGAAAAGCTGTTTCTGGGAATTCAGCCAGTCTTCTTCGACTTTGACATATAAAGACAAGATGATACGCTTATTATCAAAAAGCTTCGAAATATCCCGGGAAGCCTGATCATTGATCTTCTTCAGCATGCTTCCGTTCCGGCCGATGATGATCGCCTTATGCGTTTTCTTGTTGCAGATGATGCTGGCTTCGATCTTGACTTTGGATGTCAGTTCCTTGATCTCATCCACTTTGCAGGCAACCAGATGAGGGATCTCTTCTTCGGTATTGAGAATGACTTTCTCTCTTATGATCTCGGCGATACGGAAATCCGCATTCCGGTCGGTTACCATGTCTTTCGGGAAATACTGTACGCTGTCTTTGAGATAAGACTTGCTGACTCGCAACAGTTCATCAAGATTCTCCTGATTCAAGGCACTGATCGGAATATATTCCGCAAAAGAGTAATTCTTCTGAGCATAATTCAAGCGTTCGATCAGAAGATCCGAAGAGATCTCGTCGATCTTGTTGATGAGCAGGAATACCGGTACTTCATAGGAAAAGACTTTCTCAAGGATCTCTTTATCTTCTTTCTGCAAGCCTTTGTTTCCATCGACGATGTAATAGACGATATCCACCCCTGCCGCCTGAGCAAGCGCTTCCTTGTTCATATAGGTGCCTAAAGCCGTTCCCGGCTTATGGATACCCGGAGTATCGATGAAAACGATCTGGCTGTCTTCATCATTCAAAATACCCAGGATGGCATTCCTGGTGGTCTGTGCTTTGTATGTTGTGATGGCGATCTTCTCTCCTAAAATGGCGTTGATCAGAGTCGATTTGCCGGCATTCGGCCGTCCGATGATCGCGATAAATCCGGATTTCATCAGACGAGATCGTCCGCTCCGAACTGTTCAGGCAGAAGTTCTGCAATCGTTCTGGTGATCGTTTCCTTGCCGTTGGAAAGAATGATCGGCGTATCCTGATTCAGCAGTTCTGATAAAACCTGGCGGCAGATGCCACAGGGCGTTCCAACTTTTTCCCCATCAGAAACAATCGCCAATGCTTCGATATCATCCTTGCGGTAGCCATAGGAATAAGCACCGAAAACGGCACTCCGTTCTCCGCAGTTGGTTGCGCCATAGGATGCATTCTCAATATTGGCCCCGTAAAAAGTACGTCCGTCTTTGCACAAGACACAGGCACCGACATGGTAATTGGAATAAGGCGCATAGGCGTTTTCCATGGCCTTAAATGCTTCTTTCACTAATTCTTCATGACTCATCAGGTCAACCTCCTTATCACACAGATCGCACAGACGATCAACGCTCCCATACAGGCTACAAAAACAGCTGTACACGAGAGATCCTTGATCACTCGGATCCTTTCATCTTCTGCTTCATTCACGCGGTCACAGAGCCTTTCTATGGCGCTGTTGAAGATCTCGCAGCTGATCACCATCGCGATGCAGATCACGAAAGCAAGCCACTCACAGGCATCCAGACGGATGATGAGACCGCCGACGATCGCCATCGATCCGAGGATCAGCTGGATACGTATCCCCTTGTCTTTCACAGCGATTTTCAAGCCATGGAAGGCAGGAATGAATTTCTTCATTGCAGTCTTCCTACAATCTTCTTCTGCAGATCGAACATGACTTTTTCATCTTCCTCATTCATATGGTCATAACCCAGAAGATGCAGCAAGCCATGCACAAAGAGAAACACGAATTCCCGTTTGATTGAATGTCCGTAATCCTCCGCCTGCGATAAGACTCTGTTCCGATTGATAAAGATATCTCCAAGTTCGATATTGTCTTCGTAACGGAATTCTTCTCCCCCATCCATCAAGGCAAAGGAAATCACATCCGTCACCTTGTCGATATTCCGGTAATCCCGATTGATCCTACGGATACTGATCGGACCGCAGATGATGACAGACAGATCATAGATATCCTCTTTCTTCAATACCTGCAACGTCTTCCGGTAATACTCTTCCAGTAACGGATAGAGCTCTTCAAAATCATGATACTTCGTACGATTGACGATATTCAGCATACTTTCATTATACCTTACTTGATTTATCAATCTATAAGTGATATATTGAATTAGCAGTCTAGATAATAGAGTGCTAAATCAGTGATGGAGGTAAAGCTATGGCAATCAAACAGTTTAAAACAGAATCAAAAAGATTACTCGATATGATGGCGAATTCCATCTACACGAATACTGATATTTTCTTAAGGGAAATCATTTCCAATGCTTCGGATGCTCTGGATAAGAGACATATCGTTTCCCTGACAGATACCGCTTCCGGAGATTATGATCCTGTGATCCATATCACCGTAGATAAGAAGAACCGTCTGATCACGATCAGCGACAACGGTATCGGCATGGACAAGAAAGAACTGGAAGACAATCTGGGTACGATCGCGCGTTCAGGTTCGTTCGATTTTAAGCAGGATCTCAGTGCCAAGGATGAAGCGGATATCATCGGACAGTTCGGTGTCGGCTTCTATTCTTCTTTCATGGTCAGCGACAATGTCGAAGTCGTTTCCAGGAAGCTCAATGAAAACAAGGCATACAAATGGGTTTCCGATATGAACGGCTACGAGATCATGCCTGCGGAAAGAAACGAAACCGGCACGGATGTGATCCTGCATATCAAGAAGAATACGAAAGAAAAGAAATACGATCCTTATCTTGAAACATCCAAGATCCAGGAACTGGTACGCAAGTATTCCGATTTCATCCGCTATCCGATCCGTATGGAAATCGAAACGTATGACTACAAGGAAGACGGAACTTCTGAAAAGGTATTAAAGGAAGAAACCTTGAACTCCATGCAGCCGCTATGGAAAAAGAACAAGAAAGAGATCAAAGACAACGACTACGATGATTTCTATATGCAGGAATACTATGATTATCACAAACCGTTGAAGGTCATCCACTACAAGGTCGAGGGAAACACTTCCTATACCGCCCTACTCTATATCCCGAGCGAACGGCCGTTCAACTACTATTCCGGTGACTATAAGCTGAATCTGAAATTGTATTCCAGAGGTGTATTCATCAAGGATGAAGCCAAGGAGATCGTTTCGGACTATTTCCGTTTCATCCGCGGCGTCGTCGACTCCGATGATCTGAGCCTGAATATCTCCCGTGAGATCCTGCAGCAGGATCATCAGATGAACACGTTGAAGAAATCCATCGACAAGAAGATCAAATCCACCCTGGAAACGATGCGGGATAAGGACAGAGAAAGCTACGAGAAGTTCTTCGATGCTTTCGGTGCACAGCTGAAATACGGATGCTACGAAGACTTCGGACGGAATAAGGATGTGCTGATCGATCTTCTGATGTTCAGATCCAGCAAGGAAGACAAGTATATCACTTTGAAAGAATACCTCGCCAACATGAAAGAGGATCAGAAAGACATTTATTATGCTTCCGGTGAAGATATCGCGAAGATCAAGGCTTTGCCTCAGCTGGAAAAAGTCCTGGATGACGGCTATGAAGTCCTCTACTTTACCGATACCGTGGATGAATTCCTGACATCGATCCTCCGTGATTATGAAGAAAAACCGTTCCGTTCCATCTTAAAGAGCGACCTTGACTTAGGAAGTGAAAAAGAAAAAGAAGAACTCAACAAACTCAATGAAGAGAATAAAGATCTTCTCGACAAGATCAAAGAGATCCTCAAGGACAAAGTCTTCGATGTGAGACTATCCAACCGTTTGAAATCCCATCCGGTCTGTCTGGTTTCCGATGAGAACCTGTCCATCGATATGGAAAAGGTTCTGAATTCTCTGGACCAGAACCATGTCAAAGCGAACAAGATCATGGAGATCAATCCGGAACACGAGATCTTCAAGACCTTGCAGGAAATGCTCAAGAAGAATGAAGATCTCAGCGAATATGCGGATCTTTTGTATGACCAGGGACTGCTGATCGCGGGACTGCCAATCGAAGATCCTGTCGCCTACTCACAAAAGATCGTCAAACTGATGGTCAGGAACCATAACTCATAATGAATATCGGTCTTCAAATGAAGACCGATATTTTTATGCACTGTTTCAGTTATTCTTTTTCTTGAACAGGCTGGCTTTGCTGTCATTCAGAATATCCAGATGAGAGAGTTCCTGTTTGCGCTTGCTGCGTTTTTGCTCAAGCAGTTTATGTGCATCGCTAAGCATCAGATTGCATTCATAACGCAGCCTGAGCTCTTCTTCTGCGATGCTCTCATCGATCTTTTTGTTCTTTTCGACAAGCTGATCCAGTTCCAATGCAAGTTCCGCTTTTCTAGCCAATAACGAATCGAATTCCCGCTTCAGATTCGCCGTCAGCTCACTGAATTCATTCATTGTGGATTTCAGGCTGTCCTGATGGATCTGCAGCAGTCTTTCTTTCTGCTTTTCATAATCGGTAACGGCATTTTCATCTTTGTCATACATCTCATTCATGAACTGTTCCTGTTCGGCGTTGGCTTTGATGATCTGGTTTGACAGAGCATCCTGCTTCGCCTGTTCATCTTTCAGCATCGCATCATAGGTCATGGAGATGCTCTTGACTTCCGCTTCGAATTCCTTCAGCTTGTTGTTGCGGGCAAGTTCCAGTCCTTCGATCTCTTTTGTGATATTCTCAATGATCTGATCACGTTCATTCTCCAGACGGATCAGGATCTCATTATGCGTACTGTCCAGTTCATCAATGGACTGCTTAAAGGATCTGGTGATATCCAGCAGTTTGTGTTCATATTCATCTTCGACTTCCTTCTTGCGATCCGGCGTGATACGCAGCAGGTTGTCATATTCAGACATGGTCTGAGCGATCTGCTGCTTCATGGCGGTAATACGGTTCTTGTGAGTCGTATCCAGCTGTCTGGTCTGGCTGGCGATCGTCGCGATCTGATGGGAAATGCTTTCCACATAATCCATCGTTTCTTTCTCGCGGTCCTGTATCGCCAGACGCTTCTCATTCTCGTAGGTATCGATCTTGGAAAGCTCAAGCGCTTTTTCTTTTTCCAGTTCAGAGATCTTAGCTTTAAGACTTTCACACTTCTTCTGGGCAGAAACCACGAACTCATCGTAAGAGCGTTTCTTTTCTTCGAGAATGCTGTTGTAGCTGTTCTGGACTTCCTGTAAGTCAGAACTGATTTCCTGTTTCTTCTGCTCCAGTTCGACAGACAGTTCGCTGCGTTCCATCTCATTATGATCCAGGATCTCATCAAGCTGTTTCTGGATGCCGGTCGTCTTTGCGACTGCTTCGTTGTAGATCTCGGTATTCTGTTTCTCTGCCGTTTCCCTGCGCACTTCGATCTCGCTCATCAGCGAATCGATATTCGCCTGTTTGACATGCAGATTGTCTTCGTAGGACTTCAGCTGATCGGCATACTGTTTCTCGATCGCATTCTGCTTGCTCTGATATTCCAGTTTCTTGGTTTCGTATTCCTTGTTGTTCTTTTCCACCAGCTGATCCAGCTGCAGCTGCTTCTGTTCACGGATCTTGACGAGCTGTTCATTCAGTTCTTCCTTATACGTCTCCAGCTCTTTCTGGCGCATCACAAAATCATTATTGAGATCATTCTCCGTCTTTTCGATTTCCTTCTTGTAGCGCAGAAATTCGCTGTTTGTCGCATTCAGCTTATTTTCGGCAACTTCTCTCTGCAGCTTGTTCTTGCGGATCACATCCGCTTCTTCATCATCGATCTTATGCTTACGGGAAGCAATCGCCGCAATGTTCTCATTGTATTCGACCTGCTTCAAGGCATACTCGTCACGGATATCCTGCAGCTGTTTGGTCGGTTTGGTTTCATAATCCTCAACGATCTTGGCAATGTTCAGCTCATGCTGCTTCGCCATCCTGGCCAGGACTTCTTCCTTTTCCTTCTCAAGTTCCACGACTTTTTCCTTGAATTCGACTTTCTTCGCATCCAGATCGACCTGTATCTTATTGATCGAATCCCGCAATGTGTTCTGCTGCTGCGCAAGATAAGCGGTCTTTTCTTGAGTCTCCTGATACATCTTATCGATGTCTTCGTCGACTTTTATCTTTTCATTCTCATATTCGTCCTGTTTCTGCTTGAAGACATCCTCCAGGGCCTGCGTATCCTGATGATACTTGTCTTCCATCGCCATCAGTTTCTTCTCGTGCTCATTCCTGGCATTCAGAAGATCATTGTCATATTTTTCATTCAGCTGCTGGCAGCTGCGGTCAAAATCGTTCTGCACGATCGCCAGACGATTCTCGTAATCCTTTTCGATTTCAGTCTTCTGATCATTCAGTTCCGCAAGATTATCGTTATAGATCTCTTCATTCTGATTGCTCTTCTGCTGCAAAGCATCGATCCTGCTTAAGAGTTCGTTATTCTTGTCTTCCAGATCCTTAAGATAGACCCGTTGCTCACGGTCCAGATTCAGCTTTCTGATCTGATACTGGTTGTTGTAGTCATCCGCATC
>JAFRVK010000021.1 GCA_017441765.1 Erysipelotrichaceae bacterium
AACTTTTTTAGTAAAAACATCAAAAAAGCCTGTATTTATCGAACAATACAGGCTTTTTAACACTTCTGGTGGAGTCGGAGGGACTCGAACCCTCGTCCTGGAATAATCCCGCATTTAAACGTCTACAGTTTAGTTTAACTTTGAATAATACAATACCCTTAGCTTAAACGACCAGATATTGAATCCGTCTTTTCGGTTTTCGGATGGCAAGAGAAAGAACGAAACTTGCTTCACCTAGTTCATGTTTACGACTACCTGTTATGAACCTGGCAGATAGAAGGGCCTAAAACCTATGTCGGTTATTGATTAGGCAAAAGCTAAATTAGTGTTAGCGTTTAATTTGTTTTGATGATTAGGTCATCACTCCACTGCAGTCTAAATCAAACTAGACCAGTCGAAACCATATTCGACCCCAGGACCTTTATCATAAAACAAGTTTTTCTTTTAGTCAATAGCTATCATCTTAGATCAATGGAAATGATAGGATCGCTTTGAAGAGGTCTCCATCGATCTGTAGTTTCAGTTCTCCATTCTGCAGTTCCGCCATGCTGCGGGCGATTGAAAGCCCTAAGCCATTCCCTTCCGTATTGCGTGATTTGTCCCCTCTGGTAAAGCGTTCCATCAGTTCTTCTTCAGAAATATTCAGCGCATCTCTTGAAGTGTTCTTGAATGTGAATACGGCATTATGATCGATCTCTTCCAGTGAAAGATAGACTCTGGTTCCGCTTAAAGCATACTTGCAGATGTTGTTCATAAGATTATCGAAGATGCGCCACATCCTTCGTCCATCCGCCATGATTGTGAGCTGCTTCTCAGGAACGCTGGTAATCAGGGTAAGATCGCTTTGCTGAAGCTTTTCATCGTATTCTCCGATCGCCTGAGTCACGAATGTCGCGGCATCGCAAGGCAGAAGATCGACTTCCAGGTTTCCTGTACTGGCTTTAGATGCTTCCACCAGATCATCCAGCAATCGTTTCAGACGGTTTGCCTGCTTGGTCAGTACATCCGCATATTCTTTGGTTTTCTTTGTCGTGCTCTTTTCTTTTCCGATGAGATCGGCATAATTGATGATCGAGGTCAGTGGGGTCTTGATATCATGGGACACATTGGTGATGAGTTCCGTCTTCATCCGTTCGCTCTTCAGACGGTCTTCTACGGCGATTGCCATTCCGGAAGAAATGCTGTTGAGGTCTTCTCCGTGTTTCTTGAGATCGAAAATCATCCCTTTCGTATCGACGCGATACTGCAGATCACCCTGTGCCAGAGCTTCTCCGCCTTTCTGTAAGCGACGCATCTGTATGACGATAAACAGGACTAGAACTGCCAGAATAGCTCTCTCGACGAACAGCAGAGCGTCTGCTTCGAAATAAAGGATCAGTTCCAGCATGTATGTCAGCGCAAGAAACAGGACCGTCTTCCAGACCAGCGGGATCTCCCTGATCAGGTTCCAGATCAGCGTTGCCAGACGCTTCAGCAGCTTCAGAAAATAAACCACGATGATCACACATTTCTGCAGGAACAGATAAGTGAAAGATCCTGAAATGACATTTTTCTGTTTGATCCGGCAGGCCAGGGACATGCATAAGCCGAGACAGAGACCGATACAGATTACGGTTCCGGCAATAACGACGATGATCGTAAACAGATCATCCCAGAAACGGTTGTTGTCAAGGAACATGATTCCCAAAACGATAATGATTCCTGTTGCAGCCAGCAGCAGATCGAACGGAACTTTATTCAAAGGTCCCGGATAGAGTCCTTCTTCAATTCTTCTTCCCGAGACACTCATCAGCGTGACGAAAGCATAGACCAGAAGCAGCAAGCATACCAGCATGACCGGATAGATCAGATAACGCATCTGGTAGGCAAAGCTTACGATCCTGCTGATGAAACGGAAACGATCGGTTTCTCTGTATGCATCTGTCAGATAAGCCTTGAAAGTGTAGACTTCCTCTTCTCCTCCATAGGCATGACTGTCATAGTAAAGATTTCCTTCACCATCGCGGTAAGTTGCAAACTCATATGTCTGATACCATTCCTGTACCTTGGCAGCTCCTTTTGAACTGACGATCGGATTGTCCTGACTGTCACAGATCTCGAAAATGATATCCTCATCAGGAACGGTCAGGGTTTGATTCTCTTCTCGGGAATGCATGACATTCAGAAACAGCTGATAGCTGTCCTGACGCACACAGCTGTCGATGTATTCATCGAATAATCCCGCCTGCGGACGGGTATAGACATCCGCTTCTGCCATGAACACGATCCCCAGCAGTCCTGTGATCAGTGTGCAGATTAGTATGACACATGTGATAAACAATGTTGTTTTGCCTGTAATCGTCTTAAAAAAACGTTTCATCTTTCTCTACCTCTTTCGATTTTATAGCCCTGTCCGAAGATCACCTTGATATAACGGGGTTCGGCAGGATCGATTTCAATCTTTTCCCTTAAGTGACGGATATGGACAGCGACCGTGTTTTCCGCTCCATAAGGACTCTCTTTCCAGATCGCGCGATAAAGTTCTTTCGGAGAGAATACCTTGTCCGGATTGGCCATGAGATATTTGAGAATCTCATATTCTTTCGGCGTCAGGTTCACAGCTTCGCCATCTACGGTGACTTCTTTCTTGGCATCATCCAGTTCGATCCCGCCGATCACATAGATGTCCTGATGCTTCAGATTGCTTCCAAGCTGAAGATATCTGCGCAGCTGCGAGTTGACTCTGGCATTGACTTCCAGCGGATTGAACGGCTTGGTAATGTAGTCATCCGCACCGACATTGAGTCCCAGGACCTTGTCGCTGTCTTCGCTTTTCGCTGTCAGCATGATGATGGGCATATTATGGTTCTCTCTGATTTTCGATAACGTTTCGATCCCGTCCATTACCGGCATCATGATGTCAAGCAGGATCAGGTCGATCGCTTCCTGTTCCACGATTTCCAAAGCCTCTTTCCCATTCGATGCAGTATAAAGGACATGATTGGGATCGTTCAGATAGATCTTCAGAGCGTTTACGATATCTTTTTCATCATCACAGATCAGAATGTTTGCCATAGAATCACCTCACGTCTATTTTAAGGGATATGCCGTTTAAAATAAAACGCAGGGCAGATTAAGATTTGATGAAGATTCATAAAGAAAAAGCAGGCTTGAACCGATGTTCAAACCTGCTTGTTATGATTAGTTCGATTGCTGCAAGGTCCTGATCTTTTCCTTCAGATCCCGGCACTTCCCGCATGCTCCGCAATCCAGACCGCAGGAAGAGCAGCCATTGATCTCGTCTCTGATCAGTCCTTTGATCAGGAAGCAGACAAGAAGGATCACCAGCAGCAATACCACGAAGGTTGCCGTATTCATAGGAAGCTCCTAACGGATCGTCAGTTCGGTCGCTTCCTTATACGGACGGAACAGCATATAGATCAGATAGACCAGTACCGCAACAGCGGCAATCAGTCCGACGATATGGATTTCGCCATGGAGGGCGGAACCGAACTGATAGATCATCAGGGCTACCGCATAGGCGAATACGCACATGTAGCCGATGGCGAATGCTGTCCACTTCGCATTGTTCATCTCACGCTTGATGGCACCCATAGCTGCAAAACAAGGAGCGCACAGAAGGTTGAACACCATGAATGCGAATGCTGCAACCGCAGATCCGTTGAAGAATACATCCAGTACACCCATGATCTCTTCTCCTTCTTCGACAAGATCCGGAAGATCTTCCATGGCAATCAGCGTACCGATCGTACCGACAACATCCTCTTTGGCAACCAGACCAAGAACCGTCGCCACGGTTGCCTGCCATGTTCCGAAACCTAACGGCGCAAAGATCCAGGCAAAGAGATTTCCGATGTTTTCAAGGATCGAAGCACCTTCTCCGTCTTCACCAAGATAATGGAATCCGCCTTCGAATGACAGAGAGTTCAGCGTCCAGATCACAACGGATGACAATACGATGACCGTACCCGCACGTTTGATGAAGCTCCAGGCTCTTTCCCAGGTTCCTCTTAAGACGTTGGTTACAGAAGGAACATGATATGCCGGCAGTTCCATGACGAATGGCGCAGGATCGCCTGCGAACATCTTCGTTTTCTTCAGCATGATACCGGAAACGATGATGGCTGCGACACCGATGAAGTAAGCGTAAGGAGATACCCACCAAGCCTTGTTGAAGACCGCACCGGCAATCAGAGCAATGATCGGCAGTTTCGCTCCGCAAGGGATGAAACAGGTCGTCATGATCGTCATACGGCGGTCACGTTCGTTTTCGATTGTTCTGGTTGCCATGACACCTGGAACGCCGCAGCCTGAGCCGATCAGCATCGGGATGAAGGACTTGCCGGACAGACCGAATTTACGGAAGATACGGTCCATGACAAATGCGACACGGGCCATGTATCCGACATCTTCCAGGATGCACAGCATCAGGAATAGAACGATCATCTGCGGCACGAAGCCCAGTACGGCACCGACACCGTGAACGATTCCATCGGCGACCAGCGATACCAGCCAAGGAGCTACGCCCCAGCCTTCCAGCAGAGCCGCTGCTCCGCCTTCCATAAATTCACCGGCAAATACGTCGTTCGTCCAATCCGTCAGGAACGATCCAAACGGGCCCATAGCCAGCCAGTATACGCCAAACATGACGAGCGCGAAGATCGGCAGACCCAGGATTCTGTTTGTTACGATCTTATCGATCCTGTCGGAAGCAGACATGTTGCCTCTGTTCTTCTTGTGATAGATCCCCTTCAGAAGATTGCCGATATAGATATATCTTTCATTCGTGATGATGCTTTCGGCATCGTCATCCAGTTCCGTTTCGACCGCCTGGATATCGTTCTCGATATGATCCAGCGTCTCTTTCTTCAGTTTCAGGGTTTCATGGACCTTCGGGTCTCTCTCGAAGAGTTTGACCGCATACCAGCGCTGCTGCTCCTCAGGCAGGTCATGAACGCAGGCTTCTTCGATATGTGCCAGAGCATGTTCGACAGTTCCGCTGAACGTATGCATCGGAATGGTCTTGCCATTCTTGGCTGCTTCTACCGCAGCGGCTGCCGCCTTATCAATATTGGTTCCTTTTAAAGCGGAAATCGATACGAAGTGTACGCCCATCTCTTTGGATAAGACATTCAGATCGATCCTGTCTCCGTTCTTTTCGATCAGGTCGATCATATTGATCGCAACGACCACTGGAATACCCAGTTCGGTCAGCTGCGTGGTCAGATAGAGGTTTCTCTCCAGGTTCGTGCCATCCACGATATTCAGGATCGCATCCGGTCGTTCGGTGATCAGGTATTCTCTGGCAACCACTTCTTCCAGTGTATATGGAGACAAGGAATAGATACCAGGAAGGTCAGTGATGATGACATCATCATAGCCTTTCAGTTTGCCTTCTTTCTTTTCGACGGTAACGCCCGGCCAGTTACCGACAAACTGATTGGAACCGGTCAGTGCATTGAACAGGGTCGTCTTGCCGCTGTTCGGGTTACCTGCCAAAGCGATTCTGATACTCATGCCTCTTCCTCCTTCACTTCGACCATTTCGGCATCCGCCTTACGGATCGAAAGTTCATAACCTCTTACAGTCACCTCGATCGGGTCACCTAATGGAGCGACCTTACGTACATAGATTTCCGTATTCTTTGTCACACCCATATCCATGATGCGGCGTTTGACTGCACCTTCGCCATGAAGTTTTTATACGACGCAGGTGCCACCGATTTCAACATCTCTTAATGTTTTCATTCATCATCCTCCTTAAATCATGATCCTGTTGGCAAGTTCTTTGTCCAATGCCACTTTCGTATCCTTCACATTGACGATCAAATTCCCGTTCACGGCAGAAACGACCGTAATCAGCGCTCCGGTCACAAAACCCATATCCTCAAGATGTTTCTTGATCTCCGGCTTGCCGCTGATCTTCATGATCACATTCTTTTCACCGGGATCGGCATATGTAAGTGGCATCATAGACAGAACCTCCTTGGTTAGCAATTACTAACTACTACTATTGTAGTTAGTTATTGCTAACTTGTCAATCATGAGATAGAATAATTATAATGTTGTTGAGGTAAGTGTTATGACCATTCAAGAATCTGCTGAAATGTATCTGGAAACCATACTGGTTTTATCCAAGAAAATAGAAAATGTCCGTTCCATCGACATCTGCAAACAGATGAATTATTCCAAACCTTCCATTTCCCGGGCTATGAAAAACCTGAAGAATGAAGATTATATCAACATCGATGAGAATGGCTATATCGAACTGACGGAAAAAGGTCTCAAGATCGCTTCCAAGATCTATGAACGGCACAAGATCCTGACCGATTATTTCATCCGTCTGGGCGTATCGGAAAAGACCGCCGAAGACGATGCCTGCAAGATCGAACATGTCATTTCGGATGAAACGTTCAATATCATAAAGAAAATAGCTGCCTAGCAGCTATTTTACGATCACGGAACCTCCGATGAATTCCCGTATGATGGAGTTGTTTGGAACGATGTCATCGTCATAGATCACATCGAAATACTTCAGGAAGTTCAGCATCCGCTGCGCTTCCCCATATTCCGGTTCATCACGTTTGATACGCTTCAGCAATGGTTCGGCGTATTTTTTTAATACGGACAGTTCATAGATGCAGTTGGAATTGAAGAAGACATCGGCCTTGTCGTTGTAGGGGAAGATGTTCTTGTCTTCGCTGCTTCGAACGCTTGGCCACATCTGAATCGTTCTCTGGGCCGGAGCATTGCGGAATTTATAGTCCCGTACCAGACGCCGCAGCATTCTTGCGTCGGTCGTAGAGATTCGGTTGTGATGGTCGATGGAGATCGGCGTGAACGGCGAGATGTAGATCTTGAACTTGTCCGCATCAGGAATGTTCTCGCTCATCTGGTCGTTCATCGCATGGATGCCCTCGATGACCAGGATCTGGTCCTTCTCTAATGCGGTCATCCGTTCGCCATAGACTTTCTTTCCTTCGTTGAAATCATATTTCGGAAGATCCACGGTCTTGCCGTCAAGAAGGTCGCGGATATTGTTACGGAACAGAACGGTATCGATCGCATTGATGCTTTCAAGATCAGGCTGACCATTCTCGTCGTAGACCCGTTCTTCCATTTCCTTGTAGTAGTCATCCGTTCCCATGTATAAGGTACGGATGCCGTTGACCGCCAGCTGGATGCACAGGCGTTTCGCAAAAGTCGTCTTGCCCGAACTGCTCGGCCCGCAGATCAGGACCAGACGGGACTGCCTCTCCTTGATCATGTCCGCGATCTCGGCCATGCGCTTTTCATGCAGGGCTTCCTGCATCAGTACCATATCATCGACTCTGTCATAGAGTATCCTCTCATTGAGGTCATTGACGAAATTGACATTCATCAGCTGTCCCCACTTGGTTGCTTCCGAGAAGGCGTTATAGAGCAGTTCCTGCTTCTCTTCCTCCGGCAGAACATTCGGATCGCCAGGATGCGGATATTTCAGGATCAGGCCGTTCTTGTAGCGGCAGACATCAAAAAGCTGTACATAGGAAGTCGAAGGAACCAGATAGTTGTAGAAGATCTGGATCTCATCTTCCAGGGAATAGATCTCGACATCGCTGATGTTCGTGACACTGTCCAGCAGTTTCCCTGCTTCTTCCATTTTCAGTTTCTTCGCCAGCAGGATCGCCGCATCCTTGGAGAAATGTTCCTTGGTGATCGGCAGATCTTCATCGATGATCTCCCTCATTCTTCTGATCAGAGCTGCGACATCATCGTCATCGACCTTATGAGTCAAAGTGATATACAGACCCTTATTCAGAGAATTCTTGACGGTTACCAGAACCTTCTTGCCAAACAGATCGTGGACCGCTTTGATGAAAATCAGAACCAGACTGTTTTGATAGACCAGCCATGCTTCCTGATTGCGCAGATCCAGGAATTCTACCGTACTGTCATGACTGATCTCATGGGTCAGAGCACGGTAAGCGTTATCCAGTTTCGCCAGATAGACCGGATAAGGCAGTTCGTTCTGAGCATCTTTCAGGATATCCTTCAAGGCTGTACCATCAGGATACTGAAGATCTTTATGCAGATTTGTAATAGTTATCGTATTCATAGTTTCGCTTCTTTCTACATATCTATTTTACTTCAGTTCTCAAAGAAAAACGAATCCTCAGTCCTGATCACAGACATTGACAAAGCCTCGTTTCTCAAAGTAGAATAAATTAAACCTGTGACGAAGGGCAAGTAAATCCTGTAAAGGTTCATCAAGAGAGCTGCGGACGGTGGAAAAGCGGCAGAAAAGCGGGATCGAATGGACTTCTGAGGGCGAGCTGAAACAGAAATGGAGTATGCGAGACGCTGTGACGAGCGTAAAACAAGTCAGCATATGTCAGTATGCGCGAGTGGGTATCAGCGATACCAAGCCGGGTGGCACCGCAGGAATTACAGTCCTGTCCCAGCAAGTATTGGGACAGGATTTTTTTGTCCCAGGAAAGGGTGAAACATGAAGAAGTTATTAACAATGCTTATCTGTCTGCTTATGGTGTCAGGTCTGAGCGCCTGTTCCGGGGAAGAAAACGGAACGGATGAGGGCGGAATGGTCTACACCATCGGCATCTGCAACTATGTGGATGACGCTTCTTTGAATCAGATCGTCGACAGTATCAAAGAGAGGCTGAACGAACTCTCAGAAGAGAATGGCGTCACGATCCGGATCAATGAAGACAATGCCAACGCGGATGCGAATGTGCTGTCACAGATCGTCAGCAATTTCATCGCGGATGAGGTTGATCTGATGATCGGTATCGCTACCCCTGTAGCCATGAATATGCAAGGCCAGACGGAGGACAATCCGATCCCTGTCGTCTTTGCAGCAGTGAGCGATCCTCTGGTGACCGGTCTGGTCGAAAGTCTGGAAAAGCCGGGAGCCAATATCACTGGCACTTCGGATTATCTTGATACCGATGCGATACTGGACCTGATGTTTGTGCTTGATCCTGAAATCACCGATGTCGGACTTTTATACGATGTATCACAGGATGCTTCGACGACAGCGATCAGGCAGGCAAAAGAGTATCTGAACAGGAAAGGCGTTACGATCCATGAGAAGACCGGAACGAACGTGGATGAGATCCGGCTTGCGGTTGGATCTCTGATCAACGAAGGCGTGAGTGCTGTCTTTACCCCGAGCGACAATACGGTCATGACCGCAGAACTGTCCATCTATGAAGATCTGGCCAATGCCGGGATCCTGCATTATGCCGGAGCGGATTCCTTCGCCTTGAATGGCGCGTTCCTTGGTTATGGTGTCGATTATGCCAACCTGGGAAGAGAAACCGGTGAAATGGCCTTTGAGATCCTCGTATCGGGCAAATCGCCTGCAGAAATGCCGGTAAAGACATTCGATAACGGCATTGCTACGGTCAATACGGAAATCTGCGAACTGGTAGGATTGGATTATTCTGCAGTGGAAGCGCTATTCACTCCGCATTGCAGCAAGGTACAGCCAATCACAACGGCAGAATATTTTGGAGAATAGAATGCTGATAAGAACTGCGCTGGAATTAGGTCTGATCAGTTCGCTGACCGTGTTAGCTCTTTTCCTTAGCTACAGCATGCTGAACATCTGCGACCTGTCGACGGATGGCGTGTTTACAATCGGTGCCTGTGTCGGAGCTGTGGTGGCCTTAAGCGGGCATCCGTTCCTGTCGATCTTTGCCGCTCTGGCAGCAGGCATACTAGCAGGACTGATCACCGCCCTGCTTCAAACCAGGATGGGTGTCGATTCCCTCCTGTCCGGAATCATCGTCAATACCGCTTCTTTCTCCATCAATATCGCGATCATGGGCAAGAGTTCCCTCTTGAACATGAATAAGATCACAACCATCTTTACTATGCTGAAAGATCTCCTTCAGAATACTTTCTTAGAGAACTATCACATCCTGCTGATCAGTCTGCTCTTTGTCATTGCTGTTTGCCTGCTATTGAATCTGTTCCTGAAAACAAGGCTTGGTCTGGCCATCCGTGCGACCGGAAACAATCCGGTGATGGTAGAATCCTCTTCGATCGATCCTTCATTCACGACGATCATCGGTCTGATGATCTCTTCCGGGATCACGGCTTTATCGGGCTGCCTTCTCGCTCAGGCACAGAAGTCGGTCAATATTGACATCGGTTCCGGTATCCTGACGATCTGTCTGGCATCCTTGCTGATCGGAAGGATTCTTTCCAGAAACAGTTCCGTAGTGGCTGATACGATCCTGGCGGTCCTGGGTGCGATCATCTTCCGGACGATCTATACTGCCGCTCTGCGTCTGAATATGCCTGCATACATGCTGAAACTGATATCGGCTGTCATTGTGCTGATCACCATTTCTTTGCCTTACATGAAAGAACGTTATCTCTTATCCAAGAGAAAAAGGAGTCAGCATGCTTGATCTGTTCCATATCTCAAAGACCTATGATCCCGGTACGATCAATGAAAAAGTGCTGTACAGCGATTTCAATTTCCATGTCGATCAGGGAGACTATATCACCATCGTTGGTGCGAACGGATCAGGAAAGACGACTTTGTTTAATCTGATCAGTGGAAGGCTCCTTCCGGATGAAGGAACTGTACTCCTTGATGGCAGAGATGTCACTTTCGAATCGGAACACATTCGCGCCCACGAGATCGGCAGGCTCTTCCAGGATCCTTCCATGGGAACAGCTCCTGGACTGACAGTCTATGAAAATCTTGTTTTGGCTGCTAAAACAGGCGGATGGCTGTCCATGCCGAACAGTCATGACAAAGAATATCTGAAACAGAAACTGATGGATCTGGATATCGGTCTGGAAGAACGCATGCATCAGCGTGTCGGCACGTTGTCCGGAGGCCAGCGTCAGGCTCTGGCTCTGGTGATGGCGACCATCCATCCTCCGAAGCTCCTGCTTCTGGATGAACACACAGCTGCCCTGGATCCGCAAAGCGCCGAGAAAGTCACGGAGCTGACCGATCAGATCATCAAAGAAAACAATATCACCTGTCTGATGATCACCCACGATCTCGATCAGGCACTGCATACGGGAAACCGTACGATCATGCTGAATGAAGGAGAGATCGTCTACGATGTTTCCGGAAAAGAAAGAGAGAAACTCGAAGTCAATGACCTGATCCGTATCTTCAAAGAAAAGACCAGGAAATATCTTGATGATGAAGTATTATTAAATGTGTGACCCGTTAAGGTCACACATTTTCTGTTTCTGGATAGACGCATCAAAGGATGGCGGGCTTCAGGCTGCCGGCAGGATGCGTTTTTCTTTCTGTCTGAAAACTATTTCTTGAAGAATTTCTTGATCAGAAGCAGCACGATAATGATGACTGCCACAATCAGAACGATCGGCAGATAAGAGACCGTTCTGATGATCGGATCTGGTGCGATATCGGCACATACGACACGGGTCAGACCAAGGAACAGAACAGCAGCAAGTGACAACACATTCAGATAATTCTTTGACATAACAGACCTCCTATGATTGAAACAAGATTCAATACGATCGACAGGAACAGGCAGTTCCTGTCAGATAAGCAGCTTATATAAATCAGGTATTCGACATAGATGACCAGCGGTTCCAGTATGGCGTAGGTCAGAATCGTACCTGTCTTTATACCTAAATGATACATCAGAATCAAAGAAAAATAGACAAGAAGCGGATTCGTGATGATATTGACCAGTATGGTAAGAAGCAGTTCTTTCTTTGTGCGCAATCCCATAATATATGCCGCAATCATTTCGAAGAGGATCGTCAGCAGCAACGGCTTCAGATAAACCATCAGTCCGTTCATCGATTCTTTCCTTCTGAAATATCAGAAGCAATCAGCAGCAGAGCCAAAGAAGCAATGGAAGCGATCGTGCCGAAAGGAAACGGAGAAACATTCTTGAGGAATCCGTAATGCACCGGCAGATAGCCAAGAAACAGACCGAAAGTCAGGATACCAAATGCCATTCCCGGCAGTTTTCTCATCTTCTGCACAAGCAGATACAAGGTCAATGGCATGGTCATATTGAAGGTGAACAGCACCAGTAATCCGCCGATCAAATTCTGTCCGAAAGCATATGCGATCGCCGCTGCCAGCAGACTGAATATAACCGTTTTCTTCATTCCGAATCTTGCGGACAGGAAACCTCCTGCCGTCTTTCCGGATGCCAAAGCAAGGGTCGCGACAATCGTCAGGAAAGCACCATTCTTCCAGGAAAACGACATGGCCATACCGGTCAGAGAACGGATGATCACAACGACGAAACACGCGATGATCAGATACAGCAAATCTCTGTCAAATTCTATCGGCTGCTGTTCGACTGCTTCCTGTTCCGTTCGATTCATACTGAGAGCGATTCCGAATACGGCCAATATGACCGAAACGATCAGGCGTATGGTTTCAAATAAAGACGAACCGTAGTACAGGATCCCCAGGATTAGACCGATCGCTCCAGGCGCAACAAAGGTACCCAACCCTCTTCCATTCAGACCGCTGTCGTCATCTTCATGGATTGTGATGACGCCTCCTCCCACATGAAAGAAAGCATTCCCGATTCCCAGGATCACAGGCGATAGAAACGAACCTGCAACTGTCAGAACGATTCCAAGTATCGTAAACAGCAATCCCGGCAGATAGTTTTTCTTCATTCGATCCGACCAGAAATCTAGAAGGATGCCTAAAGGCATCTGCAAGGCAAAGGCACAGAAATTATATAGAAGGAAAGCTTCATATCTGTCTGTGAAACAGCGATACAACGAAAAGGCACAAAGAAAATCGATGCCCATATGACATAGTGATAATAAACCGATTCTGTATACAGCTCTGTTTCTATCCATACATTTTATGTTCTATCATTTCACAGCATAGATCTTATCAGGTTCTTCAAAATCGTTCTACGACTTCCCCTTGTTCAGCCATCGATCGATCGTTTCTATTGCGAGTTCTTTGTCTTCGAACCACTGCATCTCCAGCTGATTCTTGAAGAAGGTATATTGCCGTTTCGCGAAGTTGCGTGAGTCTTTCTTGACTTCTGCGATGCATTCATCCAGTGTCATGTTTCCCTCGGAATATGCCTTGAATTCCTTGTAGCCGATCGCCTGCATGCATTGATCATCGAAGCTCACTCCCTGCTTCAGCAAACTCTGTATCTCCTGAAGCAAGCCTTCTTCTATCATCCGATCCACTCTCTCATCAATACGGTGATACAGTTCCTGGCGTTCGCAGGTCAGTCCGATGACCAGGCAGTCATAGATCGGTCTGTGTTCCTGCTCCGCCTTGATTTCCGAGATCCCTTTCTGATGTTTCTCATAGATGTTCAAGGCACGGATCAGACGCTTGCGGTTGTTGATGTGGATCTTCTCCAGAGCGGCAGGATCCTTTTCCTGTAAAAGAACATATAGTTCCTGATTTGTATAGTCTTCATACTGGTTATCTTCTTCCTTCTCATCAAAAAAGACATAGTCATACAAAGCAGCCTTGATATACAATCCGGTTCCACCCACGATGATGGGAAGTTTCCCCTTCTCGCTGATCTCTCTGATACATCGACGGGCCAGATCCTGGAACTGCTTGACGCTGTAGCGGCCCTTGGGATCCCTGATGTCGATCAGATGATGCACAGCCTGCGAAAGCTCGTCTTTTGTGGGCTTGGCGCTTCCGATGTCAAGACCTCGATAGATCTGTATCGAGTCACCCGAAATGATCTCGCCATCATATCTGCGAGCTAGCTGAATACCGAAACCTGTTTTGCCGACCGCGGTAGGACCGACGATCGCCAACACCTTTTCCATGGTTCTATTATACTATTTTCTGGAAAGCGATTCTTTCTGTTCCGTCATCGGTGATGATAATGCCGCAACGGATAAAACCGTTCTTTTCCAGCAGATGCAGCATCCTTGTGTTTTTCTCATGGGTATCGATCCTGATGTCCGCTCCGAAACTGCAGACATAATCCAGCACCGTTTTAAATAATCCTTTTATCGAGCCATCCGAGGCGATCCGGTGTATCGTACCGTACTCCTTATCATTGAGCCAGCTTCCGTCGATTTCGATATAAGTCGGATCTGTTCCGATGATGAACGCGAAGGTTCCAATTATCTTTCCATCGTCTTCCACGACATAAGAATTGCCTTCTGCGATATCCTTCAGAACAAGTTCTTCATCCGGTCTGTCATCTTTCCACTGATCCGGATTGCCGTCTGCCTTCATCTGTTCACGGGCAATATGAAAGATACGTCTTAATTCATCCAGATCTTCGATTGTGGTATTTCTGATTGTATACATAGGTACTGCTTATCAATAGCCGGAGGCGTAATTGTAGATATCGATACTGTATGGAAAAGAATCGTCAAACCTGTATGTGACTGGCTTGACCAGCTTTTCATCCAGGACTTTTTCGACTTTCACGAAACTGCCGGAAAACAAGGAATAGTTATTGTAGTTTCCATCGAGGACCAGACCGTTGCTGTAAGAACTGAAATAACCCTTGGCATAGTCGGAATCGATCACGAACTCGATGACGCTGCCATCTGATGTGTGGTAGCAGCCGCTCCAGTCCGTGTCCACATCCGCTTTCTCTTCGGCTTTGACCAGAGGCAGAACGATCCCGCTTTCCAGCGTGAAATAATAACGGTCGCCAATGACTCCATAATAAGATCCCAAGGCTACAGCAATGAATCCTTCATCGTCATAGAGAAAACCTGTCTTCTTATCGACTGTCAGTTTATTATGGATGAACTGATACTGCAAAGAACTGACGACAGTGGTCATATGATAATCCATGTATGTCTTAGCAGTATTGCTGGAGCAGACATTCAGTTCTTCGCATTCATATGTTTTCTGATAATCGTACAAGGCTTCCAGATTGAACTGGAAATCATCGCTGTCGTCATCAAAAAAGCTGAAACCGCATAATGCTACAGCCAATAATACAACAGCGATCAATCCGTATAGTTTTTTCATATCAGTATATTTTAATATACCTCATCCATCATCTTTTTACAATTAAAGCAGCTCTTTTGTTGACAATGGTTTGCTGTTTGAAGTAGAATAATATAGCATCCTATGGTGCAGATGGGCCTGTAGCTCAGGTGGTTAGAGCGCGCCCCTGATAAGGGCGAGGTCGCAAGTTCAAGTCTTATCAGGCCCACCATCTCAGGGGAATTAGCTCAGCTGGGAGAGCACCTGCTTTGCAAGCAGGGGGTCATCGGTTCGAATCCGTTATTCTCCACCATTTGAAATGAAAGAGCCAAATGGCTCTTTTTTTTCTTTTCTCTTTTATAATCGTAATCAATTCCTGATCTTCTGTTTCTTTCTTTGTTCCAGAAGCATCATCAGGAAGACATAAATCACGATACTCAGCAGCAGGATTCCACTGAAATAGTATGCCGCGTTGTAGATCTCACCGAAATGTCCGGAGAGGATCAGCAGCATCGATACCAGCAGAGACACCGGAATGAGCGTGATCTTCAGCAGGATCTGCGCAAAATATTTCTTTCTGAATATAAAGTATGAAACGATTCCTATGAGACTGCACAAGCCTGCCAGCAATATCCAATAGTTATAAACAAGTCTGGGCAGTGTCGTTACTCCGCCGGGAGAATTCTTCCCATTCGACCAGATCAGCTTATCGCCTTCTTCAGATGGGTAATAATAGATAAAATCAGATCCTTCATCCAGCATCGCCAGTTTCTTTTCTTTTCTGCCAAACCAATCATACATCCTGGTCGTGTAACAGCTGATGAAACTGTATCGGCTGTCCGTTTCCTCAAATATACTGTCTTCGATCTCGTATCCTGCGACCTTTTCATCCAGAACGGCAACGATCATCTGATCATCCATTTTCCGGATCTCTATGATCTCATCAGGATCACCGAAATAGATCGGACTGTTCAGATGCGTGATCGCGATGATCAGCAGGATTACTCCTGCCAGAAAACCGGTCAGGATATTGCCTCTTCTTTTCTGTTGAACATACTGCCTGGAAATGCTGATGCTGTCATCCGTGATGGATTCCATATCCTTCGTAGAGATTGCTCCTTCGATCCGTTCTCCTTTGATGATCTCCGCGACGCTCACATCCAGAAGGCTTGCGATATCTTCAAGAACCGTAATCTCCGGAAATCCCCTTCCCGTCTCCCAGCGGGAAACGGCTTTATCCGAGACATAGAGCTGATCCGCCAGCTGCTGCTGAGTCATATTCTTTTCTTTGCGCAGTGAACTGATCAGTTTTCCTGTTTTTTCTGCATCCATATGCTTACCTCCTGACTCCAAGATAGGATAAACAGCTCACGATGTCACCCTATTTATCGTAGAGTTTCATGGAATGAAAGAGAAGCCCTGAAGGCTTCCTGGTTAGTACCAGATCTGCGGATACTTGTGGTACGGTTTATAGACCAGCGGTTCCTTGAATTCGACCTTGTAGACCGGAACGAATTCTTCTTTTTCCAGATGCAGACCCTTCAGCAGGATGCGATGGTCTTCCGTATACTCATATTCCACATCCTCGCCTGTCGATAGTTTCGTAACACGTACGGGTTCAGAGAACACGCCTGAGAAATACATCATTCCATCCGGTGGAGAGATCCAGTTCCAGAGATAGACAGACATCAGATCTTTTCCATAAGTGATTCCGGTAATGCCGTTTCCTCCGCGGTACCAGGATCCGGACAGGAGATTCGGATGAAGTCTGCCATAGACTGCTTCCCCGTTGACTGAAAGCCATTTACCCAGTTCCGTCAGAGGCTTGATCGCATCCTGAGGGATCGAGCCATCTGCCTTCGGTCCGATATTTAATAAGAGGTTCCCTCCGTTACATGCGCAGGTGTTCAGCATTCTCAGTATCCTCTGTGCGGTATACGCATAAGGCAATGCCTGTTTCTCATCCAGATAGCCCCAGGCGATATCATTGAAGGTCATGCAGGCTTCCCAGTCGCGATCCAGGACTCTGATTTTTCCTTCCGGCGTACCGAAATCTTCAGGAAGCCTTGAACGGTCATTGATGATGATATCGGGCTGTAACGCTCTTAAACGCTGGTTGCGTGCCAGCGAATCCCAGGCCTCCCAGGATTCCATCGGCTGAGCTACATCATACCACAGGATATCGATCTTTCCGTAATTCGTCAGTAATTCCGTATTCAGTGCTTCGATATAATCCAGGAACCTTCTTCGAGCATTGTTGTCATAGGCGCAGGCTTCCCCATCCGGATGACGCCAGTCCATGATGGAACTGTAGAAACCGATCTTCAGTCCTTCTTCCCGGCAGGCTTCAACAAATTCTTTTACGATATCCCTGTGGCATCCGTAATTGACGGAATTGAACGGGTTGACTTTGGAATCCCACAAGGAAAAACCTTCGTGGTGACGGGTAGTTAAAACCATATACTTCATCCCGGCCTGCTTCGCCAGTTTCGCCCATTCCCTGCAGCACCCTTCTTTCGGTAGGAACTGATTGGCATACTTCTCATAATCTTCCTTATCGATCCCTTCCATCGACATGACCCATTCGTGCCTTCCAATCACGGAATATAAACCGAAATGCACAAACATTCCAAATCGTGCTTCACGCCACCAGTTCATTCTCTGATCTCGGGATTGTGCAATCATCTGTTCATAATCAGTTTTCTTCAGTATTTTCATATGTTCTCCTATCTCATAAAGAAAACTTCATCTCACGATGAAGCTCTTACTTAAAAACGACCTCCAAGGAATAATCCTTGGCAACACTCTTGATGATCGGGGAATACAGTTCCCACACCGCAAGCTTCGCAAAACGGTCTGCCGTCTCCTGTACCTTCTGCTCATCCAGTTTCTGCTGCATCTTCTCTCTGGCGCCTGCCTGTACCTCTGTGGCCTGTTCCACCGTCATCTTGATGTCGCCGAACGCCAGAAGACCCTTGCTGGTATCGCCAAACTGGATCTGATCCTCAGGAATGTTGATCTCTTCCTGAACGGCATGCGGGATGATCAGGGTGATGATCTTGCTTTCTTCATCAAAACGGATGTCGGATGCTTTCAGCTGTCCCAGATCCACAGTATAAACGACCTCCCCGTTGTAGGTGATCAACTGGCACTTCGTGAATACCGCCCAGTTGAACAGCCCTGTATCAGAGATCTCGGAAACATCTGATATCTCCTGCGAATAGACTTCCAGCTTCTTCAGTTTCTCGGAATCACCCAGGATCGCTTCCTCGAAATCCGCAGCAGTATAACCGAAAATTCCATGGTTCTCTATCGTCTGATCATGGTCTGACAAAGGTTCATCGAATTTAAAGAAACTCTTCAAACCGTTATGCAGCGCATCGATTTTCGGCACGATCAGATACGCCAGCAAGCCAATCACGATCAACGTCGGCAATACCGATAACATTATATTCTTAACGCCTCCCTTGGAGACACCTTTGCTGGCAGCCTTTTCGACTTTCTTTAAAAATTCTTCTTCATTGAATTCTTTCTTTTCTTCCATAGATCATACCTCACAAAATCTATCGATATCATTATACCTTTTTTCAAAAAGAAAAGGGACAGCCCCTGATCCTCTACTCATTCTCCTTCTGGATGTCGTTCATCCGGGCATACTGTCCGCCCTGATGCAGCAGTTCTTCATGTGTGCCTTTTTCGACGACTTTTCCATCTTCGATCACCAGAATCTGCTCTGCAGAACGTATCGTACTGAGCCGATGTGCGATCGCGATAATGGTCCGCTTCCCTGTCAGGGAATTGATCGCCTCACGGATCTGTTTCTCCGTTTCCACATCGACGGCAGCTGTTGCCTCATCCAGTACAATGATCGGCGAACGGCGCAGGATCGCTCTGGCGATGGCAATACGCTGTTTCTGACCGCCTGAAAGCTTGACGCCTCTTTCCCCAGTTACTGTATCATAGCCATCCGGCATCGCTTCGATTTCCTTATCGATATTGGCTGCCTTGGCAGCTTCTTTGATCTCTTCCAGCGTCGCTTCCGGTCGTGCATAGCTGATATTCTCAGCGATCGTTCCATTGAACAGGAACGTATCCTGCAGAACAGTGGAAATGTTCTGTCTCAGACTTGAGATCTTGACATCCTGAATATCCTGACCGTCGATCAGGATTCTTCCCGACTGCGGTTCATAGAAACGTGAAAGCAGTTCCGTGATCGTCGTCTTTCCTACGCCGGTCGGTCCTACCAGCGCCAGCATCTCTCCGGGCTTGCAGGTAAAGGAAACATCATTCAACACCGGTATCCCATCGATATAGGAAAAACTCACATGATCAAATACGATTTCGCCTTTGACATCTTTCAGTTCGACCGCACCTTCTTTGTCTTCGATCTGGTTCGGCGCATCCAGGATCGCCATGACCCGTTCCGCTCCGGCCAGAGACTGCTGCATGTTTTCCAGCAGATTTGCCAGACCGGTGATCGGCTGATAGAACAGACTCAGATACAGCAGAAAAGCGACGATATCCTCGACCTGCAGCCCTTCGCTGTAGGCAAGATAACCTCCAAACGCCACCACAAGGATCGTACCGATGGATGAGATAAACTCCACGAAAGGATGAAATACCGCACTGACCTTCAGGGCTTGAAGCATTGCTTTGACATGCTCAAAGTTTTTCTCATTGATCCTGCCTGTTTCATAATCTTCACGGCCAAATGCCTGAATTTCATGTGTTCCTGAAAGGTTGTCCTGAAGTTTGCCGTTGAGTTCTCCCATCTTCTGCTGAGAGATACGGAAGAATGACCGTACCTTTTTCGAAAAGACCAGTCCTGAGATGAGAATCAGCGGAATCGGCGCGCAGGTGATCAGCGCCAGTTTGGGATTGATCGTCAGCAGGATGATCAGTACACCGGAAAAGGTCACGAAATTGGTGATGGTTTCCGGAATCATGTGAGCATATAATAATTCAAAATCTCTGGTATCATTGATGACTCTGCTCATCAGGTCGCCTGTCTGTTTGTCATGGAAGAAAGCGAGATGCATGTGGACCATCTTGTCATAGACCTTGGTCCGTAGATCTCCGACCAGATACCATGCGGCTTTATGGGACAGATAACTGCTCATGAAACGGAAAACGATCCTTAAGAGATACAGCGCGATTAGGATCAGTGTCAGCTTCCTGATCTGTACAAGTCCTTCGGCTGTCACGCTGGTCCTTACGATTCCGGTCATAGAGGACAAAACTTTCGGTGCCGTCAGATTGACCACTGTCAGCGATAGCGTAGCAAAAATAGCCAGAATATACAGACTCCGATAGCGGATGGCTTCCTTACTTAATCTCCATAATGTTTTCATGATTCACTCCTGCCAAGTAACCTTATCATACAATAAAAACACTCTTCTTTACCTTTTATATGCTTAAGCATCAGGAACGCCACGCAATGTCTGACATATGAACCGGATGATAATATATAATATGGATAGATGTGAGGTTATGTTATGCTGATGGATCAGATAGATGAGAGATTGCTGAAGATCGCAAAGGAATCCGATCTTGTTTTGAAGGAAATCTATGATGAGATCGACAGGATCGCTCTGATCAATTCAGAGAGGATCCTTTCTGCTTTTATCGAAAACAGGGTTTCTTATGCTGATTTCAGCGATATCAACGGCTATGGCAATTTTGACACGGGCAGAGAGAAACTGGAGAAGATCTTTGCGACCGTTCTGGGATGCGAGGATGCTTTGGTGCGTCCGCAGATCATGAGCGGAACCAATGCGTTGTATCTGGCGTTTTCCGCTCTTCTGAAGCACGGTGATACAATGATCTCCCTTACAGGCACGCCCTATGATTCCCTGCAGGAAATGATCGGTCTCTACGGCGATTCCACGCAGTCTCTGAAAGCGCATGGCGTCCGTTATGAACAGATCGATCTATTGAACGACGCTTTTGATAAAGAAAAGATCATTGAACGGCTGTCCCGTCAGGATGTCCGTCTTGTGGAGATACAGCGATCACGCGGCTATTCCAGCCGTCTTTCTTTGGATCTCTCCCAGATCGAAGACATCATTTCTGCGATCCGTTCAGTCAATAAGGATGTCATCATCATGGTCGACAACTGTTACGGCGAACTGGTCGAAGAAAGAGAACCGGGTCATATCGCGGCCGATATCGTAGTCGGTTCGCTGATGAAGAATCTGGGCGGAGGCATCGTACCGACAGGAGGCTATATCGCCGGAAAGAAAGAACTTGTCGGGATGGTCGCAGAACGGCTCACTGCTCCGGGCATAGGAAAGGAACAGGGAGCAAATTTCAATCTGAACAATACTTTCTTCAAAGGAATCTATATGGCTCCGGAAGCGGTTAAAAACGCCCTTAAAACAGCAGTTTTCACTGCATACATGCTGGAAAAGACAGGATTCAGCAATGTGTCGCCGCGCTATAATGAAAAACGGACCGATATCATCCAGACCGTAGAATTAGGCAGCGAAGAAAAGCTTGTCGCTTTCACGCAAGGCATACAGGAGTCTTCACCGATCGACTCCTTCGTCCGCGTAGTTCCTGCGCCGATGCCGGGATATCCTTTCGATGAAGTCATGGCCTGTGGTGCATTCACCCAAGGCAGCACCATCGAATTGAGTGCAGATGCTCCGGTCATCCCGCCTTATACGCTCTATCTGCAAGGCGGTCTTACCAAAGAGTATGGAAAACTATCCATCCTGCTCGCTCTATCAAAATCAATAAAGGAAGCTTAACAGCTTCCTTTTTGTCCTCCATCGATACGAATGATCGTATTATTGATATAATCTGCTTCAGGGCTGATCAGAAATCTGACCAGATAGGCGACTTCTTCCGGTCGCCCGTAGCGCCCGACCAAGATCTTTTCTGTTTCTTCTTCCAGAAACTCTTCATCATAGCCTCTGAGTTCATTTTCCGTACCGATAAATCCCGGTGCGATCGCATTCACATGAACATCTGGCGCAAACTGCATCGCCAGATCGTGCGTCAAAGAATTCAACGCGGCTTTCGATGCGTCATAATCGATGCTCATCGGATAGTAGGTATTCATTCCGTTGGTCGATGAAATGTTGACGATACGGCCATAACCCTGTTCCTTCATATGAGGATAAACATATCTGCTGCACAGATATGCGCCAATCACATTCACATCCAGCGTTCTGCGGAATTCTTCTACAGTCTTTTCATTGAAAACATTCGACAGATCGACTGCAGCATTGTTCACAAGGATATCGACGCCGCCGAACTCTTCATCGATGACAGATATCATTTCCCTGACTTCCGTCTCATCCGAAATATCAGCTCTGATCGCCAGGCATCTCGCATGAAAAACATCTTCAAGTTCCTGCTTCAGCTGTAAAGCTTCTTCATGTGAAGTCAGATAGTTTATGACGACATCATAGCCATTCCTGGCCAGTTCGATCGCCACAGCTTTCCCGATCCCCTGGGCCGCCCCGGTGATCAGTACGACTTTATTCATAAGATCAGCTTAAGCTCTGCCTGCGTAAGAACCATCGTACGTAGAAACGACGATCTTTTCACCCGGTTCAATGAACTGCGGAACGCGGATATTCAGACCCGTTTCCAGCGTCGCATCCTTGGTCTGTGTCGAAGGCGCGCCTTTAACTGCAGGAGTCGTTTCCGTGATTGTCAGTTCGACTTTATCAGGGATCGAAACATCCAGTACGTTGCCTTCAAAGAAAATCAGCGTGATCTCTGTGTTTGGCAGCAGGAAGAACTTGTTGAAACCGATGTGTTCTTCACCGAGTTCATACATCTCATAGCTTTCCTGATCCATGAAATAATAGGTATTATCGGATTCATAGGAAAACAACGCATTCTTCTTTTCGATGACCGCTGCATCAAATTTTGTCGAGGCATTAAAGTTTCTTTCCTGCGTACTTCCGGTCTTCAGATTCTTCATCTTCGTTTTCAGGATAGCTGCACCCTTGCCCGGCTTTACATGCTGGAATTCGATGACCTGCCAAGGATCACCATCAACCATAACGGTCAAACCTGTCTTGAAATCGCCTGCTTCAATTGCCATAATAATCTCCTTTTACTTCTTTATATATTTATATATAACAACTATATTATATTGATACCAAGGCAGAAAATCAAAACATCGATGCATCATTGCTGCGATGTTCGCGGATATACCTGCTCCAGCGGATGTAGCCATAGGTCGTGTTTGTGAAATATCCCAGTTTCAGGATCAGCAGAACATACTGTCCGGAAAGAATGTTGATCACGGATTCCAGCAATGCGCAGATATACCAAGCAAGCCACTGTTCACGCAAACGGAAGAAAATGAACAGGCCATTGGCGATGCCCACAGCCGAAGCGCAGGCATCGATATAATTGATCAGAGTCTCCAGGTTTCTGTTGTGTCCGAAGAAATCCGTCCGGATATTCAGGCCGCTGATCAGATAACCGACAACGACTGTCCAGATGATAATACACAGGATAACCATAAGCTCCTGAAAACCGCTGAGCTTGCGCACCTTGGTCAGTTCCTCCTGTTCATCATCTTTGTGTCTGGCCCAGTTGATGAAACTCAGGATATCGATCGGCAGCCAGAAAAACAGTGTCACGACCATCGTCGCAAAACGATAGCGCAGGATGACACAGATCAGGATCTCGGTGATCTCAACAAGTATGGAAACCAGGAAATTATAGCGCGACTGCTTCGAGATCAGCAGTTCACATAAGATATTCAGGAATGTATCCAAAAGATACAGCAGCATGATGGTGATACCATTGATGCCGTTGGCGCTTTCTTCCGGAAAGAGGATCGCAAAGATCGTCGCCAGGATCATGATTCCCATGAACCAGCATTTTTCATACGTTGTGAAAAAAGCGGAAAACAGCAGAACGACCAGAAGCGATATCACCAGAATCAGTGAAGAGGTGGCTGCATCGAAACGGGTCGTTTCTTGTCTTGTGATGACCTGCTTATAAATTTCGATAATCTCCTTCTGTGACGGTCCCTGATGATCAAAACAGAGACGGATACCATTGGAGGTCATATATTCGTAAGCTTCGATTTCTTCTGTTTGAAGAACAAGATACTCTTCATAAGGATAAGAAACAATCAGCTGCTGATCATCTTTGACATACAATACATCGCATACTGTGGAATCTTCATCATAATCTTCTGCATCATACTGCCGTTCCAACCGGACAGTACCGAGATATTCGACTTCGCCGTCACAGCTGTTCAGCTTTGCAGAACCGGAAGCAAACAGAAAAAGCGACAGCAGCAACAGTACAGCAGTCACGATCATCTCTGCATAACGGATCGTCTTGTTTTTTTCGATATTCTTTTTGATCAATGAAATCATATCCAACATTTCTATTATAATATAAAAGGCTGATTCGCATGCGTATTACACTCAACAAAACAAGGGCAGTTCACATGAACTGTCCTTGTTATTCCTGTTAATTGTAATTAATCCTAATACTTTCTTACATTACCGATATGAGGCCTGTAATGGCTCATAGAATCAACACCCGTCAAAGGATGAACGAATGGCACCACAGGTTTCACCGGATCCGGTTTGTCAGGATTATCCGGCTGATCAGGATTAACCGGAATGTCCGGGTTATCAGGATTATCAGGATCTCCCGGTTCTGTCACACCCTTGACCAGCAAATTCGTGCTCGCTGAACCATCGGTCGATTTGATCTTGACCACATGGTTGCCATCGGTCAACGTTTGCAGATAAGAAGCAGGTAAAGTGATCCTCGTCGAACCGCTTTCGCGTGTATAGACATCTTCACCAACACGCTGACCATCGATATACAGACCATCGAATTTCTCATTCGGAGCATTCGAAACGATCAGCAGATCTTCTTCAGAATCCTTGACCCAGGTGGAATCCTTGCCTTCGATGATCTTATAGTCATCACAGACGACATCCTTACGGTCTCTGATACGGATGCGAGGGAATGCCCCGGTATCAGGCCATGTATTATCATAAGACGCCAAGCCTGTCGCTTCGATGCCGTTTCCGACAAACAGTCTCTCGACATCATAAGCGGTCGTGATGTAGCCATCGATGAAGACACGGGCGACATTTCCTTTGTCATCCTTTACCATGACGGTCTGAATCAGTCCGTTGGCTTCCTCGAAGCTTTCTACCGTGCCTTTGATCGTCACCAGTCTGCCTTCAGCTGAACGGTCATTTAGCTGGGTAGCTTTGATCTCTTCAGGAGAAACTTCTCCCTGCCCGATCACTTTGGTCTCCTGGACCTGCAGTTCAGGCTCACCCTGATAGAAATCGGTATGACCTACAATATGAACCTTGTCGCCGATCTTGAAGTCACCGGAAACCGGGAAGCAGCAGATACCGCCTGTCTCATCCTGCACATAGATGCAGTCGAAGAAAGCCGTATCCTTGTCGTGACCTGAAGCATTCGATGTCACGACACCTTCGATGATGAAACGATAGCCAGTATCACTTTCAATCGAAGCATCACGCACTTCCTTGATTGTGCTGACAGTGTTTTCATTTTCCTTATCGATCACATCGAGTTCGACTTTTGCCGAATAGACATATTCCTTGCCATCGATCTCGATCACTGCCGAAACCGTGACTGTTGTTATTTTGGCTTTTGTAAAGACATGACTGAAATCGACCGAAAGCGTGCCATTGGCAGGAATTTCTTTCGCAGTCGTATCCGTACCGATCACTTCCGAACCATTAACCAGATAAGTCAGAGATTTGATGACAGCCTTGGTGTTTTCGTTGTTGTAGAACTGCGCAGTCAGTGTGCTCTCTTTGCCGGTATAGACTTTATCATCTGCACAGGTGAATGATTCAATGCCAAGATCCAAAGCATTGCCGACCCAGATCGGAGCAGTCACGGCAATATCGCCGTCAGACTGTGTGACACGTACGAAGTAGTAGCTGTATTCCGGAACCATTTCCGCTGTCAGTACGCCTTCCTTGATGTCCGCCTGATCTCCCCAGGTCCAGACTGTCACGCCGCCATTGGTAACGATTTCAACCTTGATGATCATATCGGTATCATCCGGATCATACATCGTGATCTGCACATCCAGTTTGTCCGGAGTGTTCTCATCCGTAAATACCGTGCCCATCGGTTCGCCATTGATCTGATAGGTCAGCTGCAGGTTCTTGTCCTCGGTCGCATAGAGACGCAAAGACTTGATCGCTTCATAGATGCCTTCTTCCGAGAAATCATTCGTCAGAACGACATTACGGGCATCATTGGCGTTGCCCCAGCGGCCTTTATGGTTATCCTGGTCATTCGTCGGAGCGACATGCCAGCCCTTATCCAAAGCCAGGATATATTCCTCATAGCTCGGATAATAGCCGCCTTCGCCGATCTGGCCTTCACCATTGCCGACTTCCACCAGGAACATGTGTTTATCAGTTTCTTCATCCCAGTACGCAAAGTCATTGAAATTGCCGAACGTCGTACCAGGGTGGTTGAACATATGCATGGTCTCGTATTCCGTATCCTTGTTCATCGTCGCATAGTACAGCTGCAGACCTGCATCGTTCGCCTTGTTGTTCAATGCTTCGTTATTACGGGAAACCAAACCATCCGTATTGAACGAGTTGATATGACCAGGCCCGCCTGACCAGGTCATCTCATAACCGCCGATCGCAATGATGTCATCGTGTGATGCATTGAAATCAGCGATCGTACCCTTGTATTTCTCCCAAAGTGCTCTGCTGGCAGGAGTCATGAGACTCTTATCGTTCATGGCATCCGCCGGGTTGGCAGCGCTGGTCGTGTCGAAATAGTTGGAGTGATCCGTGAAAGCGACGAACTGGACATTGGCGCTCTTCGGGATCGAAGAAATGTATTCCAAAGCTGTCTCCAGAGTACCGGAACCATCCGAATAAGTGGTGTGTGAATGCAGCTGTCCGAAGTACAGCTGATACTCGGACAGACCTACGATGAAGCTCCATACTTTTTCTGCATCCATATTATCGGCGCGCTTGACGGTCACTCTGACAGTCACGCGTCCGTCAGGAAGATCTTCAGCAGGCGTATAGCTCAAACGTCCATTCTCATAGACAGCATCTACTTCGACATCGTTGACAAACATCCTGAACTGCGGGTTTTCACCGATGTTGCCCGCTTTCACCGAAATCTCAGGTCTCTTTTCCTCTTTCGTCTGTTCATTCGGAGCAGGTTTAGGATCAGTGAAGAAAGGCTCATCGAAGATCCAGACTTCCAGGATTCCTTCATAGGAAATGCCATAGCTGTTCGATACTTCGACATGGATATACATTCTCTTTGGCTTTTCATTGCCATCGATCTCATCGGCAGTCAGATCGAAGCTGTAAGCTTTTCCATCGGAAGAAACTTCATAATCATCGACCGTCACTCTGCGTTCATTGACCACATAATAGATATCGATCGATTCGATGCTTTCAGCAAGATCATCCAGAGTGAAGGACGCTGAATAGTCTTCTTCAATATAACGCGTGCTTGCGCAGTCAAAGATGACGGAAGGATCCTGAACGACGTTCTCACAGATCTTCAGATCATCTGCCGGTTTATAGAAGTTAAACAGATAGATATTGACATCATTCTTCGTACTGAAGGTCCAGCCGGAGAAGACACTGGAATAGTATTCGATACAGACAGGAGTCCCGTTGTAAGTGATTTTCTTATTGTAAATGATATAGCCATCATTTTTCGGCTTCAGATACCATTTAGCATTTTCAGGAGCCTTTCCTTCTTCATCCGGATCGACAAAGAAGAGTTCTTCTGCTTCATTGGTCGCCAGATACTTGCCATTGACTTCAAACGAATAGTAACGGCCCATTGTATCGACCTTGAACGCATAAGCGCCATTGCCGGCTCTTGCCTTGTCGTTTTCGATCGTAGTCGGAACTGCTGTCAAAGCATAGCTCGCTTCCTTGAAGAGACCTGTTGATGCTTCAGCGATCGCGTTATACATGACATAGGTCTCGCCCTTCTCCATGACGCCATCCCATTCGCCATCATCATATGCAGGGATCGCATCCTCAGGATCGACCAGATAGAACTGTAAAGCGAAATCGCCTTCTGTCAGTTTATCGACCGTATTGAAGAAACCGGAGAAGACTTCCGATTCATTACGGACATAAGCTTCCAGATAAGCAGGCCCTGTCACACCGCGGCTGTTGGTGCCGGTAATCGACAGGCTGCTGATATAGTAACAGTTCGCTGTCTTGGCCGGAGCCAGGTTCCATTTGTCATCCGCATCCGGGTGTTTTTCAAACAGAACAGTCACTTCGGCATAGGAACCGCTTGGCCACACACAGATTGTATGCGTTTCATCATCATAAGCGATAAAACTGTAGGTTCCATCATCATTGACTCTCACTTTCCAGATAAAGTCTTCGGTGAAATTCTGGACCTTGCCATTTTCAATTGTTGCGGTATTCGCTCTCAGATACCAGTCGCCATTCGGAATGGTGCTGATCGCTGTCTGATGGCCAGGTGAATAGATTGCGACCGTCGCGCCGTCTGTCAGCTGGGAGAGATCCGTCACAAGATCGCCGACTTCCTGAACAGGCGTTTCCGGATCGGCACCCTGCTTGTAGAAAGTGATGCCGTAGGAATCCTTGTTCGGATTGTTGCTTCCATAAAGGGTGAACCCGTTATAGTATTCAAGATAGACCTTGCCGAAACTGGAAGCCAGATCGCCGAGATACATGAAATAATTGAAATCTCCTTCATCCGGACCTTCCAGAGTCCAGCTGTCTGCTTCCGGATTGGTGACGACCAGATCGTTCTTGTTGCCGTTGACGACACCGCCCAGGATCTTGCCGTCCTGTTTGAATGCATAGGTTCCATCCGCATTGACTGTGACTTCCCAGACGACATCGGTATTGCTTGTAGTGATAACACCGTCGACAGGCGTCAATGAGACAGCGCTGATTCTGGTACCGGTAAGCGTATTGCCCAAGCCCATACCGTTCTTGCTGTTGTAAAGAATGACTTTATCACCTGTAGCCAATGTGCTTGTCAGGCCATAGGTATCCCCCTCAGGCTGAGGTTCCGTTTTCTCTTTAACCAGATAGAACTGCTGCTGGAAAAGCTCTCCGGTCGTATTGCTTCCGTAGCAGCTCCAGTTGTTTTTCGAATCATACCATTCCATGACCTGACCGGGTCTGCCGACGTTCTCGATGAAGAAGACATCGTTGTCAGCTTCTTCTGAGACAGGAGTCACCTTCCATGCATCATGGACTTCGTCAAGCGGCATGCTGGAATAGGAAGCGCCTAACGCAAGCTTCTTTCCATCCGCAGTCTTAAACTGATAATTTCCATCGCTGTCGAATCCGATCGTCCAGATCAGATCAACTGAAGGATTCACGACCTTGTCATCTTCGATTGTGACATCTACACCGCTGTTATAGTAGCCGTTGTAGTTCTGGCTCAGCGCCTTCTTGTAAGCCTTGTTGACAATGACCACCTTCGATCCTTCCTTGAGCGAGGAGAGATCGATCACAAGACCTTCTTCGGTTTCTTCCTCTTCGGTCTTTCCGTAGAAGTCGAATTTGTAGGCGTCGTTGTCGATCTTGATCCCGTATGTGGTGAACAGGCCG